>RXJR01000015.1:0-287503 GCA_003963305.1 Candidatus Melainabacteria bacterium | reverse complement strand
ACCGAACCGCCGTATGCGGACCCGCTTGTACGGTGGTGTGGCAGGGCGGAGCCCGCGAGGGCTCCCCCTATGCCGAATCTAGGGTTTACCCCGTATATTTTGTGCCGCGTAAGATCCAAAATACGGCTGTTGGGAATTCAGCTTTAGTAGGCATTCACGAGAAAAAAGACCGCAGAGCATATCTGCGGTCCCTCCTTTGAATGCGCGTGCGCGAAGTATCGTGTGTGAGGAAATATCGAATGAAAGGAAATCGTTTACTTTTTGCAGCCGTTGTTGCTCTGATGATTCCCTCCGCTCCATGCTTCGCGGGTAATCCGAACATCGATCAGCACATGTTTCATGGCAGAAAGGAAGTGCAATTGATCGATGAAAGTTATCTGTTCAATGACTTGCGCCGCCAGGGCAATGTGCCTCAGACCATCATTATCGAAGCCCCTCAGCAGAGCCAACCAGCGCCTCCTCCGCTGATGATTCGTCCAGGTATGAGTCAATCACCGGGCGTGACCATTTTGCACAACGGGCTGTCAGACGCCGGTTTTCAGAGTGCTATCAATCCAGGTAACATGGCACGCATGGCAAGAAGTCTTCCCAGTGGAACGTCGACGAATATGCTGGCTGGAAGAATGTTGAACCAGCATTCTGCCCCATCTGCCAGCAGACCACTAGCGAACAGCGGCGCACCAAAAGCGGTACCAGTTTCGAACGCTCCTGGTGTCATGACGTATAAGAGCGAGCCATCCGGTTTTGGTTCTGGTATGAGCACCTTGAACGCCAAGACTGCTGTCTCCGCAAAGCTTCAATCTCCCGCTTCTCTGCAGCGTGGATCGCTTCTGGCTAATCAATCGCACCACTAAAATGACCAGTCGAGCGCATTACTCTTCTGACCAATCATTTCTCACAACTCTAAACTGACCAGTCGAGCGATTACTCTTCCGATCAATCGCACCAATAATCATTTAATTCCAGGTCTCTTTAAGAATGAAATTAGCCAATTTGTGGCACATAACTACCAGTAATCGGTACCTACAGTGGCAGAAGCCGAAGTAACCCTGAATTACAGAAGTTTGCCAGTCAAAGCCTCGTGCATTGCTCTGACCGCTAGCCTTCCCATCGCCCTGGTTTTTGCAGTCTGGTCCTGGGTCGTCATTATCATGGCTGTTGCGAACGGTTCGATTCAAGTCGGTCCGACTCTCGTGCTTGTGTTCGGGCAAGTGTTGATTATTGCGGCCATGGCTATTGGCGCTTTCTTGTTTTCGGACAGAACGATTTTTATGAACAGACAAGGCATCTCTTTGCCAGTTTGGCTCTGCCCTGCTTTTGGTTTTCGTTCTCACCACGAATGGTCGAAGGTTCGTGCGATACGGTATCACAACAATTCTCTGACTCTCGTCTTCGAAAGAAGCTTGCCCACTAATATTGCCTTCTCTAAGCTTACTCCCGCTGAGGCGCAACAATTACTCGTGGCTCTAGATGTCTGGTCTGGTGGCAGCGCTAAGTTTCCCGAGCTGGAAGCGGCTAAGTCGGAAATGCATCTTATCGCTGGAGTCGACGATAAGCACGGCTATACAGAAATGTGGGAAGAAGAGTTGACGCGGCGGTTCGGTGCTACCAATTTCATTCCGCTGGAACCAGAAGCAGTCGTGGCTGGCGGTAGATTTACAGTTGAGCGCCAACTTGCTTTCGGTGGTTTTTCTGCAATTTACCTGGTGCGTGATCCCGGAAACAAACAATTTGTTTTGAAGGAAGCAGTAATTCCTGAGGATGCGGAGACTGCCATGCGTTCTGAAGCGATTCGTTTGTTCGATCGTGAAGCTGAATTGCTGGCCAAGTTGGACCATCCGCAAATCGCGAAAGTTATGGACAACTTCGTTGACCATGGGCGCCATTACCTTGTGCTCGAGTACATTCAAGGTCAAGATCTTCGCAAGTACGTGCGACAACATGGTGCTGTACCTGAGAATCAGGTTGTGTCATGGGGACTACAGATCGCTGAAATCATTGCCTACCTTCACAATCAGCCGATTCCCATTATCCATCGAGATATCAGCCCTGACAATTTGATTGTCGACGAACATGGCTTAATTCATCTGATCGATTTTGGAGCATCGAATCTTTTTCTTGGCACCGCTACTGGTACCATGATCGGTAAGCAAGCATATATGTCTGCCGAACAATTGAGAGGCAAGGCAACGACGAGAAGCGATCTGTACGGGTTAGGCTGCACTCTCAACTATTTGTTGACAGGAAACGACCCGGAAGCTCTGACTGTGTCGAAACCTTCAAGCTCCATCGCAACCATAAACCCAAAATTGGATGCTCTGATTGAACAATGTACAGCTCTTGAGGCGAACGAGCGACCTGCTTCAGCTGAGACTGTTGCAAACACGCTGAGACAATTAGAGAAGGTACCGGCGTGACAACACTTAATCTCAGTTGTTTTCAAATACCTCTGCGTGACCGAATGGTCAATATCCCTGACGAGTTTGCCATTCGGTATTGTCCAAACGCAGATTTTGAACGCATTTGGCAACCAATTGCGGCTAAGTTACCGTATTTGCTCTGCATTTGTGTCTTCATAATCGGCATCTTCGGACATTTCAATTTACTCGACCCAATCGTTCACTTTCTTGCGCGCGTCCTGTTGGTGCCACTTAAGCCATTTCTTCAATCACCATCTAGCCCTGTCATTTCCGGCTTGATCACCTTTATTAATCAGGTGTCTATTTTTGGCTCCGGTGCGATAGGACTCTACATCGCTGGTATGACTTTTCTTCGCGCTGACATGCCGAGTCACATAGGAATAACTCAGGGTGGTCTTGTATTCGCTCAGCAACAAAAGAATGGGAATGTTAGCTATTGGATTACGCAATCGATACCCTGGTCTCAAATTTCATCCATTTCTGTCATTAGACCTAAGGGCACTAAGTCTGTCGGGGACTACAAAATAAAAATCGAAGGTATCTCCGTCGGTCAGGGCGCTAGTGTCAGATATGGTGACTTGCTCGTTCCTGCCGAGCGAGAAGTGTTTTTGCAAGCGTTAAAGATAGGAGTTCCTGAAAAAGCTTACGGTACCTCGACCCCGGACGAACTGTTCTCGGTGTTTAAGGCTGCTAAGTCTACCGAAGGTTTTACCGAACTCTGGCTCAACGAGCTGACCGCGCCTTCAAAACGGGAAAAGCTAACACCGTTGACACCGGGGATGATGCTGCAAGAGGGCCAATATACAATCACCAGAAAATTGGGCACCGGCGGTCAGGGCACTGTTTACCTGGCTACGCGAGCTGACAGAGCCCTTGGTACCCTCGAGACGGTGGCTCTAAAAGAGTTTGTCATGCCTGTTTTCCCTGATGCGCGAGTAAGAAAGTCGGTTGCAGAGAAGTTCCAGGCCGAAGCTGAGATGTTGAGTCGCATCGACCATCCGCAAATCGTCAAACTTTACGATGTATTTGTCGAAGACCATCGTGCGTATCTAGTAATGGAACGCATCACCGGTAAAACATTGAAGCGCCTTGTGGATGAGGCCGGCGCGATGAAGGAGAGCGATGTAATTGCTCTGGCTCGACAAATGTGCGGCATTCTGCAATATTTGCACGGACTTAACCCGCCTGTCGTGCACCGTGACTTCACGCCCGATAATCTGATGCTCTCAGATGAAAACAAAGTCTATTTGATCGACTTTTCAGTTGCACAACAGATTGAAATCAACATCACTGGTTCAGTGGTTGGAAAGCATCTATATATGGCTCCGGAGCAGTTCAGGGGCAAATCAACCGTTGCCAGCGATGTCTATTCTTTCGGTGCGACTTTGGCGTTCCTTTTGACAGGAAAGGAACCAGAAGCAATTTCTGTATCCCACCCAAAAGAGTCCGTATCTACTTTATCTAGTCAGATCGACGAAATGATTGCCAGTTGTACAGCTATTGATGAAAGTAAGCGATTGTCTCTGCCGCAAGTTTCTGCCTCTCTCTCAGACAATATGGAGAGCGTTTAAGGGCTGTCAAACGTGCATTCAGATCATAAAAGATGCACGCTTTCCTGACTGGTTTCTAGCTCTGCTAATGTGTGTCGCGCTGCTTGCTCTTCTGTCTCTTCAAATTCGTACCAAATGAACCCGTCTTGTTCTATTGTCCAGATACTCTGGATCAATTGCAGGTTGAAATTTTGCGAGTCTTGCGTTGATGATGTTTCTTTTGTTTTCATTGACCAATCCTTTTAAGTTAAGCGGCTAATTTGGCTCATACGACTCAAGTCCGAATAATCGTCAGGTACCTGGTCAGCTCAGTTCCATACTGCGCGTCACTGAAAGTGAATCGAATCCAATCAATGTTGTATGTTGCCTTTTGTACTACAAACGTTTGTTGTTGGCAAGCTGTTCAATTGCAAGAAGTTGCAAAGCACTTATGGTGGTGCCACTAAATGTAGTGCCTCCTGCTAATTGGAATTTCGAGCCGACAGATGGACTATTTGCGTCGATGGGAGGGTGACGTTTCCCTGAACATTAAAGTTCCTTCGATTAAACTATCTTACAGGCGTGTGAATGTTGTTCACTTGGACCACGTTTTATATCTATTGTTCTCCACATCGATATTCTTTGCTTTGTCTCTTCTCTTGCGACACCGCAAATGGTGCAGTAATCTATTAATATGGCTAATTTAGTACTAAGCTCAGGTCGAGAAATTCCAGAAACGGAATTTGAATTCAGTTTTGCTCGCAGTGGCGGTCCCGGTGGACAGAACGTCAATAAGGTGAACAGCAAAGCCATTTTGCACTGGGATGTTACAAACAGTCCCAGCCTTTCTGTACCCATGAAGAACAGATTTATTACCAGGTATGGATCGCGCCTCACCGCAGAGGGAGTGCTTGTTCTAAGTAGCCAGCAACATCGTGATCAGATTACCAATGTTGATGAGTGTCTGGAAAAATTACGAGAGATGCTTGAGTCTGTGTTGCACCCACCGGTGGTGCGCAAGCCGACAAAGGTCCCGAAAGCTGTGAAATTGAAGCGCACTGAGGCGAAGCGCGAAGTCGGTAAGAAGAAACAGCAGCGTCGATTTGTCGATGATTACTAAACAGTACGCGACTAGATAATTTGAGGGGCAGCGATTAAGCACATGCTAAAAACGGTTTTGATAACTGGTTGCTCCTCAGGCTTCGGTCGTCTTATAACCGAACGGTATTTGCGTTCTGCGCAGTGGAAAGTTTTTGCTACTACTAGAAATCCTGATCACCTGGCTGATATCGAGAGCGAAAATCTGGTTGTTATTCCCGCTAATGTTGCTTCTCCGTCAGAGCGACAAACAGTGGTTGAAATCGTTAGCAGTTCATGTGACAAGGGTCTCGATTGCTTGATCAACAACGCCGGTTACGCACTGGCTGGTCCGCTCGAAACTTTGAGCGAGGACCAGATACGCCAGCAATTCGAAGTCAACTTCTTTGCACCACTTTTATTGACTAGAGATCTGTTGCCGTCATTGCGTCAATCTCGCGGCAAAGTAATCAACATTTCCTCGGTGCTTGGGTTTGTCGGCATGCCGCTGCAGAGTCTTTATGTCGCGAGTAAGTTTGCGCTGGAAGGGCTGAGCGAATCGCTTTCTTATGAACTGTCCCTTCACGGAATTGACGTGTGCATCGTAGAGCCGGGTGGTTTTCGCACGAAATTTGTGCAGAATATCGACTGGGCCCGAAGCGATGCCGACAGCAGTAAGAATGGCATTTACACCCGGCAAATGCAGGGCTATCGAGCGTTCCTGCGTAAAAAGATGGAAGGACCGGGAGGTAACCCAAACAAAGTGGCGGATGCAGTTTTTGAGCTGAGCAGCAAGTCGAGTATGCCGCTTCGATTGCGTATCGGTTCTGATACTCAGGCGCTTTACTATATGCGCCGGTCTATGCCGCAGAAAGTTGCTGATTTCATTTTTCACAGCGCCAGTAAGAAGCTCATGGAGGCTCGTTGAAGTAATGAGTGAAAATCCGGCTCCGAAAAGTCTAGAAGTTCCCAGCAGCAAGCTCCATTTGCGCGACAAGGTCGATGCCAGCATTAGTCTCGACTCGCGGAACAAGGAAGGTGCCAATATTAGTCTTGCCTTGCGGAACAAGGTAGATGTGCGGAACAAACTCGATGCTCCTCATGCGGGAAAAGATTCGCCTTTGTACCGAATCATCGCCAGTAAGACTGGCTCAGATAAAGAGCTTCCGGATGTTCGCCTCCTGGACTACAGCTCGCTCTGGTCTGCTCAATGGTGGGGGCTGGATGGTTCAGCAGTTTTCATGAAGCTGTCTGACCAACAGCAAGTTGAAATTCTCAGTAAGTGCAACCAATCACTTCTTACAGAGGCATACTTCATTGAGAAATCTGGCCTGGCGTATAGTGCCAAAATGATTTTGACTGCCGAAGGTACTGATGAGGCACAGTTGTTTGCATTGATAGGTGCCGATGAAGCCAGGCATCTGGCGTGGATTGAGCCGTATTTGCCGGCTCAGTGCAAGCAGCTTCCGCAGGGACATTTTCTCTCTTTTTTATCTAGCTTGATTGAAGAGTATCCGCCTCGCTTGCTCGTTTATCTTGTACAGGTAATTCTCGAAGGCTGGGGACTCGATCATTACATGCGGCTTGCAAAAGCTTGCACGCATACAAATTTGTCCAGAATTCTTGGCGTCATTTGCAAGGAGGAAGCCCTGCATCATCGTAGTGGTGCAGTTCTGTTTTCCTCAGCCATTCTTTCTCCGCGTGACTATTCCCTGATCGAAGATGCGCTTCAAAACTACACGATGATGGTTCGTGTCGGTCCGCAAGGTGCGCTCGCTATTGTTGATAAGGTCGCGGGTGGATTGAACCACAATGAGTTGCAGAACGTCCTGGCGGCGCTTCGACACGAGGAAGAAACGCCGCGCAAATTAGAGTTGCTTCGCAAGCTTATGAGCCAACCTCAAGTCGAGTCGCTTGTGCAGACACTTGAAGTGGAGCACTGCTTTCTTCCAACAAGCTTACCCGAAGCGGCTGACTGCTATCTCTCCGCTCTTTGAGGAAAGTCAGCAAGCGTCCCGCTTTTTCTGGGTCATTGATAAAGACTGTATCTTTGATGTCGCCCAGTTGCATTCCTTCGCTCTGATGGAATTCCTGCAGTCGAGTCGCCAGGTTTTCGACCAGTTCGAGCTGCAGTTTCGAGATTTGTGATTGCGTGCGCGCTAGTTTGTAATGGTGAGCTGCACACAACGCTTCTTCCGCTCTCTCAACAATTTCGCCGTGGTTTGATTGAGTGCGCGAGTCTACAAGCAGCGTATAGCCGAGATCCTGCTCGCAATTCGGGACCAGCGCGAATGCATCAGCAGGGAAAAGCGGAGTTAAAGCTGTCTGCACAAATTCCTCATGCAACTTTTCGCCCGCCAGATCGCAAACTGAGTTAGCGCGTCCGACGAACTCGAGCATCGCTGTGTTGCGATAGAAACCACGCACCTGAACGGTGTCGTTGATTCGGTATCGCGTCAAACCCGAGTTCTGTGTGACTATGATCTGATATTTCTCGGAGTCGATAAGTTCGTGCAAGCGCTTGATCTCACCATCGCTGTTTTCGAATTCAAGAAAGACATCGTTGAGCAGCGGCAAGCAGCCTTCAGCATCACTGAGAGGCACCGTAAATGGTGCTTCTGTAGAGAGCAGTCCTTTGCCTTGAATGCGGATACCCGGGAAACACTTCTTCAATTGATTCGCCGCCAGTTCTGCAGACGCATCGTCCCAGCAAGAGATCAATTTCAGTTTCGGCCAAACCTTTTGCCAGTCAATCGGCGCCTCCTCTGTAAATGGCAGAGATCTGAGGATGACTGACTTGAGGAGCGTCATTTTGTTCTGCTCGATGTACTCCATCAGTGACAGAAGGTAAGTTGGGCTCCAGATCGAAATGATTTCCAGCTGCTCTTCCGACAGTAAAGTCATGGCTAGCTCGTGCTGAAATTGCACTGGGTCTGAAGTCGTCGGCGCAGAAAGGAGGAACTGTGAGACCAGAGATTTCAGGGGCTCTTTCAAGTACTCTTTGTCGCTGTGGAAACCTTTGTTCTGGTCAGGCTTCGGAGAGACGCTGATGAAAATGCGACCAGACTCCAATTTCAAGCCGCTTTGCAAAAGGTCTTGCGCCCAGATGGCGAACAGATTCGTAAACGAGTTTATTAACTTCGCAGTGTAAGGAATCTGTTTTCTGCTGCCGGAGCTTCCTGAGGTTGGCTCAATGTGGATTACTTTGTGCGGAGTCAGCACTTTCGAAGTTGGGAACTTCAGCTGTCGTTCAATCCAGGGTTCTAACTCCTCGTAAGTCTGAATGGGAACTTTGGCAGCAAACTCTTTGTAATTTTCATCACCTGTGATACCAAAGCTTCTGGCGTAGTCTGTTTGAGCAAAGTCAGCCATGATTTTCCAATAGGTATCTTGCTGGGCGATCTTTGGATCTTCCAGGCTTTTATTGAATTTGAGGCTGACTGGAAAACACGCTGCGCGAAGTAGTTTGATGGCTGTTCGAGCGATAAGTTTATTCTGCATATGAGAACCTGTATTCAGTGTCGTACGGGACGGCTGATCTTTCCGGCACTTTCACGCCGGGACCAAGCCTTGAGAGTGCACCGATGAAGGTGCCAGAACCAATGCGCACGGGTCTCAAGAGAAGGACGAATTCACCATTGTCCTTTTTTGAAACCACATGCGATGTGCAAATAACTTTGTGTCCAAAAACAACGTTGTCTCCGATGCGAAGCATGTGTCTGTCGATGATTTCGACTAGAGGCGTCCAGTAAACGTTTTTACCGACCTTGCTTCCCCATAGCCGCAGCCAGGCGCTGTAGGCTCCCGGAATGAATCTCAGAAATGCTTCCAGGGCTGGAATGGCGGCGTAAACCATTTGCAATTGATGCGCTACCCACCAGTCGCATCGCAGTCCGTTGCTGATTACCCAGCGACCGGAGCGGGCTGGATATTTGAGCGAATAGAGTCGGAAAGTCAGGGGTGGCAAAAAGTAAGTGGCAAAAAACAGAGTTGCGGCGCTTGCAAGATTAGGGGTCTGAATGCACCATACGAGTGCGCTGGCGATTGCACACAGGTGCAAGATTGGAAATATTGCTGCCAGATGTCCGAGTATCGTCATACGCAGAAAGTTATCTCCTTTTGTTCAGCAGAAAGTTCTGCCGGAGATTTACCATTGCGCAGTCCGGAGATCACTTCGCTTGTGAGCGTGTGGATGAGATCCGCGGAAGTCGTGTAGAAACGTTCACCGTATTTTTCGATGTTCCGTCCCTGTTCATTGAGAATATCTATGTCCTGCTTCAGCACTTCTTGTGCCTGTCGTTTTACCATCGCTTTTGAAATAGCAGTCCAGATGCCAAAATCGTAGCTGATGTCCGTGTAAACCAGCGTTTCCATGGCGGTCACGGGAATTGACTGCGAGCTGATCGAATATCTGTATCCACCGGGCATTTTGTAATGCACGCTTGTGACGTTTGGAGCGAAGAAGTGATCTGAATGTTCTATCTCCGCACCACTGGGGTTTAAAAATGCGCTGAACGTGCCGAGATTCAAGCGCTCACCATGGTAGGTAATGTCGATTCGTCCTTCGCAGCGTGTCACTGTGGTGCGCAAAGGTTCGCCATTTGGCTTTCTGAATATGCCGTGATGCACGTATGCCGTGTGAGGCACATCAATGTAGTTTTCTACGCAATTCGACAGGGAATTATGAAAGCGGCTCTGCAAGCGCACTCGTCCTTTCCAGACCGAGCCTAGTTCTCTCAGTGTCAGGGGGCGCGGAGGTGTATGCTCGCCGGGTGTGAGGCAGACGTAAATGTATCCATCTTGCTCTGCGGTAGTGAAAGTCTTTGCTTTCATACCGCATTTGCGTGCAAACTCGGCACCACCTTCACATGGAATCGAGATAATACTGCCGCTTTCGCCATAGACCCAACCATGGTAGCGACAACTTAGCTTGCCATCTCTGACGGTGCCCGACGAAAGACGAGCGCTGCGATGTATGCAGCGGTCTTGGGCAACGATTGCTCTCCCTTCAGCATCTCGGTAGCAGGCTAGAGACTCGTCCAGAACTGTGCGCGATAGCACCGCATGCTGCGTCACTTCACTTGCATCAGCTACGACATACCAGTACTGGGGTAGAAGTGATTTAGACATCATCCGCCCTCAATCTTGATCAATGCGATATTCGCTGTCAAAGCGATCTGACACGCCAGTCTTGCGTTATCGATACCCGGAGCGTAAACTTCCAGAGCTTCTTGCTCGGACTCTTCAGCTGGTTTCAGTGCTTGATGTCCGGATTGAATTTGCACGAGGCAGGTGCCGCAAATGCCTGTTCTACAACCAAAAAGAACAGGTGAATTGACCACGCTCAGTTCTTCCGAAAGGTTTGCTCCTTCCGGTAAACAAACTGGTTTGTGGCTTGTATGCGGAAATTCAATGCAGAACGACATCGCTAAGAACCTCGAAAATTGCGCAACGCATTGGCATTGACACTCAGATATTTTTCAATGGAGTTGTTCCCCATGATGTTCATATTGCGATTCTGTTCGTCTAGATATTTGATTGGTTCTACATAGACCTTGTAGGACTCGTAAGCGGTTTGATGTAAATCGAAAGCCTGGTTGATGGCATCGTTTTCCTTGCAAAAGCATCGATCGATCATGTTTCGTGCTTCAGCTTCATTCATGCTAAAGTGCGGTGAGCGAAAAAGTTTGTATATGACTGGAAACAGAGATGGTTCATACCAGAAGATTCCCTTGATGGTGGCAGAGAAATTGAAGTGGTCTTTCTGGCAGCCTGCAATGCCCCTATTCATCACGAATTTTTCGAAGGCTGTGGGTTCGTCGAGACTGTGCGGAATTTCATGACCAATCAGCTTTGATGTGTTGAAGTGGAAACTTTCGTCCATGAAATGGTAGTAGCTGATTTTGGAAGGTATGGGCGCATTTTCTTTGTCGGGATGATTCATGTAATACATCGAGAGTTTGTGCTGTATTAGTTTGCCGTTCAATGTTCGCAAGCCGCGCACGAGCAGATACTGGCTGGCTAGAAAGGCATTGCTGGCAGATAGGAGCGTGAATGCTTTTATCTGCATTTTTCTCCAGAAATCTTTTCCTGCGTTTGAATCAGCAAAGATCATCGTTTGTTCGAACAAACTTCGCATCGGATACGTGAATAGCCTCTCGCCAAAAAGCCGCCATTCAACGTCTTCTCCAATTGTCTTGAAGGCATTGATGTGGGCTCTTTCTTGTTTGGTTTCAAGATCGAGTGAATCGCAGACTATGCGGAAATCTTCGTGAGTGTAAAGACCGGCGGCTGAGACTTGATTGAGATAAATGGTGGCAATTTCTGCAGATATGATCTGGGCATAGTAGGCGACCCAGAAAAGTTGATTGAGAATGAGCCGTTGTGTTGGAGATGCCTCATACCAGAGTGGAGTGCCGTACAACAGAGAAAACTCTTCTGGGTTCCAGTATTCGTTTTTGCAGTCTTCGTAGACGAATAAACGTGTCGCTTCGTCCATCATGGCCGAATGATCTTGCTCATGATTGCGCTTTTGATTCAGCTCCAGCTTCTTATAAGTGGGGCGATCGTCAAGCAGTGATTTGGTATTTCTTTGAGCGAGATGTGGATGCAATCAAGTTCTCCAGGGGGAAAGAAGTTGGTTCCGAAAGGATGGTTGTCCCTGACCGGCATATTGAGCGGGGAAGTACTCTCCTGGCGAGAATGTACCGAAAAGCTTGTCCCAGAAAATGAAGTTGGCACCATAGTTCGCTTCGGGTTTGTCAGCGTCGTGATGGCGGTGATGTTCGCCCGGCGTTACGAGTATGCCCTCGGCGAGGGGGATATGCACGTGCAGCCGTGCATGGCGAAACAGATCTAGTGATGCCGTTAACATCGCCCCGGCGAAAAAGCCTTCCGTTACATCACAGAGGTAAGCGAGAATGGGACTTACCAGCATGTAGACGAAGAGGAAATGTGTCATCAGAGCATTTCTCGATGTCGCCCATACATTTACTGTTGGTGAATAGTGATGCGGCGCATGAAACTTCCAGAGCATTGGTACTTCATGAAAGGCGCGATGCTGAAAGTAGTACAGAAGATCAACCACGACAAAGTTCAAGAAAAATGCTCCTGCAAAGCCAATCTTGAGACATTGATGCAGTCCTGGAAAAATTGTGGGAAAGACAAATAGTGCGAGCGCCAGGCCAGCGGCTGGTATCACAAGACCTTGCATAAAGAACCCGGAAAGATTCAGAAACCAGTCCGCCGCGGAATATTTTGCTGGTTGAGTGGTGGTCTCCGGCGAGCGCTTTTCCGCAAGCACCAGGCTCACAAAGGTGATCACAGGCAGTGCCGCGCACAGCGTCCATGGACTCATTTGAATGCCGCTCCATAACGTGGCGGTTTGAACCATGCCAGATCTCGTGACGGATTTTTGAGGAACTTGAACATCAGCAGAAAGACGAGAGGAACAAAGAGCAGTGACAGGTAGCAGTAGACCATGATCGTGCCCTGAATCGCTTTCCCGAGGTTTCCGTTCTCGGCTCTGTAAATGCCTGCGAAACTTGCGTAAATGAAATACAAGCACAAAATCGTCATAGCCGGTGCCGCCACTAGAAGCGGCTGTGGCACCCAGTTGCCACTCAACCAGCGAATCACGAGCACTGCATTCTCTATAAGCAGCCAGAATGGTCCGATAAATTCCAGAATGAAGAGCGATGCATCGAGTTTTGTTCTCAGCGAAAGCTTTTTGTGGGGCAAAATTTTGCGCGCATTCTCGAGGTAACGAACGATGCACCCTTCGGTCCACCGCAGGCGTTGTTTAAAAAGTGCTTTTAATGATTCCGGAGCTTCTTCCGCTAATATGGCGTCTTGAGCAAATCTGATATCCCATCCTGTAATGTGCATCCTCGTGGACAGATCAAGATCTTCGGCGAGGCTGTTCTCGTTTAAGCCACCAAGTTCTTCCACTGCGGTTCGTCGGAGCACCATGCCGTTGCCTCTCAGTTCAACAGCGCAACGAATGTTGTCACGTGTGCTCTGGAAGTGGTGGTCCATGAAGTATTCGTTTTTCTGGCATCTCGTGATCAGGTTTTTGTCGCCGTTGATTAACGATTTTTTGCCTTGCACCGCGCCGACCAGTGGATTGGCAAAGTAGGTCACTGCTGAGGTAAGAAAGTCTGGTGCGACCTGGGTATCGGCGTCGAAGACTGCTATCAGTTTGCCGCTCGTGTGCTTGAGCGCATCATTTATACAAGCGGCTTTACCAGGTCTGTTTTCACTGTTGCGTGTGATAAATCTGAATCTTGGGTCACCAGCAGCCTTGATGCTCTGGAGCACTGCTTCTGTCTGGTCTGTACTGCGGTCGTTGACGACAAGCAATTCGAAGTCGGGATAGTCCAGGTTCAATATAGATTTTATTGTGGTGGCAAGCAGCAACTCTTCATTATGAGCTGGTACCACAATTGAGACCATAGGCTGAGTAAATTCAGACTCTCTCGGTTTTGTTGCTTCTCGATCGACGCTGTCGTGCTCTCTTGCATATAGCTTCAGGACTGAGAATATAACTATATATACGAGGGATAGCGTGAATGTGGTGACAGGTGGTGAGCAGATATCGATAAGCACAGTTCCGGTAAAGGTGATACCTATAAGAGCAAGTGTCAGCCACCGTTCTGGCGGCTGAGCGCCTCCAGATGGGGGTTGCATTTTTTTCATTTTGGTAGTCGGATCGCTCTTTGCGATAGACACTTGATCCGTCACGCTACTCCACCCGTGGTATCATCCGATATATTTGTATATCCGCTGTTCATGCCGTTTTTGCTGGGCTGCTTGTCTAGCTTGCTGTATAGTATAGCCGCCGACTGTCTTACACAAGCGAGAAAATAATGCGTTCAATAATGCCCCTGGTTGTGAGTTTGTTCATGTCACTCGCAGCTAGTACTGCAATGGCAGTGGAATCCCCGAAGGTCCAGGTTGAAACAGGTGACGCGCATGCAAAAGATCATGCTGAGCTGACCAAGTTACGGGAAGTTACGGAGAAGGCGATTAATACTCGTGATTTCGAGGCTTTGAAGCCATTTCTGGTCAACGATAATTTGACAGTGATCACAGTCGACGGACAAAAGTTTGTTTCATTGAATGCATTCCGCGATTACTGGACAAAGCTTTTCGAGAACAAAGCTTTCGGTATCGATAAGATTGAAGTCAAACCGGTTGCAGATGGACCGACAGAGTTTCTTTCGGACAGTGTCGGTATCTGCCATGGCACCTCTAACGACAGTTATTACTTCAAGAGCGGTGAAGTAAGGGTCATGCCTGAACGTTGGAGCGCCGTTGTTGTCAAAGAAGGTGACGTTTGGAAGGTTTCGAGAATTATTTTCTCTGCAAACATTCTCGACAATCCTGTTGTCACCACAATTAAAGATGATATTCAAAAATTTGTCATTATCGCAGTCCTCGCGGGTGCGCTGGTCGGTATTGTCATTGGTGCACTCGGAGCCTCTATGATGCGCAAGAAGGCTTAGTACAAATGCACAAGACTTCGCTGTCGAGCAACGCGACCTTGCCTGACCCGGTGAGGCGCGAGGTTTCGCGAAGCGAGTCTGCCCGGGGCGAGTCTGCGCAGGGTGAGCCGTTAGTATGCGACCTCATTCTGCGCAACGGTCTTGTTTTTGATGGTGTAAACGAAGGTAGACAGCTTGACATTGCTGTTCTGGCCGGTCGTGTCATTGCAATAGGAAAGAATTTGAATGCCAGCGCAGCCAGACAGATCAATGCCGGCGGACTGTGGATAGTTCCTGGCCTGGTCGATATACATACGCACTACGATCTCGAGGTAGAACTGGCGCCAGGGCTCCCTGAATCGGTGCGACATGGTGTCACTACGGTCGTCATGGGTGGGTGCAGCCTTTCCACCACCTTTGGTGCACCCGTTGATCTTTCATATATCTTTTCTCGCGTGGAAACATTGCCGGCACCACTGATTTCTGCATGGTTGGAGAATGCGCACGCCTGGCAATCTCCCGATCAATATTTTAATCATCTACGCACCCTGAAGTTGGGACCGAATGTTGCCTGCATGTTGGGACATAGCGCGTTGAGGGTGCACGTAATGGGGCTCGAGCGTAGTATCTCCGAGCATGCTACCGCGACTGAGCTCGAACAAATGCGCGTTTTGGCGAAGTCTGCGCTTGATGCGGGATGCATCGGAATATCTGTTGACATGGTGCACTGGCACAAAGTCAGTGGACCGTTTGCCGGCCAGGCGCTGCCCTCTCATCATGCTAGTTACGCTGAATACAAAATGCTTGCCGATCTGTGCCGTCAGTATGATGCTGTTTTTCAAGTCACCCCTAATCCGCGAAACCCCTGGTCTCTTATAGATATCTTGCGCATGTGCCCTGGTGTTTGGCGCGCACCGCTGCGCTGCACAATTCTCGCTGCGCTGGATATGGGCACGGCACCACATTTGTGGAGGGTTTACCCGCTTCTGCTATTCGTTTGCAATCAGCTGCTTGGTTGCAATATTCGCTTTCAGACTCTGGCAGAACCATTTGTTATTCATGCTGACGGATGCCTGACGCCGTTTTTCGAGGAGTTTTCGGCTGGTGTGAAGTTGAACAACTGTGCCACACGCTCGGAACGAAAGGCACTCTGGATGCAGGATCAGTTCAAACGGGAATTTCGAGAGTCATGGTTGAGCCATTTACCTCGAGCCTTTCATCGAAATTTTGAGCTGATGTTTATCGAGGCTGCACCTGATCGCTCTCTAGTCGGTAAGTCGATTGGTCAGGCTGCGGCCGAATCTGGAGTCGACCCCCTGACTTACTTCATGAATCTTCTGGAACTGTATGATGAGGATCTGCGATGGTATGCCTGCAACGCTAATCAGCGCGCAGGGGTACGGCATAAATTGATGTCGCACCGAGACATTTTGCCAGGATTCAGCGACGCTGGTGCTCATAGTCGTAACCTCGCTTTTTTCGACAATTCCCTTTCTGTTCTAAGGCAAGCAGCAACATCTAACTTCTTACCGTTTTATCGTGCCGTATCGCGAGTTACATCCGAGCCGGCGAATTGGTTCAATCTGGACGCTGGTCGCATAAGAGTGGGTGGCAAAGCCGATTTTGCTGTGCTCGATCCTGACAAGCTGAAGACACCAATACCCCCACCATCCACGATAAGTGAGCCCGCTTTCAACGGGGCAGCCCGGATGGTCAAGCGCGACGATAGTGGTGCGGTGCACACCGTCTTTCTCCGTGGTGTAGAAGTTGCCCAAGATGGAAAACCGTTGCCGGTTTTGAATCAGCAGAGCCATGGTGAAGTGCTCGTGCAGTTGAATCGTACAAGTACAGAAAATGAGGCTTTAGAGAGATACCGTAACAGAATTAGTTCTTATGATATACCCGGCAAAATTTCTCCGATTTCTTCTTCAGGCGTTCATTTGGGTTTTAGCGGCTCTTCCGACAGGAATTTGATTCAACAATTTGTCTTTTCGATCGAACAGTACTGGCCTGTTTTTCTCTTGAAGCATCAAGCTCCTGCAAATGTCGCGATGCATTGCTTTGCATTTGTGTTGATGTATTCAATCGCAGCCCTTGCACTCTTGCAACACAACTATTGGCTGTTTCTATTCATGCCCCTTTCGCAGGCTGTCGGATTGTTGGGACACTGGTTATTTGAGCCAACTCCAATCGATCAGCGCGATACGGTTTTTTCCTGGCGTGCGTTTGTAAGTCTTCATCTTATGTTTTTCAATGTGCTGCTTGGGCGATACTCCGCGGAGTTGACGCGGGCGCAAATAACACTGGCAAGGGGGTTTTATTAGTCCGTGGTCGATACCTCTATAGGCGAATAACATTTCATGCTGCAAACATCAATCGTAGAAATTTCGACTTTGACTGAGGTAGATAGAGCGACCATGTTCAACCTCTATCGCAGAAATTATGACGGTGGCGAACCGTCTGTCTTTTATCGCGATCTCGACGCGAAGAACTGTGCAGTTGTTCTGCGTGATGAAAGTGCCATTATCAGAGGATTCTCTACTGTTGTTGTCTACGATGAGAATTTCGCAGGCAAGCCTGTAAGAGTTTTGTATTCCGGTGACACCATTATTGAGCCAGCCTACTGGGGGCAAAATCAGATGTCTAAAGCCTGGCTCGAGTTGGCAGGCTCTATCAAGCAAGAAGCCCCTGACACGCCTCTCTACTGGTTGTTGATTGTGAAAGGTCATAGAACCTATAGATATCTGTCTCTATTCAGCAATGACTACTATCCCCGACATGATGTCGAGACTCCTATCGAGATGCAGTCGTTGATGAATTATCTGGCGATGCGGAAATTCGGCGATCAGTACGATGCCACCGCTGGTCTTGTCAAATTCTCTGGTTGCCGCAGTTACTTGAGCGCCGATCTGGCGTCCATTCCCGACAAAGATTCCGGTCGACTGGATGTGCAGTATTTCCTTTCGCGTAATCCGAAGTATTACGAAGGAGATGAGCTTCTGTGTGTGTGTGAATTGAGTGCCGATAATTTGACGCGATTGGCGCGGCAATGGTTCGAAGCGGGAAGGCTACACTCTGGGCGTGTGCGTTCAGCAGCTGTTTCGCATGCTGGCATTACAGATATCAATCAGAAGGCTTCGTAGAAAATGCAGGCAAACAGTGTAGTCGGTCGTATTTTCGTCAGTCGCTCGGGCCAGCATAAGGCTTTGACCAGAGAGCAGTACAACTTATTTACTCGTACTGATTGCGTGGCAATCGGATGGTACTGGTTGATGCCCTCGCATGCGTTGAGGCGTAATAAGGTTATTCCGGCCAGCATTGCCGGTCGTGAATTAGCTGTCTTTCGGACTAGCAGCGGTGAAGTTGCTGCGCTTGATGCATACTGCCCTCATATGGGTGCTCATCTGGCAGAAGGTAAAGTCGATGGTGAGCAACTGCGTTGCTTCTTTCATAACTGGTGTTTTGACGGCAACGGTAATTGCACCGATATTCCGTGCCAGAAAGCCAAGGCACCGCGGGTGGTTTCAACCAGAGCCTGGGTGGTGCGTGAACGGTACGGTCTGATCTGGATCTGGTTGGGTGATGAAGCACCGGCTGAAGACATTCCTATTCATCCTGAGTTGAATGGAAAGTCGTATCAATACTCGTTAGGCAACTTCTTCATCAAAAATTGTCACCCCAATGTAGTCATGATCAACGCCATAGACGAGCAGCACTTTCATACTGTGCACAATTTGCCCGGCGATGTTTTGAATATGGAGCCGCGCCGTCTCACATCAAGCCATATTCAGTTCAAAAATACAGGCATCGTGCCTGCCACCAACGTGATTGGCAAGCTGATAGCGAAGTTTTATGCCCGTGAATTGACCTACAAGCTTGACTATTGGTATGGCTCAACCGGCACGGTAACGCTCGGTCCCGATTTTATGCATTTATATCTCATGTTCGCCTTGAGACTCTCTGCATCTGGAAATACGGAGGGTTATGCGATCGCATTCACGAGGAAATCTTCGAATGCGTTAGTGAACCTGTTGATAAATCCACTTTTGATTCTGCTGACCAAGTTGGCAGGACTTTACTTTGCGCAAGGCGATACGCGCATTTTCAACACGATCAAGTTTGATTTCAAAACTCCGATCGCTGCCGACCATGCCGTGCTTGCCTTCATTCAGCATCTTGAAAAACAGACGCCATTCGAATGTTCCAGCTCAAATGCTTAGGCTGATTCGCCTTCAGTATTTTCCGGATCTTCTTCAAGCGGCGTTACAGAACTTACTCCCGGTAACTTGAAGTCGGATGCCTTCAATTTGCTTACGAATTGCTTGAATTCCGCCGTTTCCTCATCAGGAGCCATGACTGCATTGATGGTTATTTCCGGCGAAACAAAGATCGGCGCTTTTGCCGAAAGGGCAAGTGCTATCGCGTCGGAAGGTCGAGCATCGATCATCATCGGTTCCTTTCCGGCTTCTTTCGGCGTCAATTTCAAAATTGCCGAATAAGTCTGTTCGTCCAACTTGTTGATTTCAATTTGATCTAAGGCGTAATTCAGTTGTTCGATAGTGGTCAGCAAGAGCTCGTGTGTAAGCGGACGCTCCGACTTTGCTTTTTCCAGGGCAAACGAGATGGCTTTTGCCTCAGCCATGCCAATCCAAATAGGCAGAGTACGCATCGTGTCATTTTCTTTGAGGACAACAATCGGCTGGGCGTTGCGGGCATCTATGGCAATTCCAGCTACACTCATTTCAATCATCTTTTTGTCTCCCTTGGTGACCCGTGGCTTAGTGCCTGGCGGTGGAGCGGCAAATTTGCCAACTGCTGCTCCAACTTTCATCGTATCCAACTACTATCGACGCTGACAAAAAGTTGATGTTTCAAAACGAAAGTTCTCGTTAAGATTCAGCCTGTGCGCCCTCGTTCTTTCTGCCTTTCATGTACGAAATGATTATTCCGACCACGCCTATAGCCAGCCCAACGGCGCTGGCGATCATGGGGAACGGGATGGTACCGGCCATGATACTGTCTGACCTGATCGGCTCTATCAAAAGCCTGCCGATTGAGTAGATCGTAATGTAGACCGAAAACGCCATGCCGTCGTATTTCTTAAGTTGTTCGGCGAGGACGAAATAAAGCAACAAAAATAGAGCCAGATCCCAAACTGCTTCATACAAGAAAGTCGGATGGAAATAACTGTCTTGATGAAACTGTGAAGGTCGTCGGTCCGGAGGAATGTACAGTTTTAGCGGAAAGTCAGGACCCACAGGCTTTCCGAATGCTTCTGAGTTGAAGAAATTTCCCCATCGGCCGATCGATTGTGCGAGCGGAACCGAGGTCGTAATCACGTCGCAGAATGGCCAGAATTTGGATTTAGTCAGCTTGCAGTAGATGATACAACCGATGAATGCCCCAATGATGCCGCCGTGTAATGACATGCCGCCATGCCACGTCGCCACGATGTCGGGAAGGTTGTTGACATAGTTCTGCCATTGCAAGGCTACGTAATAGAGGCGGGCGCCGATGATTGAACCGACAAAACTGCTCAGTGCGCAATTGACGAGCTTCTGGTCGTCCAGCCCCCTTTTGGCCGCCATGGCTGTCGCCGTGGTGATCGCTGCGAGGGCGCCCATGGCAATCATCAGCCCGTAGTACCGAATCGTCACGGGACCGAGTGAAAGGAGTATGCCTGTAAGAGTGGGCGAACTAAAAATCATGGTTGCAATTGTAAGCCGCCGCCCCGCCCTTCAGCGCTTAGCTTAGGCGGAAACCATGAAATTTGAGATATTTTGATTTAATACGGTTGCTGTCCGTTCGGAACAGTGCCGCCGTAGACATCTTTGGGCGCCTTGCCGACGCTTCTGTCTTCGTTGGCCGGCAGTTTGTCGTCGTGCTGCTCATCGTGCGGGTCGCCGCCGTGCGGGTCGTCGCCGTGCGGGTCTGCGCCGACATATTTCTGAGCAATCAATACCTGTGACTGCATGATTTGAGCAATCGACGGTTTGATTTGAATTTTGTTGAGTGAAAATCCTGCTGACGCCGGCGCGCAAGCCACGGCTGTAGCCAAAACGAGAATCATACTTGACATAGACGCTCTCCGTTTGAGAAGTGCACACATGCATCCGCGAAGAGTATAGCGGAACTGTCTGATAAGCACGTTAAAATGAGGTGGTTTCAACAGAAGAACTAGCGGGGCGATATGGGACGAATCAGGGCGAAATGGGTTTGTCAAGAATGCGGCTATTCCACTTCCAAGCAGCTTGGGAAGTGCAGTGAATGCGGCACCTGGAACTCAATGGTGGAGGAGCTTTACGAGGAAGAATCTGCTTCCGCCAAGAAGGGGTTTGCCACTCGCTTGAACACAGGCTTCGGGGGCGTTTCTCCGGCAGATTCGACTGGACCAGTCGGTCTGCATGAAATAGAGATAAACAATGAAACCCTTGATGCGTCCCGGTTGAGCACCGGACTCAGTGGTCTGGACGAAGTTTTAGGCGGCGGGTTGGTGCCAGGCTCCGTCATCTTACTGGCTGGTGACCCCGGTATCGGTAAGTCGACCCTGCTTTTGCAAGTAGCAAATTATGTTGCTGCCAGGCAAAAAGTCCTCTATGTGTCAGGTGAAGAGTCCGCATCACAAGTCAAGCTCAGGGCTTCTCGCCTGGGCATTAAGCATCCGAACATCCTCGTCGACTCAGAACAAGATGTGAGTAAGATCCGCGACAGAATGCTCTCTGCCGATGTCAAAGTGGCGATTATCGACAGCATTCAGGCTATGTACCATCCGCAGATCGGAAGCGCTCCGGGCTCTGTTAGTCAGGTTCGCGAGGGGGCGCAGTTTGTTGTCTCCTCTGCTAAGTCGCAAAATATAGCCACGATTCTGGTCGGTCATGTCACTAAAGAGGGCTCTATTGCTGGTCCGCGAGTGCTCGAGCATATGGTTGACGTCGTTTTGCAATTCGAAGGCGATCGAGCTCGACAGCTGCGAATTCTGAAAGCAGCGAAGAATCGTTTCGGTTCAACGCAGGAGATTGCTATATACACGATGACCACGACTGGTCTGGCTGAGATAGACAATCCGAGCGCATTGCTGCTTGGTGACAGACTGAGCAAACTCGGTCGCATGCAAGCGCCATCGGGAACAGCGGTGATTGCGGGAGGCGAAGGCAGCCGCTCTTTGCTTTTAGAAGTGCAAGCGCTGGTCGGCAACACCCATTATCCAAGCCCGCGCAGAGTTGTGAACGGTTGGGATTACAATCGACTTTTGCAAGTTCTGGCGGTGCTCGAAAAGAAGGTTGGATTGGCAGTTTCGAGATACGATGTTTATGTGAACATCGTCGGCGGTTTAGATTTCAACGACCCTTCTGGTGACCTTGGTATAAGCGTTGCCGTTGCTACTTCATTCCTGGATCGTTCGATCGACCCGGGGCTTCTGTGTGTTGGCGAATTGGGACTGACCGGAGAAATTCGTGCTGTCGTCTCTCTTGAGCAACGCTTGAAAGAGGCCGCAAAGATGGGGTTCCGAAAGGCGCTTGTTCCCAAAGCCAACTTACCTCTCGAAAACAAAATCGAAAATATGGATGTGATTGGCGTTGACTCTCTGCTGGAGGCACTGACTATTTCGATACCAGGTGCCGAGCTTGGCATCAAGCCATCTTCGCGTGAAGCCAAACCGCCAGTGTCGCCCGCTGAAACCGGAACTGCACGTTAGAATTTGGTTGTTGAATTTGATTGAAGCTATTACCTGTGCGCGTTATCGATAACACGATCTCACGATGAAGACTATCTCAGAAGACTTAACCCGGCAACTCAGTGGCATGCCTGACACCTCAGGTGTGTATGTCTTCAAAGACGTGCATGGCGAAATTATTTACATTGGAAAAGCCGTAAGTTTGCGCAACAGAGTGCGTTCCTATTGGAATGAAACTTCCTGGCGAGAGCGACCAAAGCTGGCCGTCATGATACCAAAAGTGGTTTCAATCGATACCATTTTGACCAATTCGGAAAAGGAAGCACTTTTGCTGGAAGCAACGCTCGTGCGTCAGCACATGCCGCGCTACAATGTCGCCCTCAAAGACGACAAAAAGTACCCCTGGCTTGCCATCACCTATGATGTCGAATATCCGCGCCTGGTAATGGTGCGCGACCCTGCTCGCTACAGAAAAGAGCATCCCCGAGCTCGTGTTTTCGGACCATATGTAGAGACAGGTGTGATGTGGGATACGGTGCGGATGTTGCGAAAGGTCTTCCCGATGCGACAACGCAAAAAGCCGCTGTTTAAAGATCGACCATGCATGAATTTCCATATTGGATTGTGCCTCGGCCCCTGTCAAAAACTTGTGGATGAGACGACTTACAACAATATGGTTACGCAAGTGGAGATGTTTTTGGCTGGTCGGCAGGGCGAAGTTATTTCTATGCTTCGCTCAGAAATGGAAGCGTTTGCCGAGCGCCTGGAGTTCGAGCAGGCTGCGAAAATTCGCAATCGCTTGCAGTCTCTCGAGCGCATCGTCGAGAAGCAGCAGGTGTTTTTCCAGAACCAGAAAGTCAGTCAAGATGTAATTGCTGAAGCACATACGAATAGATTTATAGCCATTTGTTTGATGCGTGTGCGTGAAGGCAAATTGATTTCGGCTGAAACTGTGTGTCTTCCGCTAATAGAGAAAACGAGTGCTGATGAAGCTTTTGAGAGCTTTATCGATCAGTATTACGCTACCTGCGAAGACATCGCTGTGCCAAGTGAAGTGATTTTGCAGCAGCCCTTAGATGGGCAAAATGCCTTGCTTGAGTTGTTGAATGCGAAATCGCGCACAGCTGTGAAGATTCTTGTGCCACAGCGCGGAAGTAAGCAGTCATCGATTGAGATGGCTCAGAAGAATGCTCGCTTATCGCTCGAGACCGAGTTGCAAGTGGCTTCGGAAGAAGATGCAAGGCTTGCCTTGACGATGTCTACGCTGCAGGAACATCTTGGTTTATCCAAACCGCCCCGACGAATAGAATGCTTTGACATCTCCAATATTCAGGGCACTGATAACGTTGCCAGCATGGTGGTTTTCGAAAATGCCCTGGCCAAGAAATCAGACTACCGTCGTTTCAAAATCCGCACTGTCGAAGGAATTGGTGAAGCCAATGATTTTGCCTCGATGAAAGAAGCTGTCGGGCGGCGGTATTCGAAACTAGTGCAGGAAGGAAAACCACTGCCTGATTTGATCATCATAGATGGTGGCAAAGGGCAGCTTGGCGCTGCCTGTGAAGCTCTCGCCGAAGCGGAAGTGCCGCCAATCGACATAATCGGTCTGGCAAAGAAACAGGAAGAAGTTTATAAACCAAACAACTCCCAGCCTTTTTTGCTTCCTCGTCGCAGCGAAGCGTTGCACTTGCTGCAGCGGGTTCGGGATGAGGCGCACCGTTTTGCCGTCACATATCATCGCCAGTTGAGAGCGAAGCGCACCATCTCCTCTAATCTTGATATTTTGCCCGGTATCGGACCAGCTCGTCGCAAACTTTTACTGGATTATTTCGGCTCTTTCGATAAGATTAAGGCTGCCAGTCTAGAAGAGATGACGGCTGTGCCGAAGCTTCCCAAGAGCGTCGCAGGAAGCATCTATTACAGGCTCCATCCCGAGCTGGCGCCGTCCGAGAATGACTCACCTGCAGGGGATGCGATTAGCAGTGAGTAATGTCTATAATCGAAACCAGTAGCGTACATCACAGTAGACCCATGGACGCAACGGTGCGAGAATAATCTGAACGAGGTTACAGGGCATGGAATTTTTCCGAAAACATAACAAGGTGTTTGTGAAGGTGCTGGTCATTTTGATGATCGGGTCATTTCTGCTTTCGCTACTGCCGCAGTTTATGTATATGTTTAGCAAATAAAGACGGCTTTTCGTGAATCAGCGCCGCGCTATTGCGTTAGTTGTCATCTTCTACTGCGCGATTGCAATTGGGCTTTTGAGCCCTCTTTTGTTTTCCGGCAAAACTCCGTTTCTCGCGGATATTACTTACAACAACGAGCCTGCTGCCACTTTTATCAACGAATTTTGGCAGCGCAACAATAAGTTCCCGCTCTGGAATCCATGGGTTCTGAATGGTGTGCCTCAGATTGCTGTGACGTGGCCGATGTTATATTTCCCTGCCGCGATCGGTTTAGGATTGCCTTTTGGCCTGGGCAGCGGCTTGTTCATGCTTTTCCATCTTTTGTTGGCTGGAATCGGCGGATTTTTGTGGCAGCTGAAGTCATTTCGATTTGAACCCTCTAACTTCATGGCCGCTGTCTTTTTCGGCATGGGCTTCATGCTCTGTGGATATATGTTTGGTTGCCCTATCAATCTACTGTTGATGGCAAGTGTGGCCTGGATTCCGTTTACTTTGTTGTTGCTCGACTTGATCTGTTCATCACCTAAGTGGTGGCATTGCGGAGTTCTGTCATTGCTGCTTGGATTGCAGTTCAGTGCCGGCCGCCCCGAAATTTCAGTTGCTGCTTCGATAATGTACTTTGTATATTTCTTGAGTGATCTGGGCTCGCTGCGCCCGCGCGCACCGCTAATGGTGTTAGCTGCATTTGCGATCGGTGCGGGCTATGCCGCATTCGGCTACGTGCCGCTGGCTGAGTTGGTAATGAACAGTCCTGCCGCCTTGCAGTTCAGTGTGTTTAAAAGCAGCTTCTGGAGCGCCGGTATCGCCGACTGGTTGACACTGCTTATCACTCAACCTTTCGGACACCTGGACATGAACAGCACGGGTGATATTGTCACCTATCCAGGCGCCTTGCCCTATGTCACCTCACTCTTTCTTGGTGCACCTGTACTGACTCTCTCAGTGCTGTCACTGCCTAGAAATTGGCGCCAAAATTTACCATGGTTGATACTGGTCGCTGTATCAGTGCTTGTCGCTCTCGGTCAATTCGGTCCGGTTGGAGAGTTGATAGATAAGCAGAACATCTTGCGCTATCCGATCAAGCTTGCTGTATTTGCATTGTTAGGCTTGCTGGTCATGGCAACGAATGGGTGGAGAGCCATTTTTGTTGGTCAATGTACTCGATCGAATGTGTTCCGCGTGACAGTTTTCTGGCTCATGATTTTAGTCGCTACAGCACTTGTGAATGCCAATGTGCAGTTGCTCACCGAAAGTCAACACACGTTAGTACATGGTTTCATGCTGGCAGCGGTAGGCGGCGTAATAACTACTCTTTTGTTGCTTCTGAGAAATCGAAGTACAGAAGTTATCTTGTTAGCTATCATAACGTCTACATTCGTTCTAAATGATCGGGTTGCGTTAGCGCCGCTTGCATCGCGACAGTACTTCGAGCAGAAGTCTAGTATCGCCGATTTGATTACCAGTCATTGCCAGTTGGGATCTCAGAACTTTCGCTTGCTCTCGCTTATTGATAATTCCCTGGCGATTCCGCGAACGCTTGCAAATAGTTCCGACAATATAGAAGAAAAGTTTTCCGCTTATTGCAGACAGATTCTCAGACCGAATACGGCAATTGATGCGCATATCCAAACCGCCAATGGTATCAGTGTCGTACCGACCTGGAATTCACTGTTCATAGATACTGGTTTATTGCCTCGTTCGAACCTGACGAAAGTCGAACATCCGCTTGGTAAATCTGATCTGCCGTTGTATCGCTACTGTCAGGCAACCAGCACCGCCTATGTCGAGACTATGCGTGAAACTCAAAACGAAGATGGTACCTGGTCTCCAGTGCCGCTCCTGGATAATCGCTTCTTCGAAATTCTCAAGGAAGATCCTTCGCTTAACATCAGGCTGTACTCCATTGTCCACATTCGTCCGCGAGTATCGATAATACGAGATTTGAAATTTTTGCCCACACGTGATGCCGCGTTAAAATACATCAATCGCTCCGATAGCAACGAGTATGATCCGACTCGTGAAGTGCTTCTGGTTGGTACCGCACCAGAGGCAACTGAGAATGCACCGGCAAAGAATTTGAGCAGCTATGCAGAAGTCGAAGTCGATCAGAATGAGTACATCAAGATCAATGCCAATACTGCGACATCTGCGGCGTTGGTTTTGACTGATGGATTCTATCCGGGCTGGGAAGCTTTTGATAATGGCAAGCCGACCAATATTTTTCTGGCTGACGGGGTGCTAAGGGCTGTAATGCTAACGCCTGGTGAGCATCGAATCGTGTTTCGTTATCGTCCTATTTCCTGGTTCGTTGGATTGATTTTGTTTTTTGTCGCGGTGACGACTGCCGCATTTATGTTGCTGAGCCGTTTTGTCAAGACAAATCCGAGCTGGTGAAGACCATTCCTGTCATTATATGGAGAAACAATATTTGAATGACTCCAGACAGTTCGCATGCAGCTCTTATTCAGAGCTCTCAAGGAACTGATTTACATCGAGCCAGATCCAGTTTTAACCAGTGGATGGAGTCGTAACGTTGATTGAGGTCGAGTTGTGTTGCTCTCTCGACGATCTGGTTCATTTCGTCGGAAACATTTGACGCTCTTTGTTTTGGTGAGGAGACTGTTATCGGTTTTGGTGGCAATCCGGTCAACATGAAATAGATAGTTGCTCCAAGCCCGTAAATATCGCTTGCCGGACAGACTTCATCGCGAAATTGCTCGGGAGGAGTAAAGGCTTGCTTGCCGCAAGAATCCGTTGTTCTGGTGCCGTTCGATTTGACGGCGAGACTGAAGTCGATCAGTTTGATTGAACCATCAGGAAGAACGAGAATATTTTCTGGCGTGATGTCGCGATGTACGATTGGGGGATCCAACTTGTGCATATATTCAAGTACATCACAAACTGCGCCTGTAATTTTTATAGCTTCGGTTTCGCTGAGTGGACCGTCCTGTTGCACCTTTTGTCGCACAGTTTGTCCCTGTATGTATTCTAGAACCACGTAAACTCGCCCGTCTTCACTAAAGAAATCTTCGAGTTTGACAATCCCTGGGTGGTTGAGCTGAGATAGCAAGGAGACTTCAGTTTCGAATTCTCTCGCTGATTCAAGTAACGCACCAGGGGTTGAAGCGATTGCAAGAATGAATTCTTTAAGAACTACTTGTCTATTCTCTGCTGTTCTGGCCAGGTAAGCCGTTGCTTGACCACCTGCCGAGAGCCGTTCCTCAATCGTATACTTGCTCTCGTGCAGCGTTTCTCCTGGTTCTAAAACTGATTGTCTCTTTACTCTGGTTTTTGATGTGAGCAAGTCGAACCATAGTTGTGTGTATTTTACGTCCTGTAAGACGACCGAACCGGTCAGAGACTCTTGCGCATCCTGACGTATCACTACATGTGGTGCCCAGTTTTTTACCGAGTAGAACAGTTTGGCGCGTTGCTCGCGGTTTAACTCATTGATATTGATTTTGATGTTTCGCCCGAAATCACCGTCTTTCTCGCTGGTACTGAATATAAGATAGTTTCCGGTATTGACTCGATTGGAGAGCCCGTCTATAAATGCTGCAAGTTTGTTGAGCAGCTTGTAAGTCAATGATTCTTTTTTGAATGCCGTTTCCGGCAGCGGCGAGAGTTTAGTGAACCCTTCTTCAAGGTGTCGCAGTGATTTGATTTCAGTCCAGCTAAGCGAATCCGGTCCGCCGCCAATAGCCCATCGATTGACGGTTAATACATTCAAAAACCAGTTTTTCAGTGTGCTTCTCCTGATCCCTGTAGAGTTCAGATATAGCTCGTGCTGGTCAGAAAGAAAGTTGAGCGGAAAGAAGAACCAGGCTCTAAAGAATAGTACTGACATCGCACATGCAAGGCTGACCAGGTAGAAGTGGACAAAGAAGAAATTGAATTCGCTATTCTTCGCTGAAAATCCGTCGAGCATTGGCCAGTAGCCATTGTAGCCCGCTACGTATCTCGGGGCCATGTAGGGATCGTTATGTATGCGCGGTTTACGTGGATACTGTCCGACAAATGTAGTTTTTTTGGCGGCCGGAAAATAACTGGGAGTAACAACGAAAGGCGGAATTGTTGAACTTTTCTGGGCTTCATTGCCTACGCCCAGATTTTTGTAAATTGAATAACTGAAAATGGCTGGAATTCCGAGAGCAAAAATTGCAACTGTGGTAACTGCAAAAGCTCGCGAATAATAGAAGTTATTCTCTGGCTGAGAGAGTTCACTTTTCTTGTTTTGCGCGAATACTAATCCGTTCTCGAGATGCGGAATCCTTTGCGGGAATAAGCCACGAATATAGTGACCTGCGATCCATAGCACTGCAATCGGTGCGCAGCTCAGATAAATCCAAAACAATATGAAGGGCAGACACTGGTTTGCTCCTTCGCCGTAATCTCTCAGTAGGGCTGAGTTTCTTAGATAAGCTGGAATACTCTGCGTGATCTTTAGTTGAGTGTCTTTCGGCAGCCTTGAGTAAACTAACATGCACAGCGGCTTAAGCAGAACGACTGCAATCCATAAAAGAATGGTTTTTGGCGCCACCGCGACTGCTGCAAGCAGAAAAAGTGGTGCCCGCAAAGACCAGGCGTATTTCGCCAGGCTGAGAGCATCTTTGTATAAGTAGTTTGTGAAATATGCACTTCCGGCCAGTGCGGTTGGTTTAGCCATAGCTGTTTCCGTCGGGTTGGCGGCTGAAGGCGAGTCCGCTAGATCCGTCGTGTTGGCGGCAAAATAATTGTCCGCTGAATCCGTCGTGTTGACGGCAGAAGACGTGTCCGCTGGCTCCGTCGTGTTAGCGGCAGAAGACGTGTCCGCTGAATCCGTGACACTCTTGTTCGTCTCGGCGACCAGTTCAGTAACAGCAGATTCCTTAGTAGAGCCTGCAGTGTCAGGGACATCAGGACGTGCGTCAGCAGCGCAAGCGGTTCTAACTTCCGTGTCTGAAATGACAGCGCTTCGAACCAGTTTAATCGAAGCCGGTTCAGACGCCTTCGTTTGCGTCCGTGTGCGTTTCTTGAGTGCACGTTCTTTGCTCATGCCGGCACCTTGATTTTGGCCGCGGGCGTCGATAGCTTAAGGTGGAACCCTTTGTCGAGTTTCTTCAGGCGCTGCAACACTTCGTCAAAGGATGCAGGACGTTCAGAGGCATCGAAGTTGGTGCAGTCTCGAATCAGCTGATCCAGTTCGTCTGAACAATCGATATCTTTCGCCGGAGACGATTGCGACAATGCTCTCGGCTCTTTACCAGTGAGAAGAAAGTACAGCGTGCAGCCAAAGCTGAATATGTCGCTCTGCACGATCGCTTCGCCTCGTAATTGCTCTGGCGCCACGAAGCATTGCTTTCCAATCATCGTGCCGGTAATGCCTTCCAGAAATTCACGGGCGGCGCCGAAATCGATCAACCTTAGTTGCCCGTCGTCTCCGACAATAATATTGTCTGGAGCTAAATCTCGATGAAGAATAACCGGCTCGCGGCTGTGCAGATAGTTCATTATCTCGCAGATTTGCTGAGCCCAACTTATGGTCAAACCTTCAGAACGCGGTCCGTGCTCAGCTACGACGGCTCGTAAATCAGACCCGGGTCTATGTTCGACAATGAGAAACGTTGATTTTTCGACAGAAAATGCAGTTGCTACTTTGGCAATTCCGGGATGATCTAGTTTTGACAGCAACTCATACTCTCGATGAAGTATTTTGGCGAATGCTCTGGTCTCTTCCGTCTCGTCAGCAAGATAGAATTGCTTGACAGTCTGCATGTTGCCCTGCGCGTCCCTTGCCATATAGACTGCGCATAATGGTTTGCTTGCCAGTTGCTTGATGATTCTGGTTTTCGTGCCTGGTATAAATTCGCCCGGACTCAATGGCACAAAAACAGTTGATTTGAATTCTTGTTTTGAAATTGATTTGATTGCAGCATCATCAATTCCATCTGATGTCGCTTCTTCTTTGGCGCGATCTTCCATTGCCTGGCAGACAACAAAAATTTCTGGATCGACTGTGCAATTTACGGCGTGCTCGTCGATCGCATCTAGAAGCACTCGCAAATCTTGCGCTGGAATTTGAGCGGTGGAGAATTTGACTTTCCCGCCTGATTTAAATTTCAGTTCAAAGGAAGTTGGCTGATCCGGCTTGGATATGTCTGATTTGATATTGTCCAATGCTTGCAGGTCGCTCCATAGTCTGGTTTGACGACCCAGCAAACTGAGATATGGACCCTGGTAAAAGGAGATGCCATCGGCATTCAGATTTATTTTTCGGGCTCTAGCGTAGGGCAGAAATACAGAAGCCGAAACTGCGAGCGGAACAGTTCCGTACAATGCAATGACTGCTCCCAGGAATACTCGGTAGTTCTGAGTGAAAAGAAATTTGTCGGCGCCGCCCTGTCCTGTAAACCCTGCATCGGCACCAGAGGCGATCATCCAGCTTTGAATCGCGAATCCCACGGGACCCTCGCAGAATCCAAATAACCAGAACAGTACAGCGTAGCAAATTGCTAACCATGCCGTCGATCGCAATGCGTTTCCCCAGAATTTACGTTTTTCATTGAACGATAGTACTCGTTCTTTTAGTCGCAGTGCTTCGAGAAAGGCTTCAATTATGTTTTGCAGTGAGCCCGGAGAAATGACTCGCCAGCAGAATGAAGTCAGCAACGAGCTAAGTCGCAGCATTGGCTGATATAGAAGCAGGAAAACAGCGGCGGTGAATGTTGTAATCACGAAGCCGTCAAAGAATGGGATGAAGTTCAAATTGGAAAATTGGTTTGTCGTATCAACTATCAGCATCCTGCTTTGCGGGAAAAATGCATAGTGACTAAGGGCCTCACCAGGCGAGCTGAAGAAATTCGCGTCTTTCGCAGATGCGAGCAGCCAGTTTGAGATCATCAGCGCTGGTCCTTGCGGGTTCATGCTAATGGATAAAATGCTGGCGAGATAGCTAAGGAAAAAGGTGCCTTGTGCAAAGCCAGACCATCGCTGACGCTGTTTGATCAAGTCAGGATCGTCTTTGGTAGTTTTGAGACGCGACCGGTAGAAGATTACTGCCGCACAGGCTCCCACAAAAATCGGAATTGGGCTGGCTAAGAACGAAATTTGCTCAAAGTTTCGAGCGCCCATTATGAAAGCATTTGTCAATGACGGCGCTTGGTCAGGGCTCAGTCTGAACAGCGCAGCCGTCATCGCAGCGGAGATAAGATACCTGATCGAGTAAATCCAGAAGAGTAAGACAATCAGTCGTTGGAATTTTTGCGTTTTTACAAAAGCCTTGATGTAGGTTGTTTGCGCTTTGGGATCGAGAGACACCAGAGAGCGGATGGCAGGTGCGATGACATATAAGATTGCCGCTACTGTTCCAGCAGTAAGCACCCAACCCGATAGAAAACAGTCGGCTAGAAGAAACGCGACGATGAAGATCGCTTCGCCGTGTCGCTTGATGAATTTGCGACACGACCGGTTGAATTGTTTCATGTTAGTAAGTCAGATCTCTATGAAATCGACGAGATCAGTATAGACTTCGCTGGATGGATGTCAAGTGTGCATCCGTACGCATGCGTGCATCGTGTGATGGGTCCCCGGCGGCACCGCAATTGCGTTTTCGCCCAAATTTGCTGTTTCGACGCAGATCATATTTTTCCACCCGTCCGGCGTCATATCGGTCAACTTGGATGTTTGTTCAGACCATGGATTCCAGATCACCGTCGACCTCGAGTTCATTTTGTATATTTCGATCTTGCGCTTCCAAATTGGATCTTCAATTTCTACATGTGTTTCTGTGTTCAGGTAAGGTCGATCTGTTTCGCCCGTCAACTGCAAAGTCTTTTCAGTTTGCGTTTTTCGCTTGAATCCGTCCGTCTTATCGAGATATTCGGTGTCTTGCAATCCACTCAGCGCAATTTGTTCGGCATCACTCACAGCAAGATAAGTGTGGAAAGCTTCTTCGATTTCAACTGTGTTCGTGGAGTGATTTTGAAAGCAGAGTTCCAAATCTAATTCATCTCCGACTGCAACCTTATATATCAGTTTGAAATTGTCATAACCGACCTGGCGCGATTGTTCGTTGCCCGTAAGTTCGAACGTCAGCATGAAGTCATCTTTGCTGCGACCTGCTGCAACAAGAAGCCAATCGTTGGAAGTTCTGGCGAATCCATGCGCGGGAAATTTAATGGATGACTTGCCTGCGTCCTTGTGTGTACCAAACCATGGAAAAATCAGCGGAACGCCCCCACGGATTGCCTTGCCGGGCTCGAAGGCCGATCGTTCGCTTAAAAACAGACCGGGGTGTTCTGCCTTCACCGGCTGCCACTGCGCCACATGCGCTCCCTGCATGTATATTTCTGCGGTGCAAGTGGCAGTGGTAACGGTTGCTTTGATTGCCCCGTGTTCGTTTTCACTGAACTCCAGCATTCTTTCTATGCCGAAGTGCTCGGTGAGATGTTGCAAGGTTTGTTTATGCATTAGCTTAAATAGAGCTCTGAAGCAGGTCTCAGCCGTTGTAATTGAGTTCCAGGTCACTCTTTGCGGGTGCTCAATTCTCTCACGGTGGAGCCGCTGACTGCTCCTTTTGCAACCAGTTGATTAAGTTTGGCGATATCTTGTGAGTCGAACAAGAATCGACCGATTTGTGAAATTCTGCCGGCTTTAGAAGGAATCAGTGTGACCACACATTTGCCTGGCTGTGTGCGGTCGCGCTCTGCCTTCTGCTGATCCGCCAACTTGGTGGCAAACGCCGCGATGCGCTTGAGCAATTCGATTTTATTGCGGCTGTTGAGGCGGTTTGGTTGTTGCAAAACCTTCGTGAAGTCTGAGATTGCCTCCAGGTAATTCTCCATGGACGCGTGCACCATACCTCTGACCCAATATCCATGCCAATATTGTGGGTCTTCTTCGATGGCGGCGTTTAATTCAAGTAAGGCTGTGCGCCAGTCTGCGTCATGCTGGAACCTCAAAGCTCGCTTCGTTGTTTTGTTGGAGTTTGCCATGACTGCCTCCAGCGTGTGCTCTATTGAATCTTTACCCATGAACAGAACTCGGGTACCGAAAAAACACGCTAATTTGTTGCCAGCTCAATTGGCGACGCAAACTTAATTATTAGCTCGCCAGTTGTCCGGCGACTCGCACATGTGTGCGTACGGTCCAGTTCAATTCCTGCAGCACTTCATCGAAAGTGCACTGCCGGTGGTGAAACAAGTTCAGTGCGATAATACCTTGTTGCATGTTCAGCCAGCCAATGGCAAGCAAAAAGAAACACCGCAACGAGCCATAATAGGTGCGCTCGTCTATTATTCCTTTGTCGAGCAGCACCTGCGCGATGTTGAATGCATCGCGAAAGCTTGGTGCGTTTTCTTTATCAATTTCTAGTTGCACCAGGTCAATTTCTGGTTGACCTATAATGCCGGCAACCCGCATCAGTTCGTGATAGCGCACCTGCGATTTGAATTCAGTTTCCGCAATTTCTAGTCGGGCGATAACTTGTTCCAACTTTTGTCCGGACTGCTGCAACTCGCGCAAGCAATTCTGCGCTTGCTGCGTGGTTAGCGTTTCGTTGGCCACCATTTCTTGAATAGAAAGCGCATCAGACAATAATTTCTCGCTGAGGCGACCCGCTTCAATCAGCGCTTCGCCGATCCACTTTTGTTCAATCAGACCAGCTTTTAGTGCCTGTCCGACTTCCAGATGTGTCAATATGCCCGCACCTACAAGCAATTCTCCTAACCGTACAGACTTACGGTGTGGACCTCGTATTCTCAATGGTTCATTATTTTGCTGATCAAGTGGCGCTTGCCTGCGGTGGGCTGCCACTAAACCGTTGGTCGCCTCTGCTCTGGTGATCGCGCCGGCGCGAATCAATGATTGGGCGTTCAAGGCCGTTGCCAATAATTCATCTGAGAGAGTACCCAGTGAAATCAGTAAACGACCGAGCGGCAAGCCTGTCGCCTGGCTTGTCTTCATTGCCGTTTCCAGCTGCTCTCTTGGCACGATATGTGAATCGAGCAAAAGTTCTCCAAGTTTGTTCGATTCTTTGTCGAGTGTGCTGCTCCATCCTATTGCTGAAAGGCTTTCGTCAAATGAGACTTCGTTGTCTGCTAGATAGGAAAGAGCTTTGATCGCCGTTTCAAGCGGCAAGATGTTGTCGCGCACCAGTGACTGGGCCTGCACTGCGGCTTGAAACTCCGTCTCCGTCAGGAATCCAGCCATAATTAAGACTCGTCCAATCGGCAGACCAGTTGACCGCGCAGTTTTCATAGCCTCGTCCAGATCTTTCTGGGTGAGAATTTCGGCTTGAGTCAGTAATTCGCCGATGCGCAGTTCGTTTTTGTCGAGACTCATTCGATCCTTCTTTTCGAATTAAATATCATCCAATTTTAGCCGACTAAGGCTGCCTTCACTAGTTACTATTCCCTTTCGCCTTTTGTCGCTTGCAAAGCGCGGACGGCTCTTGATCGTCCAGTTTAATTCAAACAGGACGTCGTCAAACGATGATTCCTTCTGATTGGATAAGTAATTGAGGGCGATGATTGCCTGTTGAATGTTCATCCAGCCGGTGGCTACCAGAAAGTAGCAGCGCAGACCGCCGAAATAAGTACGCTGGTCGATGAATCCGTTTTTCAGGAGCCTTCCTGCTGATGCCTTTGCATCTGCTGAGCTTGCTTCGGCGGTATTAGGAATGTCGGAAAGTTCGATATCGCTATGCTGCAGAAGACCTGCCACTCGCAGTAAATCGTGCAGGCGTACGTTGGTTCTGAAATTATCCTGCGGTACGTCAAGTTGAGAGAGGAGTTCTATGATTGGTGTGCCTGTGTCAACGCACTGCCTGAGGGTTGCTATTGCGTTCAACTCGTCGAGTGTTTTGTTCGAAACCATCTCTTGCAATTCCAGAGCCGCATCTAGCGTGGCTTCTGAAATCAGCTTCAGATCGACGAGGGTTTTACCCAGTGGTTTCAACTCCATCAACCCGACTTCCAGCGCATTCATAATGTCTACGGCAGAAACTAACTTTGCCATGACGAGCATTTCGCCAAGTCGCACAGATGTTTTAAGCGGACCTCGATAAAAACCGCTTTCTGCAAGCGCAACCTCAAGGTCTTGCCGTCGCGAGTAAGCGGCATTGAGACCGCGAATGGCCTGGTCTCTGTCTATTTTTCCGTCGCGCACCATAACCTGCGCATTCAACGCTGTGGCCAACGTTTCGTCAGTTAATGCACCAAGAGAAACCAGCACCCGACCAAGGGGCAAACCGGTCGATTCACTTGTTCTGATGGCGCTTTCCATCTGCTCTTTAGTGATGATTTGAGCATCGAGGAGCATCTCGCCGAGTTTATTTGTGGTGGCATCTTTGGCGCGAGCCCAGCCGATTTCGTTCAAGCACTCTTCAAATGTCATCTCATTGCGGGCCATCAAACACAGTGCTTCAATGGCCGCAGAAAACGGCAGAACAGAATCACGAATCAACGACTGAGCTTGCACGGCAGCTTTAAATTCGCGCTCGCCAACGTAGCTTGACATGATTAAAATTCGTCCGATTGGCAAAGACGTAATTTTGGCTATCTTGATTGCATCGTTGAGATCACGAGCTCGCAAAATCTGAGCTTCGATCAATAGTTGTCCGATGCGAAGATCTGTTTTATTTTCTGTCAATTCCGCACTTGACGTCCCGCACTAAGAAGCTCGGCCTTTCCTTTGAATTATCATACGGGTAGCTTTCATAATTGTCATAATGTAAGTGTCGAGAGTAACTTTGGCGGACGGGCGATGAAGAATAGTGACACGGAAAACCAGGCAGCTATGCGGGAAGCCGAGAAAGAGAGATATCTCGCAACTTTAAGGGCGCGTGAACTCGAACGCGCCAGGTCGAAAGAGCAGTCTAAGCAGGCCGAAGTTGTGCGCGCTGAAAAAGCGATCGAAGAGGCAGAGGCGTTTCGCGCTGAAATTAGCTCCCGGACAGACTTTAGAGAGGCATTGCGTGAAAAGCGGAAAGCTGATGCCATCAAAAATCAAGAGGTAATGGATAAACTGGGTCAGGAATATCGCAAAAAGCTGAAAGCCTTCAACTCAAGATTTACTGTAAAGCCGCAAGATCTTGACAAGCTCAACGAGGCTGAATGAGCGTTTCGTTAAATCAGAAGATACCGCTGGCTGATCGTATGCGTCCACGCAGTTTGGACGAATTTGTTGGTCAGGAGAAACTGATTGCTGAAGACGGTGTTTTGAAGCAGATGGTCGAGCTCGACCAGATTACGTCATTCATTCTATGGGGACCTCCGGGAGTCGGAAAAACTACACTCGCGCGCATAATCGCCAATCAAACAGACAGTCGGTGGACATCTTTCTCAGCTGTCACGTCAGGCATAAAAGAGATCAAAAGTGTGATGGCTGAGGCAGAGGCATTTATGAACCTCGAACATCGTCGCACCGTGCTCTTTGTCGATGAAATACATCGGTTCAATAAGGCGCAGCAGGATGCTTTTCTGCCTTATGTCGAGAATGGCACTATAACGCTGGTGGGTGCTACCACAGAGAATCCATCTTTCGAGATCAACAGCGCCTTGCTCTCTCGTTTGAAGGTCTTCGTGTTAGAAGAGCTCGGTGCCGGTGATCTGCAAAAAATTATGCGCAATGCTCTCTCCGACCGCGAGCGCGGGTTAGGCAATGAGCAGATAGAAGTAACCGACGACCAATTGAATATGATTTCTGTTTACTCCTCTGGTGATGCCAGAACCGCTCTCAATACACTTGAATTAGCCGTGCTTCTGTCAAAGCGAAAAGGAGCAAAGTCTTTGACCGAATCGATGATAAGAACAGCGATTCAACAGGCGGTACTTAAATACGATAAGAATGGTGAGCACCACTACAATCTCATCTCTGCCTTGCATAAATCGATGCGTAATTCAGATGTCGATGCCAGTTTGTACTGGTTGGCTCGCATGCTTGAGGCTGGAGAAGAGCCTCTTTATGTGGCGCGGCGGCTGGTCAGATTTGCCTCTGAAGATATCGGGCTTTCCGCTCCCGCTGCCTTGACTCAAGCGGTAGCGGCCATGCAAGCAGTTGAACTGGTGGGCATGCCTGAGTGCAAAATTGCTCTTGCACAGGTCGTTGTATACATGGCTAGTGCTCCCAAATCCAATGCGGTTTACAAGGCTTACAACCTGGCTGCCCGCGATGCTTTGAATATGAGTCAGCATCCTGTTCCTATGCATCTGAGGAACGCTCCCACAAAGCTGATGAAGGAGCTGGGATATTCGAAGGGCTACAAGTATGCTCACGATTATGATGAGGGTAAGGCCGATATGAAGTGTCTTCCGTCTGAGTTGGAAGGCACCACCTACTACGAGCCGACCGGTCGTGGTTTCGAAGGCAAAATTCGCGACCGCGAGTAGTCGGGTAATCGAGATCTCCGCTACTGTGCGACGTCTGCGCTCAGCAAAATAGAAGGACGCTTTCACAAGCGTCCTTCTATCGGTTAGGTTTCTGAACTAGCAAGTGCTCGTCAGTTAAGGTCTAAAAATTCTGTAGAAGCCGTGCCACCATTTGCGCTCTTTCAGTTCGGCAATTTCTGCACGAGCTTCAGAAAGAAGTCGAGCCACCCGAGCGTTCTCTTCTTCGGCGGCGGTTAATAACTCGTCGAGGAAATCTCGATCTGCTTTTAACTTTGCCAATGCATCCATGAGATATCTGCGTTCGGCTACGGCGGCTTCGCGTTCGTAGTCCATGCCGCGAAGTTTTTTGATTTCTCCTTCCAGCACCGGAATACGATCGAGCGCATAGTACTGGCTAATCGTTATCTGGCGAAGCAAAGAGTTTTCCTCTGTCACTTCCTGCATTTTTTGCAAAAGGGCGATTACTCGGCGTTGCAAATAGGCCAGCTCGTCATTAGCCTCTTTGAGAACTTTTTGTTCGCGGGCTTTCTGGACAACTTCAAGAACCTGCCTGCGAACTCTTCTTTCTCTGGCAAGTTTTACGCGAGCATCTTCACCGTCCGCCACCATGTCTGATGCCCAGCGGAATATATGTTCGAGCCCTTCTGTATCAAGAGCATCGTTATGTTGAGACGCCGAAATTAGTAAGTCGTTGTTTATAGCTTCTGAATTGCCCACGGTGTCCCCCCCTTTCTCGAAAACATGATAGCGAGAAATTTGGGGTTTTTGCAATCTAATTTTGTGCCACCACCTGTAAGGGCGATTCAGTTTGGAACTTTTTTGCCCTGAAATGACACCGGTAATTTCTTCTTGTAAACTGGTGCCGCACCATATTCAGTGCGGCATACGATCGTTTTCATTAAAATTATAGGGCACCAGTTATGGTGAGCCGACTGACGCCAAGTGATGAAGTTATAAGTTTCTCACTTGCACTTTCGGCACTCCATCTGGTGCCACGAAAACATATAGGTGCCGGCGCAGCTCTAATATCCGACCATGCATCTCAGTAAGGCTGAGGAACCGCCCAAAAGGGCTACCGTGAAAAATCCGAACGTTGCGACCATTGATAAGACCGCCAGTCCGATATCGCTCATTTCGCCCTTTTGATTACGGTTTCTCATGTTCTGTTCTTCCTTTTAAACTTGAAGTGGTCAACCGGAGCACGCAGTCAGGCGCGCTCGGCTTCCTGCCGAACCGCTGCCTTGTTTATCTCGCTCATTTCGCCCAACCCGTTGGCTGTATTTAAATACTATCGGTTTCGGTCTGACCGGGTAATGACCTTTGCGCGTTAACGAAATGGTGTAAGTGTTTTGCGGATCCGATGTTAGGCATTCCTATATATGGAGCCGGGGCGCAAGCACTCTGTTAGGGGCTACCGGGGGGCGCGTGGACGTAGAATTCGCTAGATTGCACTGCCGGGGAACCTTTCCGGTTTTCTTTCAGTCTGGTTTCATCAAGATTCTGTCAATACTCGCAAGCTTAGCCTGAAGCGAACTCCGCAACTGCCGGGGCCCTTCAGGCATACCCGAATACCCGGATACCGAAGGAAAAACCATGAACGCCACCGCCAGTCCGAACAGCGATGACCTGACCCCTCGCCAGAAGGCAATAGACGAGAAAAATCCGATCAAGCGCTTTTTTCTGGTCCTTGGTCCAGGGCTGATCACAGGGGCGTCCGACGACGACCCCTCTGGTATTGGTACTTACTCGGTAGCCGGTGCCTCGCTCGGCTTTTCAACGCTCTGGCTGGCTCTGGTGACACTACCTATGATGGCGGCAGTGCAATACAGTTGTGCCAAGATTGGCATGGTGACCGGTCAGGGATTGGCCGGTGTTTTGAAAAAGAATTATCCGAAGCCACTTCTATATCTTGCTGTAGCTGCTCTTTTCGTCGCGAATACGCTAAATGTTGGTGCCGATATAGGAGCTATCGCTGCTGCGATTCAGCTTCTGCATCCGGTGCCGATTATGCCGACTATCCTACTGGTTTCGGTTTCAATCCTGGTTGTTCAATTTTTGGGCTCGTACAAGCTTATTGCCAATGTTTTCAAATGGCTTACCGTGGTTTTGTTCGCCTACATCGCTACTGCCTTCTTTGTGCATGTAAATGTGGTTGAAGTTTTGAAGGCTACGTTCATTCCTACGTTTCAGCCAACAGCGGAATTCGTGTCTACCCTCGTTGCTATTCTTGGTACGACCATCTCTCCTTATCTGTTCTTCTGGCAGGCAAGTCAGCAAGTCGAAGAAGATCGCAGCGAGGGTAAGCGAGCGCTGTGGCAGCGGCGAGGTGCTTCCGACGAAGAGTTGAAAGTGGCGGCAATGGATGTTAACGCCGGCATGGTGCTCTCCAACTCAGTCATGTATTTCATTATCTTTACTTGTGCGGCCACACTTCATGCGCACGGGCAGACTCATATCGCAACTGCCACTGACGCTGCCAAAGCTCTTGCACCTGTGGCCGGGAAATTCTCCGAGTTGCTGCTTGCTATTGGACTGATTGGTACTGGTTTACTGGCCATCCCAATTCTGACCGGGTCAGCAGCTTATGCTCTTTCGGAAGCGTTTGGGTGGCGCTATGGGTTGGATGAGAAGCCCTACCGTGCAAAACAGTTCTATGCAGTGATTGCCGTTTCGACAGTGGTTGGTATGGCGATGAACTTCTTTGGGATGAACGCCATTGCCGCCTTGTTCTGGTCGGCAGTTATTAACGGGCTGGTTGCGCCGCCACTGCTATTTTTGATCATGATGGTTGTTAACAACAAAGAGATCATGGGCGATAAGACCAACAGCGTCATGACGAACGTTATGGGATGGGCATCTACAGCTGCGATGACCGCGGCCGCTGTTGCTCTGTTCTTTACCTGGGGAAAATGACAGCTGGTGCTATTTTGCCGGTGGCAGACTTTTGTACTACGTTGATGAATCGTCTGCTTCTGACTCGGGTGGCTCAGCAGTTCTGAATTCGGGACTTTCGGGTGTCACTTTTTTCGGTTTGGCACTGAGCATCTTCATTTGCTCAGTTACAGCCTTAATCACTGATGTCGAGTATTCAGAAGCCGCTTTTAGCCATGAGGCACGCGCCGTTTGATGCACCGAATCTGGTGTCGGCTGACTTGTCTCCATCGGCGTTGCTGGTTTAGGGGTCGAGAGCGAGAAAGGCTTATTCTGCGGCATGTCCTTCATCACACTCGGTGTCGGAATGCTGTCCAGTTCAGCTAGCGAAATTTTCGGGTGCGAATCTCCGGTGCTCGTTGAACACCACTGGTTCATGACGGTCGCGCCTTCAGACTTCGCGTCCTCCGGAAGAGAAATAGTTTCCCATTCGCCCGACTGTACTTCTGCCCGCACTTCTTCCCGCACTTCTTCGGGGATGTCGCCCGTGATTGATTGTTCTTCTTTTGTTTCGACTATTTCTTTCGTGCGTTGTTGTAACTTGGCAAATGCGTTCATACTGCCAAATTTGTTGCGCACTTCGGCCGCTTTAATTTCGCTGGCATCATCTTCTTCAGCAATTGGTTCAGTTCTCGTACCCTGCTCCTGACTCGATTGGTCAAAGTCTGAATTAGGCGCGTCTGTAACGGGGAGATGCAGGGTGGACTCGTCTATGTTGGGGAGGCGTAACGTGGACTCGTCTGTGGAGAGACGCAACGTGGACTCGTCTGTGGAGAGACGCAACGTAGATTCGTCTGCAGTTTCATTTTGGTTTTTTGATCGATCTGTCGATGCCGGAGCGTCTTGCTCATTTTTATAGGCAGTGGATGGTTGTTTCAACTGTGGGCGACGAACCATTCTCGATGGCATTCCGACAAATTTTTTCGGCGGCGGGAGGATTGACTCTGCAGTCGATGACTGATTCGATGAATCAGCAATTGTCCGATGATTTTCTGCTGTCATCTCTTGTTGGATCGGCGGTGCATCTGAGACACTGTTGGCTGCAAAAGTCTGTGCTTCTGCATCTGACACATCGTCGGCCGGCAAAGTCTCTATTTCTGCAGCTACCACATCGTCGATTGCTGCGATAGCTTCTATTTCTGAAGTTGGGACATTGTCTACAAGCTCCGTTTCGATTTCAGCGTCTGGCACATTGTCGACAATCGGGGTCCATTTGAGGCGAACTCCTTCTTGTTCTTGGGGCTCAACTCCATCAGGTGAGTCTTCTGAGTTCTTACCAAACCATTGAGCTTCGAAGCTGTCTCCAGAAGTGGTATCACTAGCGGTTTGGCTGGCGGGCGCCGGCGTTGAGGAAGTCTGGTAGCGGATTAGACTCTTCAGGGCATTCCAAGACTCACTCTTGGGGGCGCTAACTTTATCAGCAACTTCGGTTCGAGCTGCATACGCGGCTCGACCATTGGCTTCGGCGTTACGTATTTCCTGACTTCCTGCTGCCAGGGCGACGCCGAAATGCTGATGGTAGAAGTCGTAGACTTTTTCGGGTTGCTCAGAGTCGGAAGACGGCGTGTCCCCATGCTCGGATTCATGCTCTGGCTTGATTAAACCAGACTCGTCCGCACCTTCAGGTGTAGAGTTTTCGCGATCTTGCATTTTTCGACTGATAGTCCCAGAAACTCTCAGATCTTCCGAATGAGGTTTGCCGGAGGCTCACCCGACTGCAATATACCCAATAAGCCCCTATACAGTCCAGTAAAAATGCTGCCGACCGAATGCAGAATCGGCTGCTGACACTCTGGCGTAACCCTACCGGATGTCAATCGGAATCTCTATAATGTATGAAGGAGGACTGGATTCAGGATGATTTGGCGATTGTCGGAAACATACAAAAGACGCCATAATTGAGGACTTTGTCCGCCTGTTCACCATATTTGGTGCCCGTAACGATCATGGATGCTCAAGTTTGCAGGGAAAAGTGGGCTCACTATAAGCTCTTAGCGGAACAAGCCGCTGAGAAAAGACTTTTCGAAGAGTCTGAGGAAAACTGGTGGCTGGCAATCCGTCAGGCCGAAGATGCACAGTCTGCCCAAATGGTGTGCATGTGCCTCGATGGACTTGGCGACTTGTTTGCCAAGCAGGGGCGTCATCAAGATGCTGAGCCGCTTTACCGCGAATCTCTGCATAAGAAAGTGGGCGCTCTCGGAGAGAATCATCCCGTTGTGGGGCGGGCGTACAATAACTTAGCGTTCGCTCTGTACAAATATGGAAAAGTCGAAGAAGCTGAGCACTCTTTGCGACAGGCTTTGATGATTTTTCAAGACACGCTTGGGCTCGGTGTTCCGGAAGCGCAATGGAGCGCAAGGCATCTGGTCAAGTTGCTGCGTGAGCAGGGCCGCACGCCTGAAGCTGTGGAAATGAGCAAAGTGATGGACAGTGCCACGATCAACACCACGCTTGATCAAACGACTACCGGAGCACGGCTGCCGGCCGCACTCTGTGAGGTTTGCCATCGACCGTATAAAGGGCTTCAGTGTTTGCGTTGTACACAAAGAGGCATGTCTGCATTGCGGACACTTGAATCCAACCCTGCTAATAGACGCTAAGCGGATTAGGCCGATTGATGGTGTCTTTGGAGAAACAGCGTCTGAAGTTTGAGGATAAAGATTCCTTCAACGAGGAAATCCTTACGAAGACTTCCGCGAGTGGCACAAACAGCCAAAAGTCCACAGATAGAGCCCTCAAAGACATTAAAGTCCAGATTTACCGCTTGAATTGTGGATTATCGAACAAAGCTGAACCGTCTGAGCGGCGAATAGGCGGCACATAAACGGGAATGATATGTTTGAATTGGTTACGTCAATTTGACTGACGTTATCCAGTCCATGCCCGCTGCCCGCAATTAGAGGAAAAATGCCAGAAGGCAATCCTGACGCACCAGCTATTAGCGAGGATTTACGGCTTGGCGAGCTGTTAGTCGAATTTGGACTGGTTGAGCGGAAGAAGCTGGAAGCGGCGTTGCAGATTGTCGACCAGACTGGCCTGGCTCTTGGTCGAGTGCTGGTGCTGTCGCAATATATCAAAGAACCTTTGCTCGATGCGGCTATTCATTGTCAGACGATGTTGAAAACCAACAGTGTCGATCCGGCAACGGCGCGGCGGGCTTTGCAGGCTGTCGCCGCAGGAGAGCACCCGACTCTCGAGAGTGCTCTTTCCACAATTGGCTATGAAAAGCCTGATGATTCCTCGGCAAACAAGCTGGGCGAATTGCTTATCGAATCAGGATTGATCTCGCAAGCTCAGTTGGATACTGCCTTGAGGCAGAGCGAAGAGACCGGACTTCCTTTTGGCCGTTCGCTGGTGTTGTCTGGAATGATTTCAGAAGCCGGTCTGACCGCCACTTTAAATGCTCAGTCGTTGTTGCGAAATGGGCGCGTCACTCGTGAACAAGCGATCAAATCTCTTCGGTCAAGCTCCCGCCGCAATATTTCAAGTGGTGCTCAGACGCCTGTTGAGCGGGATTTCTATGGTTTGCCCGACCGACGCACGGTGCTTCTGGGAGAACTGCTGATTGCCGCCGGTACGATAACGAAACCGCAGCTCAGTAATGCCATTGAAGTCAGCGTCAGCACTGGGAAGTTGCTTGGACAGGTTCTTGTCGATTCGCATTACTGTACGCAGAGCCTTCTTGAAAATGCGTTGCAGTTGCAGGAGATGATCATCTCTAATCAGTGCTCGCAACAGGACGCGATTCGAGTAATGTTCCTGATGGACAGAGAAGGTTTGAGGATCGAACAAGCAATTCAAAAAGTTCGAATGAACGAACTCGGCAACACGAAGCGTGTTTCATTCACTGAGTTTTTGAAGTTGCTTGGTCTGATCACCGATAACGACATTGAAAAAGCTTTGCAGCTGGGGCGCGAGAATTCCCAGATGATGCTGCAGATGCTTCTCATGACTGATGTATGCGACGCCAACTTCTTGCATCTTGCGGCAGGCTGCAATGCCATGATGGAAGCAGGGCGCATGACCGCCGAGCATGCCTTCATCCTGTTTGACTATGCGCGGAAGAAACAGATCAACGTCACGCAAGCAATGAAAGAGCTGAACTGGACGCAGCGTGACCTGATGGCTGAACCCGCCAAACCTCCAGCTATCGCCAGTGCCGATGCAGATTGGGAAGCGGCACGGGTTCTGGCTGAGCAATCCTTTCAAGATGGACGTTTTTCAGATGCTGAACGACAGTGGATTGACGTGATTCGAAAAGCTGAAAAATTCGGTCGTGAAAGTCAGCGTTTCGTCGGCTCAATCGAACGTCTTGCTGATGTCTATTGCCGTCTGGGTCATATCGATCGCGCTGAATCTCTCTATAGCGATGCTTTGATCATCAAAACCCGTGTGTTGCCTCCGACTAGTTTGCATATCGCATCTACTGTCAATAATCTCGCCAAGGTCAATTATTTCCAGGGCAAATATGATGAAGCCGAAAATTTTGCCAGTCGATATCTATCCTTATATAAGGCAAATTTCCCGCCCGATCATCCCGATGTCGCCTGCGCGCTTCAAAATATGGCAACGCTGTATCACATGCAGAATAAGTTCGAGCAGGCCGAACCTTATTATGTAGAAGCGCTGAACATCTGCAAGCGTCAACTGGGAGAGCAGCACCCAACCACGGTGCGTATGCAACAGAACTATGCTCGCTTGCTGCAAAGTTTGAGACGTTATCAGGAACTTAAACGTATGGACGTCATGGCGACAGGCACAGTTACAGGAAGTTGGAAGGCCGTCAGCGTGCCTGAGGGTCACGAGCTTTACCGTTACAACGAGCGACTTAGCGACGATTAGATTGGTGCCCGCGGGACGCGGGCGCTCCATGTTTGTAATTGACGATTGGTGCCCGGGACGCGGGCTCTCCATATGGTAGTTGGATCAAAGTGGGAGAAATCCCATGGGTGTGCGTAGTCTCACCCAAGACATTCGACCGCGCAAAAGCTACTTTATTGTCACGCTACAGCAGATCTGAGCTGTTTCGGTCCCGACAATAAAGAGTGAATATGTCCAGTATTTCCTTTAGCCTCAAATCAGCGCTGTTTGCACTCGTTGCAGCAGTGTTTTTCAACGGCTTTGCGATTGCTGTTCAAGCCCAGAGTTTGCGTACCCCGCTGATTCCTGGCGCTCCGAGCGCCGCAGCCGGCGAATCTGCGCCTGAAGGTGCACCGCCGCCTGTGGGAAGCGGATATGCGCCGATGGGCGTCACGCCTGGAATGATGGGAATGCCGAACCTGCCGCCACCTTCTGATGTTCCGCTTCCGCCAATGAGTCCGCTCGATCGGGGCTCAGGCGGCGGAGTCAACTCTATGGTGGCACCATATCTGACGCCACCACCTTCCACGCCTGGTGCCGATCCCGGCATGCTGCCTTATTCTATGAACGGCAATTCTCAAGCTGGAGTGGAGGTCAACATCAACCCCGGCGGTGGTATGCCTGGAGACTTCGCACCACAAACCAGAAGTGGACGCCAGACAAGCCGCGATTTCGGCTTGAAAAAATACGGCTCCAGTCTCACTGACTTCGGTGAGCCATTGCTACAAAAGCCAGGGCTGAAGATGGCTCCTCAATGTTCCGAAGATGGACCCCGCTCTGTACAGAGTAATCAGGGCATGGCCGGCGGCTCACGCAGCGCCAATCTACCCAATGCTCAGACCACACAAAGTCTTTACGGTAATCGCACTCTCTTTAAAGGTTCTCAATTACGCGCACGCGCCACGATCGCAGACCACTAAGTTTTCGCCCACCCTCGTCCGCAGCTCACTGCGACTCCAATCAAAAAAGGCTCAGGAGGCCACACCCATGTTGAACGTTAAGATTTTAAAGGCAACCCTCGCGTCACTGGCGCTGGGCGCAGTTCTGAGCACTCCGTCGTTCGCTCAGGGTACGACCACCCTGCGAACGCCGTTGATTCCTGGGGCGCAGAGTACGGGCGTGGGCATGCCGGCCGCTGAAGGCGCGCCGCCGGCAATTGGTGACGGCGCAACACCTGCGGGCGTCAACCCCGGTATGACCGGACCATCGACCCTCCTGCCGTGGATTCCAGCCGTTCCAGCTAACCAGATTGACCAGGGCAGCTCGGGTATCAGCTTGCCCGTTGCACCGGCTATCGTCTCTCCTCCCGGAGTACTTGGACCAGCGTTGACAGGTCTGATTCCTGCACCTCCATCGACACCCGGCGCAGACCCGGGCATGTTGAACATCGCGCCTTACGCCAACACCTTCAATCCAGCCCTTGAGACCAACATCATGGGCGGCGGCGGACTGCCAGGCACAGGCGGCTACGGCACCTCCATCCCACAGACCCGCCGCAGCGGTCAGACCACCCACCAGTACGAACTGCGTGGTCGGCACATGGCATTCGGCGCTGGTAGCGGAGCTGCCGGCGGCATCCAGGACGAAGTAACCCGTGTAGGCCCACTGGCTGGCTTCGGTCTCCCATTTGGCGTACCGACCGGTAACGGTTTCGACAAAGGCACATCGGCAGGCACTGAGCTCCGCAACAGCTCGATTGACCTGGGCGGTGGACAGCGCTTGAAGATAGGCGGACAACGTATCTCGACTGGCTCGTCAATCCAGGACTTCGGTCTCAGCGACACACGTAACAACGGCATCGCTGCCTTGACAGCCCAGCAGGCTACAGAGTTCGGTCAGGGCTGGAGACGCATCCCGCAGTACAGCAGCCGCACAACTGACTTCGGTTTCAACTACACCCAGTTCAATCCAGCTAACGTAACCCAGCAGAAGACCGGCCAGTTGCTGCTTCCAAAGGCTGTCGAGACAAACTTCTAGCCATATAAGAATAAAGAGGGGGGAAAATCCCATGCGGTTCGTAATCCCCCCGCTTTCAAATCGCAAACCGTAAACGTAATATTCTCTACATCGAACGAACCACTCCTTCCGCAAAGAAAGCTAAACGACATGAACGCCAAGGACACCACCAAGAACAACCAGAGAGCAATGGCAAATGCAGCCTTGTCCCTGACCCTTGTTCTCGGAATGTTCGCAGCCAATATGCCAGCCGCCGGAGCGCAGGGAATGGGACCAGACCAGGAATCCCTGTTGCCACCAGAAGTGGTGCCACTTGATCCGCAAGTAGCAACCAAGATGACTCAATCCCAAGCCGCAACCCGCGCCATGGGTGACAGCATCGATACACAATCCGCACCAGGACTCGTATCGAACGGTGGCAGCAACAACGTCCCAGCAGGATTGCCACTCTCAACCGGTCAATCAGCTCAGGACTTCCGCCAGGCGGCATTCAACTCGTTGATGGGTCAACCTGTCACACCAGCCGCTCCTCCAGTCAACCCTAACTTGCAAATGATGCAAGCTCAAATGGGTCAGGCTCCAGGAATGACACAACCGCTGTCAGGGCAAACCGGACAATCAGCCTGGGTTACACCGGGGCTCACACCATCCGGAATGTCGGGACAATCAACAGGCGGTACGCAGTCACAAACACTCTCGGGTGGTGTCAAAAATCCCGAAATCGGCAGACCCTCCAAACTCGCTAAGTTGAGCCACGGAGTAGGACTGGCAACAATGCTCGGTTCCGGTGTACTCGTCGGTGCCGCAATGAGCAGAAACCCTGCCGCAATGTACTCAACTGGTCTCTTCGGTCTCGGAATGGCTAACTACGCACTCAGAAACGGTCTCTCCAGGTTCTAATCAGGATTGCAGCAAATGAACATCAAGGCACTAACTCTCTCAATCATCTCGGTCGCCGCAGCCGTCGCAGCTTCTGCTCCAGCACAAGCTCAAGAAGCGGAACAACGCCGTCCATCTGCTCGCTGGGATTTCGCTCCAAACGTATGGAAGAAAGAAACCATCCCGATGCCTCGCGGTTACAATGCTCCAGCTCCAGCCGCCGTACGCGCCGGTGCTGTGCCTAGCAGAAACGTACTTGGACTCGACCCTACTTATCTCGCTAAAGCTCCAGCTCCAATGCCGGCTCCACTGGTACGCAACACCACATCTGTTGCAGCAGTGCCAATCAAACCATCGAGCCCACTTGAAGCTTTCCAGAAAGCTTTCGGCAAACCAATTTCAGCTGCTCCAACTCCGATGATTGCCTCTGCTCCGCAATCGTTGCCTCCAATTCCAGTAGCAGCAGCGCCATCGGCAGGACAACATGTTTCAGCCCGTCCGATTCACCGGACACTTAGCCGCTCTACAAACGGCACAGCAAAACTCTTAACTGCTCAACACCGCCCGGCTCCTGTTCCAGCAGTGGCCAACTACGGAAGCCTCGGCTTCACACCCGGTCCAATGGTGCCATCCTCCGGTTCATCTGGAAACGGCGCAACGACCAGCGTAAGGGCAACACTCTGGAATCACCGCTAAGTTATCCCACCCACCCAAACCCAATCACAGTCCGCGTCTCACTCTCATAATCGTTGACAAAAGTTTATCGATTCTCACCCAAACCCTAGGAGGTTCCTCATGGTTTCCACAATCAAATCTTTCGGTAAAAAGATTGTTGCATCACGTTCATTCAAAGTCGCTTCCCGCTTGAGCTTCCTCCTTGCTCCACAGCTGGTTCTGATGGCATTCGGCGTATATGACCAAGCCGTACATGCCCAGGGTCTAGTTGGAGCACCGGTTGACCCAAGATACGGTCAGTCGAACGAAGTAGGTCAGATGGCTGACTTCGGTTACGACACCGCAAGAGACATCTCCCGTGTTGTAACAGCACTATCTACAGTTCCATCCTCAATGGCAGGAATGAAGATTGCATTCGGTCAGCGTGATGGTGGTGAATCCGCCATGAACGTAGCCAAAGGTCTCGGTATCGGATTCGGCGCTCCAACCGCTGTTCACCTTATCGGTACATTCGCAATCAACAACTTCGGTGGACTGGGCGGCGGTCTCTAAAAAGACCAACTCCCGAACTGTCGAGAGTCGCGGCTATGCCGAGCAGCTAACTGCTGCTGCATAGGCTGACCAGGGGCTAGACCCCAAGACACTCGAACCCAGGTCCGGCAATAACAAAAACTCGAAGCGGGCCGGCGTCTTTATAAAAAGATGCCGGCTCGTCGACGAAAATGGGAATTCCACCACTGACAGCCCCATGAGTAGAGTCTAATATCTTGTTATTCAAGACACCCCCCTGAATCAATCGGTAACCGCTGTGATAAAGTCCAGCTCTAAATCAAAAAGAATAAACAAGGCGCTCGTAGCACTCGTTATGCTGCTCGCGCCATTTTTGTTTAATGTCGCTGTTCTGGCGCAAACGCAACCTCCACCTCCCGGAGCCGACCTCGGCATCGATAACGGCGGTGGTCAGCAATTGTCCACGGGCGCAGCACAGACACAGAGCACGGTACCGAACAATCCTTACGTTGACGCCAGGGGGCAGACAACTCTCGTTCAGCAAGCTGCCGAACAGAATACTCAAAGCGCAATCACCAACACAAACAACCAGTTGCTGCAAGGCAGCGAGCTGGCTCAGTACAACGACACATATGCTGGTATGAAAGCCTTCTGGGGCGATGACATGATCAGCAATTTCTTCGCCAACATCGGTCAAGTAATTGGTCGATGGATCACTGAATTGATTAACGGATGGGTGTCCGACACAGTTCAATTCCTCACAGCTTTCCTCCGTACTTTCGTTCTTAACCCGAACATCGCAGTCAACGGTTTGAATCAAAACCCTAACGGCGCTAACGGCAGCGGACGTAACGACGATATCTCTCCCTACATTCGTCAGGGTGCTGACACGATGTACGGAATCGCAGTTGACCTGCTTCTCCTCCTCTTCATTCTCTGCATCTGGAAGTACTGGGCTGAAGCTGCATGGCGCGGCGGCACAGGTCTGATGGGCGCAGTCGGCAGACTTATCTTCACCGCTGGTTTGCTCCTTGCCTGGCCGACAATCTACGCATTCGAAATCCAAATCTCGAATGAAATGATCAAAGCTATCTATTTCAACTCCGCCGACCAGGTAATCATGCTCGACGCTGCTATGGCTGCAGCAGTCAAAGGCGGTTTGGTAGCTGGTGTCGGTCTTCTCGCCAACACATTCGCTCCAGTGCTCGGCTCGGTTGCCGGTGGTATCGTCGGAGGTGGTGCTGGCGGCTTCGTTCTGGGAACGGTTGGCGGCATCGTCGCATTCGCCGGTTTGATCATCTATCTCGTTCTCGGTGGCATCCTTATCGCCGAGCTCGTCTACATTCTCGTCTTGAAAGCGATTCAAACTGCTCTTTTGACCGCGCAGTACATGTTCGCTCCAATCTTCATCGTCTTCTTCGCTACTCCCGATACAGAAAGTGTTTGCGCCGGTTTCGTCAGATCATTCGTCGAAGTCAGCTTGTGGACATTCGTCTGGGTCGGATTGCTCAAGATCATGGTTATCATCTTGTTCTCCGATTTCAACCCCTGGGGCAAAATCGTTCTTGCAGTGGGTGTACTGCAATTGATGATTCAAACCCCATCGTTCATGGCTCGCGCTCAAATCAGCCCGATGTCAGACTTCATCTCTGCCGGATTGATCACTGGTGGTTTGATGAAAGGCTTTGGCGCCCTGGGCAACATGGCGCAGACAAGAACTGCTCAACTTTTCAAATATGCGACTTCAGACAAATTTGCTGCTCGCGGTCTTGAACAATCACAGAAAGTCGGTCTGGACAGACTGCCAAGTCAATCGAGCAACCCACAGTTGTCGAAGAACTTGCAAGACCCAGCCAATGGCGGCAAGAATGGACCTCCACTGGGTCCTAACGGTCAGCCGATTGTGCCTCCAGGTGGACCAAGAACTGGTCCGAAACCTCCAGGCAAACCTGGTGAGCAACTGAAAGACAACGACGGCAACCCGATTGGTGCCGACGGCAAGAAGCTGACAACAGATCAGCAGAAGAAAGACGCAGCCGCTGCTGCTGCCGCTGCTCAAAATGGCGCCAAGCCTGGTCCTAAAAAGCCTGGCAGTGGTAAAGCTACTCCTGCAATGGATGGTGCCACAGCCACTGCCGCTGATAAGAGTTTGAATGCAGGCACCGGTGGTGCTACCGCGAAAGATCGTCTCGCTACCGCTGCTAAAGCCACTGCTGCTGTCGCTGGTACTGCCGCAGCGATGTCTGCCCTCGGCGCTGCTGCTCAGCAACGCGACAGCCACGACCAGTCTGATGAAGCAAGCAAGAAAGAAGAAGCTCGCAAGCAAGCTGAAGCTATGCTCAATGCGCAGCGCACAGCTCAGACACAGAATCAGCCGAAACCACCTTCATCTGACAAAGATTTGAGCGAAGAAGAGAAGAAGAAGAAAGCTCTGGCTCAAGCTCAGGCTGCTCTTATGGGCGGAGCCGTAGCCGCTTCCACAATGAAAGGAGCTGGCAATGCCGGCACCACTGGTGACAAATCATCAGCGACAGGCACTCCTAAGACAGAAACCTCGCTCAAGACTGAAACTCCGAAAGCTGGACCTAAAAAGCCAGGCTCTGGTGACGCAACGCCGGTAATTCCTCCTATCAGACCTGTTGATCAGAGCAAAGCTGCTGAAGATCAAGCTAAGAAAGATGCCGCCAACAAAGGTGCTGCCAGCGGTGCTCAAACCGGTCAAACCCTCAACATGGGCGGAGCCGACCACGAGCACGAGCAAGAGCAGAAAGGTGATGGCACTACAGCTTCTCCTACTCTCAAACAGCCAGTTACAGTCAGACCTGTATTGCCTGGTCTTACACCTGGACCGAAGAAAGATGCCACCGGCACAGGCGCTACCGGCACAACCAAGAGTGGCTCAGCAACCGGCTCCACGTCATCTACAGACAAGAGCACTGTCGCTCATGATTTGAAGACCGGCACTGCCGTTAGCGGCAAGCCTGTATTGCCTGGTGAGAAGCCTAATCCTACAGCTCCGGTTGTAGCTCCTGATGGTAAAGGTGTCGTTGCTCATGGCACCGGATCTGGTGCGCCTGGCAGCTTGCCTGTCAGTGAAATCGAGCTTCCACAAGAAGGCACGATGGTTCAGGGCTTCGATGCCAACGGCAAACCGGTGATGATTCGTGTCACCAACAAGCCAGGTGCTAATCGCCCCGGCAGCAACCAGACCGTACAGGGCATTGTTTCCCAACAGCCACAAGCGACTCTGCAACAGGGTCAAGCACCACAAGTGACCGTACGTCCAGCCGGCGTAGTGCCAGCTGTCGGTGCTGCTGTTGCCGGCACTGCTGCTCACATCCTCAGCCAGTCGCTGAGCCAGAGCGCTGTTAATCAGGGACGTCACATCGATCCATCGACATCGCACATTCCTGCTGAACTGCAAGAAGGAGCCAGCGACGCACCACCTCCTCCAAACGGTGTCAATCCTGCTCCTCGAGGCGACAGCCCATTCGACAAGTTCAGACAATCGAACTACCGTTGGGTTCCACCTAGAGGTCTGGCAGTAGACATCAGAACCGCTGCTGGTCCAACAATGGGTCCTTCCACTGACGGTAAGGCAAACATCGTAGGTAACGGCAAGGGACATGTTAACCACGTTCGTTTCGCCGCCAACGCTACACCTGAACAGAAAGCTATGCAGATCATGGCAGCAGGTTATGCTCAAACATTCGCTACCGACTCAGAAGCATTTGATGCAGCCAGAGAAGCCGCAATTCAAGCCAACGAAGACGGACCACGCGGCATGTTCGAGCGCGCCGCAGCCGGATTCATGGCATACAACGGTGGCTCATTCAAGCAGACCGCAGTCGCTAAGCAGCGCTTCCAGAAATCTCTCCTCAAGCACGCAGTGCTCGGTTCAGAAGCATACGTCAATGGTCAGGAAGGCAACGCTTTCACTGAATACCTGAAAGGCAGATACGGCGAAATGACTCCGGATCAGCAAGCCTGGGGTATTCACATCATGACCGACGATACGTCGCCAGAATCAGGATGGAACCCACGCGTCGGTCCAGCTACAGACACCTTGCTCTCAGCCGGTATGCCTATCACTGCCGGATACAGAGCCGCTGCTTCCAACACTGCCGTATTGAAGCAACCAGCATGGGGCAGAGGTCCTGCTATCCGCGGTGTCGCTTCTTACGTCAACTCGATCGTTGGTCGTCAGGTCGGACCAGACACACACGCCATGGTCAAGGATGCTCTCATCGGTAAGGTCGCGCCAAACGTCGGTGCTGCTGAAGTCGGCGCTTGCCTTGCGATCATGCTCGAATCACCGACAGTTGAAGCGGGTGAAGCTGCTTGTGCTGATACCAATATGGTTCAGACAGTTGCTCAACTCGTGGCCGGTGGTCATGCTAAAGATTACGGTTCTGCCTATCGCAGCTTGAGTGGAATGGTTCGTCATCTCGGTGGTAGCAGTGGTGGCGGTGCAAGCCGTGGCTCGGCACAGACGCTGACCATGCAAGCTCCTGGCGGCAACAATGTCGGCGGAGCAGGTCCAGTCAGCATCGGTGCATTCAACCAGGTCGGCGGCGGTGCAGCTCCGATGACTCAGCAGAACACGCTCGATATCAACGCAGTCGACAGCGGCAATTCAGCAATGGGCGGCATGGGATCGCTCGGCAATATCAATCTGCCTTCGATGAATCCTCCAGTTCGTCAACAGACAGACGTCAATTTCCGTTCAAACGGTGGCGGTTTCGGCACGAATCGTGTGCAAATGGATATGCCGGTCTCCGGAGTTCCAAGCGGTCAGCAAGATGTTCGCATGGTCGGAAACGGCGCTGGTCCTGCACAAGTTCAGCGCACTGAACTCGATGTCAATGCTCGATTGGTTGGTGGCAACAATGTTCCGATGGGCAATGTGCCAGTCAATGCACTTCCTCCAAGCAATCAGCAAGTTCGTCAGGTCATTGACGTCAATGTCAGAGCAGATCAGGCGCCAAACAGCGTTACAACCAGCAGTCAGTCGATTGGCGTCAATGTCGATTCGACTCTGTCATCGGGCAATCCTGAAGTTCGCGTTGTCGGAAACGGCGGCAGCGACGGCAGCGTAACCGCTCACCAGTTCGTCGAAGCTTACGGTCAGTCGTCGAACGGCGGATACTCTGATGGTGCCGCTGATGTCAACTCAATCGCTCAGCAAACCGCTGCCGGCATGAGAAACAACATCCACACCGCTCAGCAAATCATTATGGACATGCACGCAGCAGGCTTCACCGATGATCAGATTCAAGATCCACGCATTGCTCAAGCTGCTCTCGACGTCTATCAGAAAGATGCTTCCATGCTCGGCACCGCATCGGTTACCGCTCGCATTATGGGACCAACTGAGTTCAGCAGTGGCACCACGCAAGTTGTTCAACAGATGATTGACGCTGGTTGGAGCTCCAACCGCATCTCCAGGCCGGACGTCTACACTGCTCAATCGATCGTCGCCAATGGTGGCACACCATCTCCGTCAGTCGTTCAGATTGTACGAACCAATAAGGACTACAATCCGAGACCACAAGCCATGTTGCCTCCGGACCTTGCCGCAGAAATGCAGCGCCAGCGCGCTACTGGTGGAATGGATGATTGGGTGCGCAGCTTGTTGGGTGGTCGTAACTTCTAGACCGTTGCAAAACTCCAAAACACCAAAAGCGTCCGACAAGTCGGGCGCTTTTAATTTGAGGATTGCTTATTCTGCAGAACGGCTTCTCATATAATTTGAAGAGGATATTTTTTGCGGGCATCAGATGGCACATTTTTCGAAAATGCCAAGATTGAGTGTCGAGGAGTACCTCGATCGAGAGCAACGTGCCACTGTGCGGCACGAATATATTGACGGTCAGCTTTTTGCCATGACCGGTGCAAGCGAGGCTCATAACATTATTTGCGGCAATGTATTTGCGGCGCTGCATGGGCATTTAAGAGGTTCAGGCTGCCGCGCTTTTATGAACGACATGAAGGTAAAAGTCGAGGCCGCGAATAGTTTCTACTATCCGGACATTATGGTCACTTGCGAGCCTTATGACGGCGAGAGCGTCTTTAAACAAGCTCCGCTCGTTCTGATGGAAGTTTTGTCTCCATCGACCAGACACATCGATCGACGTGAGAAGATGATGGCGTATCGGCAACTGGAAAGTTTGCGACAATATCTGCTTGTGCACCAGAACAGGTATCGAGTTGATTCTTACCGAAAGTGCAAAGACGGCAATTGGGAGATTTCCACACTCGGAAGAGGCGACAGCATTGTTTTCGACTCGTTTTCCGCAGCCCTGGAGTTGTCTTTGGATGCAGTATACGAGGGAGTTGTGATCGATAGCTTTGTCGAAGAAAGCGACGACGATTTGGAAAACTACCAGGTCAATTAGGCGGCAATTCCAGTAACTAATAAGTAGATTGGTATCGTCTGAGTGCGTACCGACTCGGCGGATATCAGTGCAGTTGATCAAACCAGTCGATTGCTGTAGGCTTCTTCGCTCAACGTCTGATGCAGTGAAGAGGTTACTATGTCGAGAATTGTTCAGTTTGCCGAATTTGGTGGTCCTGAGGTGCTCAAGATTGTCAACACCGAGGTGCGGGCACCAAAGGCAAATGAGGTTCGCATTGCTGTTAAGGCTATCGGATTGAATCGCGCTGAAGCAATGTTCCGAATGGGGCAGTATCTGGAGCGTGCGAAACTTCCAGCTATTCTGGGCTATGAAGCTTCAGGAACTGTTGAGTCAGTCGGTGATGGTGTCACTGATTTCAAGGTTGGAGATGCAGTCAGCACAATTCCAAATTTTTCCATGAATGAATATGGAATGTACGGCGACCTTGTTGTTGCACCAACTTATGCGGTTACTAAGCATCCTTCCAATTTGTCATTTGAACAAGCTACTTCGATCTGGATGATGTATCTCACCGCATATGATGGCTTGCTCTCCACGGCGAAGCTGCAAGCGAGTGATACGGTGTTGATTCCAGCTGCTTCGAGTAGTGTTGGAATTGCCGCAATACAAATAACAAATATGGTCGGTGCGAAGTCTGTTGCATTGACAAGAACCAGTGCCAAAGCTGAGCAGCTCAAGCGGGCAGGAGCTGCTCACGTGATTGCGACGGAAGAGCAGGACCTCGTTGCAGAAGTGATGAAGATAACCGGCGGTAAAGGCGCAACTGTAGCTTTCGACCCGGTAGGCGGACCTACATTTGCTAAGTTGATGGCGGCTTCTGCACCCGAGGCGCGTTTAATTCTGTATGGTGCATTGAGCAAGGAACCGACTGCGATTTCATTGCTTGATGTGATTGGAAAGCGCCCAGTCATCACAGGTTCACTGCTTATGACCACGACAGGTGATCCGGCGAAATTGAAAGTTGGTATTGACTTTGTAGCTGATGGTTTGAAGAATGGCAGTCTCGTGCCGTGCATAGATGCAAAGAAATTTTCACTCGATCAGATTGCAGAAGCTCACCGCTATCTCGAGGACAATCAGCAATTCGGAAAGATTGTTGTCACTGTCTAGATGATTCGATAGGCTCACTTTTGCATCAGGCAAATCATAAATTGAAATTCAGATTCTTCGTGCCTTCAAACTTGCTTTCAGCAGGCGACGAACGGCTTTTCCAGTGAGTGTAGTTGCAGTCTGCATAACTGAAATCTGCGCCCATCAATGTGGCTCCGCGAAGTTGGGTAACGTACATATTTGAGTTGCGAAAATTTGTCTCCTGGAAATTTCCATCGCTCAAATCTGCTCGCGACAAATCGGCGCCCATAAAACTTGCATATCTTGCTGATGCTTGGCGCAAGTTTGCTCCATCAAGTATCGAAGCTGATAAGTCTGCTCTTCTTAAATTAGCCTGCTCGAAATTTGTATACCGCAAAAATGCTCCGTGCAGGTCAGCATTCTGAAGGCTGCTGTAGCTGAGATTGGCGCGTGACAGGTCGGCATTCGCTAGATTAATGCCGTCGAGATTGCAGTTGGATAATTCTCTCCCTGAAAGATCGGCGTATTGCAGGTCCGCATGACGCTTTAGAGCACTGACCAGGGTATCTTTGGGGGTGAAGCACTTCGGGTCTGAATAAAGCGGCTCCAGCGTCTTTCTGTTGCGGATTACAAAAGGCGTCTCGTTTCGATGATTCACCTCTGGTGAATAAGAATGGTCTTGCTTTAGCGATTCCAGATTGAACCGAATGACAGAGGCCGCAAGGAGAAAGGCCGCGCAGCATGCGATGATTTGCCAGTATGGACGAATTTTCTCCAGATTCAGTTTTTTGAAATCGTGCACCGAACCGGCAGATTTGTTTTTGTGCGCGAACGTGAGCGGATGACCCAGCTGGAAAGCACCAAGGTCATGCGATAACTCAGCAACGTTCTTGTAGCGTCCATCAGGCTCTCTCTGGAGACACTTGAGAATGATGGCTCGCAGGTCTTTGGGGGCTCCCGCGGCGGCGAGTGGCTTTTCCAGATGACTTCGATCTTCGTCTATCTGTTTAGCAAGAGCTTCCATTGCTGTCTGAGACTCGAATGCTTTCATTCCGGTTAGCATTTCGAAGAGTGTACAACCTACAGAATAGACATCTGATCTTTCATCCACTCTTTGACCCAGGCATTGTTCTGGGCTCATGTAGGCTGGCGTTCCAAGTATCGAGCCATATTGAGTGATTGTGTCTCCGCTGGAATTGAGAAGTTTGGCGATTCCGAAGTCGACTATTTTTGCGATGTTATTCGAATCCAGAATAATATTGTTTGGCTTGAGATCTCGATGAACGATTTCTTGAGCATGCAGCGCCTCCAGGGCGCGACAGATTTCGCGTGTTACTTTGACTGCGCGTATTGGTTCGAAGACGCCTTCTGTTTCGAGAAGGGTTCGAATGCTGGCCCCGTCGACCAGTTCCATGACAATGTAAGCCTGACCGGAAGTCGTCTGACCAGACGTGATGATTTGTGCGATGTTCGGATGATTGATCTGTCCAAGTGCTTTTACTTCGCGCTCAAATCGTTTGGCCGAATCACTGTCCGAAATAAGTTCACGTTTGTATATCTTGATTGCCACTTTGGATTCGTCTTCATCTGATTTTGCTGAATAGACGACGCCAGTGGCTCCTTCTGCAAGTTGTTCAAAGTCATGAAATCCCTGGACCGGAGCTGCGCATTCAGTTGCAATCTTCAAAGATGTCTGAACCGGGTCGCTGATCTTGAGATTGACGTGTTCTTCTTGTTTTTGCTTGAATTTGTTTTGGTCTGATTGGAGTTCTTTATCGTCGTCATTTCCCATTGGGCTTTCCTGCATTTGAGTTGGCGCTGAATTCCTTCATAGTCGGTTGAGTCAGAGTTGCTCTACGAATATTTTGTTCCTCTGTTGTTGTGTGCTCATTCCGAGTACGCCTATCTAATAGTGACACCATTTATAGTGCTGCCTTTAATGTCAGGTTTGTTAAACTGATCGTTGGAAGCCATCTTTGCATTGGTAATGTTTGATCCTGCAAATCGAGCCTGCGAAAATTTTGCTTCGGTTAGATCTGCGTTTCTCAAGTCACAGTTGGTTAAGTTCGCTTGTACCAGTTTTGCATTAGTCAGATCCGCGTCCCGGAAATCCGTGAATGGAGCTTGTGTTTGGACAAGGTCTACGGAACTCATTTTGCTATCGCGAAAAGTGCATCTGTTTAGATTTGCCTGGCTCAAGTTGGCTCCAGTCAAAATGGCTCCGTCGAACTTGTCGTCCGAGAGCCGGGCTTGTATAAGCTTTGCGTCGGTCAAGTCAGCCAAGTGCAAATTTGCGTCATTCAACTCCACCTGAGTCAGGTCTGCATTCTTCAGATCGGCATATGCTAGCGAAACCCCTTTGCTGGCTGCATCTTTGACAGCCCTTTTAATGTTCAATCCGACAGCAGATTCTGAAAAGATCACCGCGCCTGTAAGACGATTTTTGATTTCGACTGTTTTCAGCTCTGATCCGTTGGTCGTGCCTACTACACTTACATTTGACGTCGGCATAGGGTGTCCTGGATCTGCTTCTATCGTCTCTCGGGCGTGGAATAACGCCGTTTCAAATACAACCAGGACAGCAATCAAAGCACAGACACAGAGAATAGTTTGAGTGCTTGTGCTCATTTTGGCACTGATTGCTGGCGTTTGTTCGACCTGCAACAGATATCCGCTTAGAGCATGATCAAGTTCCAGAGCGGTGTTGTACCGATTCTCAGGATTCCTTTCGAGGCACTTCAGCACTATCTGTTGAAGCTCAGGAGGAATTTTATGTCTGTCAAGAACTGGTTTGAGGTGACTGCGATCTTTGTTGATTTGTTTTGCCAGCGCAGTGATGGCTGTTTCCGCCTCGAATGCTTTCTCATTTGTCAGCAACTCAAATAAAGTACAACCGAGAGAATAGATATCTGACCTTTCGTCAGTACGCTGATTTAAGCATTGCTCAGGGCTCATGTAAGCCGGGGTGCCTATGATGGCACCATATTCGGTAATGGTATCATTTGCAGAACCGACTGCTTTGGCTATGCCGAAATCAACGACTTTTGCTATGTTTCTGTCGTCCAGAATAATGTTGGTTGGCTTCAAATCTCTGTGGATGATGCCCCGTTCGTGTGCTGCGATCAGTGCTCGACAAACTTCTCTGGCAGCCGTGGCCGCACGATTTGTTTCGAGCGCACCGTTTTCGCTGAGTAGTTTGCGAAGGTTTTTCCCTTCGACGTTCTCCATGACGATGTATGGCTGTCCTGACTCGGTCGTGCCGTAGCCGAAAATTTTGACTATATTCGGATGTGATAACTGTTGAAGAGTACTCACTTCATGTTCGAAGCGTCTGACCGCATCTGCGTCTGGTATGAGCGACTTCTCGTAGACTTTGACGGCGAGGGCTTTGTTGTCGATGTCACGCCGCGCAGAGTAAACGTAGCCGGATGTGCCGTTTGCGATTAACCTTAAGTCATGGAAGCCGGGTAGCTGAGTTTCGGATGGTTCTGTTGCGAACTCATCCGTGTTTTTAAGCACTATGTCTGAATCTTGTATCTTTTCGTTCATGCGGATCTACGAGACACTATTCAGTCTATTCTACATCCGCTCCTTTACAGTGAGAAGTCGTAGTGTCGACTATATGGCACGTTTCAATTTCCACTGGTGCTGTAGTGCCACGGCTCTTTCGTATGATTTTTGAATCCGTATTTTTCGGCGTTATCTTTTAGCCAGCTGATCAGTTGCGGATTGTTCATCGTGAAGTCTATGGCTTCGCCCCATCCGTGCATTGACTTTCCGGGAGTAGCTGCCCAGTCTGGTCCTTTTTGAGCATAGAGGCTCACCTGCTGATCGTAGGTGCGGTAGGTGCCTGTTGCATATTTTTCGCTAGGGTCCCACACTCCTGCCTGCTGAGCGGCATTTAAGAGCGCCGTTAGATTATCTGCAACTCCTGGCGCAACTTTGAATCCATAAACACTTTCAAGAGCCGAGGTTGGGATTTGACCATTGGAATAACCACCCCATGCTCCGACCGGCATATCGACGATCTGTGGTGCTTTTTCCGCCTCGTCTATCAGTGCTTTCGCTTGTGGAATAGCAGCGTCGACTTTCTGCGCATAGCCTGCTTGATCTGCAGGACGCTGTGCTGATGCTGCTATCTCGCCACCGCTTATGGTGCCATCGCCGTTATAGTCGGTTGCCTTGTTTAGATATTGCGACATCACACCGAGTGCAATTTCGGCATTCTGCCGTGGATCTTCCTTGGCTGCCAGAGGGATGTTATAGCCTTCGCCCTGGTCGTTGAGCTGGAAAAGTCCGATGCTATGTCCATTGTCTCCAACTATTTTGTTGTCGAAAGTGCCACCCGTTTCTATGTAGGCAGTGGCGACGGCTAATGCAGGGTCGATTCCTTTTTCCTTTGCTACCTCAACTATTGTTCTGATGTTACTAAGTTTGTCCGATCCGCTTGCAGCATTCGAACCGGCGTGTGAAGAACCACTTCCACTGTCACCGCCACTAACGAAGTGTCCACCGCCACCACCGCCGCCGCTGTAGCCGCCTCCTCCGCTGTAGCCGCCACCGCCGCCACCGCCGCTCTGGGAATTACTAATCGAAGCGTTGTCGCCGCCGCCAAAATTATTGTTTTGTACAGACTGCTGATTGATCGGCTGCGGCTGCTCCTGTGTTTGCTGTTGCGGTTGGGGCGCTGGTAAGTCTGAAGGGGCAGGAGTGTCAATTGCAATGGGCACCGGTGGTGGTGGTAAGTCAGGCTCTTTGCTGAGTTGATCCAGCCAATCTTGTGGAATCTTTGCCCCAGGATTACTTCTACTGAAGTAGCTGATCAAATCCTTTATGGCTGCTTTCTGCAGCTGATCGGCGAATTTCTTTGCATCAGTGTCGTACTTGTTTTTTGCTTGTAATTCAATGTTAATGGAGCCATCGGCATTAGGTGTTTTCTTGTTGGGATTAGCACGTAAAACTCCGTCAGCGCCAAGGAAGAAGTCTGGCTGTTGTCCGGTTCGATTATTGTCTGCTGCGCTGGTGAATGTAATGCTTGTGGCATTGTCTAATGAGCTTCGTATTTGTTCGGGCGTTGCAGCAGGCAATTGATCGGTAGCGATAGGTGCTTCGCGTGGATAGATGCAAGGTGAGAAATCGAGACAATCGATATTGTCTGGTGCAATCGGCCGTTCGCGCGTCCAGTTTGATGCAGTCTGCGCGTACACGTGCTCTGCTAACCGCGGTGCACCAACATTTTCGATTGGTAATTGACAGTGTTCCAACGCAGCAGCTGCGGGTGGTCGAGACATTCGGCACCTTCCTGATCTTGCCGAAATGGATTTCTCACTCTATCTCTTAGAGTCAGATGTCTCGGCACTAGGTCTATGTTTTGGGCAACTTGAACATAGCAATGTTTGTGTCGCATGTCAATAATACAATTTGAATTTCTCTGCTTCGAAATCGTTGAGTGATTGTTTTCTGGTTTTAGCCTGATTCTGCTTTCTGGCTCTCAGTCTGTGTTCGAGTGATCTGCTTGTGTATTGATGTCACCATTTGTGATGCCTTAAATTTTTGCTTTGCACATCTGATACTTTCGACTATTGATAAAATTTTGTTGGATACTTTTCTATTTCACGAATTTGCGAAAATCGTGTGCATGTATACAGGCAGAGCTTTTCGGTTGCTGTTTAAGATTTAGTTGGTGTTCGGAATCGAAATTTTGCTGACTATCTATTCTGGTATCGAATATAGTGCTTGGGTTTCTTTTTTGTTTTTTGTGGTGTGGCGTCATGTACCAGATCTAACTTCCTTCGAGAATCGTCAGCAAAGGGTAAACTTAGAAATGTGTACTAAGAGCTCAAACTGGCGAAAAAGGGACGATGATGGCCACAGCTTACAACAGAATTCAAGCTCGGAAACTCCTGGATTGCGCCTATGATAGTATCCGCGATAAAGACTTTGATGGAGCGTTCAAGTTTGTCGAGCAAGCGCTGAAGCACAACCCTGAAAATGTTGATGGATATTTGTGTCGCGCCGAAATATTCGAGAGATTGAATGACAACGAGAGTGCGATCAGCGAGTGCACGAAAGCAATTGAAATTGATCCGGAGCGGTGGGTCTCTTACAGCAATAGAGCTTACTGTCAGCGAAAGAGTAACCCAGAGAAAGCAATTCCTGACTGCAGTCGAGTCATAGAACTGACTGGCGGAAAGTTCGACGCCTATATTCAAAGAGCCGGGTGCTACCTTGCCATCGGTCAGTTCGATCATTGTGTCGAAGATGCGACCTCTGCGTTCGATTGTGATCCTGACGGCTATGAGGCTCTGGTCTATCGTGCGTACGGCTATGCTAACTTACAATCCTGGCAGCTTGCGCTCGACGACCTCAATTTTTTGCTTTCGCACAGAGCCTCGAAAGTGTTCTTGTTTTACCGGTCTATTTGTCTGACTGAACTTGGTCGGTATGCGGAGGCGTTAGAGGATGCTCAGCGCTTCGATGACTGGTTTGGCGCATCGAAGGGTGCCTCTGAATTCTGCCGAGCATATGCCCAGCACGCACAGGGTGACCTGGATGCTGCTCTAGTGAACCTCAATTTTGCGTGTGAAAAGTTGTCCGAATTCAAGCCGGTCTTTGAAAAGCGTGCGGCTGTTTATAAAGACCTGGGCCGGTCCAGCGATGCTGAAGCTGATTTGAGCACGGCAAGCAACCTGGAGCTGAAGTTCTTTTCGGTCAATTTGGCTGACCCACAACGGGATTTCGTCAACCTGAATTTTTGACTTTCAGAATTAATATGAAATCTTATAAGACGCTTGGCTCCCAAAGATCTTGATTCGCGGGTAAACTAAAGCATATATGGATCATTTTTGCTCATCGCCCATCGGGTGATTTGGAAGAGATCGTTTCTAAAAAATGGAATCCTGCCTTACTACCTTCAAAACAACCTGGCTGTCAGTAACGACAACCGTTACAGATCGCCGTATTTTCCCCATGCTGGAAGATAAATTTCAGCCGATCATGGGACTTTCCCCGATTTACCCGTGCCTGAGTACCGCCTAATCTATAGGCATCGGATTGCTGTCGAGAAGTATCACCATGCTTGTTATTGAAAATTTCGTTCTACGTCCTGAGTCAGTGATTTGCCCCGCGTGCAACACAGTTTTCGCCACCCCGAATGTGACTCGGTTGCCCAATATGACTCGCGATAGCCAGGTCGAAGCCGATCTGCACAGAGTTCTTCCCGACCCGATTATCCGCGCTTCCTTTGTAGCGGTTTGTCCCTCCTGCATCTATGCCTGGTGGTTCAGCGCTTTCTCATCGCATTACATATTGCCTGAGCTGGTGCCTGACACGCCGGATATCGAGCTCTCCAAAAAGTTTGCCCATGCCGTCTTGACCGGTCGAAACAACGGCTCTCACAGCCTTGACCGAGCCAATCTGGCTCTTAATGGCGCCTGGTGTGCCCGTGAGTGTCACGTCCTTGCCGGTACCACAGGTTCTGCTGAGTATCAGGCTGATAATACTCGCTGGCTGACGTTGGCTGCGCAGGAGCTTCAAGAGGCTCTGCTTGATGAATCGTGGACAGGCAACCGTAATCGCTACTCGTACATAATGGGCGAAATTCTCCGCCAGTTGGGTGAGTTCGATGCGGCTCTTGGTTATTTCAACGTTGTCGACCGCCGTTCGTTGCTGCCAAAGCAACTCGTCGAACATCAAAAACAGATGGCGGCTGCCCACCAGGCACAGATTGTCACCCTGCCACCGCATCTGGTGGAAGAAATTTTTCTGCCCAAACCGGTTCAGCAACCGACATACACTAAATATGAGATTCCTCCGCAACCGGCTCAGCCTGCTCAGCCGACTCCACCGCAGAATTATGGCAACAACCAGCCTCAAAGTTACGCCAGACCCGGCATGCCAACTCCTCCCGGCGGAGCGGCAAGACCAGGCGGAGTCCAGCCAAACCAGCAGTACGAGGGCTACATCAACATTCCGCAAATTTTGTCCGCATAGTCAATTCGAACAGGTGTCCTACGGAAGCAGCTAAAATTAAATAGACGGAGTCCCAGGAAGCATCCAACCCAACCCAAACCAGTCCAAGCCCAACCAGTCCTAAACCCGGAAACCCAGTCCACAGAGAATCCAAAAACGAAAGAATAAGTCGATGGAAGATATCACACCCCTAAACTTAGAAGACTCGCCAAAGCTCTTTGGGATGCGCTTTGATCAACTCATTGCTATCCTGATTAGCTTGATAGCGTCGACTCAGATTTATTCTTGGATGAACGAAACGCCATTCTTCGGCCATGATTTACGGCTCGACATCTGTATATTCATCGGTCTGTGCGGTCCCGTTTATTCACTGGTGACCCTGAACCATTCAACTGGTTACTGGGAAAATTTGCTTAACTTCTATATGACCTCTCAAGTCCTGATTCCAGGACCTGACCCTAATCCGGTAAGGTTCCTGCTCGATGAACAACTCCCCGATTTTAGTGAGTAATCACCCCATGGTTTCCTCAATCTCTGATAACTTACGTAAGCCCAGCAGCATACTTAACCTCCTTAAGAAACAGCCGCAAGAGCAATACTCTGCGGAAGGTCTCTCCAAACTGCCACCGCTCTCGGTGCCCAGACCGCACCCATCAGCTCCCGGACTGATTCCTTTGTGGGACTTGTTCCAGGACGATCAATCAGGGCTCGGTGTCGTAGTTTTGAAAGACGGCACATACCGTTGCTGTTTCGAGTTGGATGGTGTGCATGTAAGCGGATTCGATGAAGTGCGGCTGGTGTCTCTGATGAACCACTTCACCGGCTTCTTGAACGGCATTGATACATCGGTCCAGCTGACTATCGTCTGCCACAACATAAGTAAAAGAGAGTATTTCGAGCGTCATCCCGTCGAGGTTGTTGAAAATGATGAGTTTCTCAAGTACGTCGCAAAAGTTGTGGAAAACGATGCAGCGTTTCTTCTTTCCAAAAACTTCATCCCTGAACTCAAATTCTATGTCACCTTCTGTTATCGTCCTCCCAAAGAAAAGCCCGCGAAGCAGGGCTGGATCGACCGTGCTGTCGGCAACGTACTTGATGTATTCACAAACCAGGCCTCGCGACAGACAGTCGGTAGTCACCTCAAGAACGTCACGACGTTAATTCAACGTGCGCAAGGATATGTGTCGCAGCTCGGTAACTGCGGGATGACGGCGCGACCGATCGGTGCCGTTGAATACTTCCGCATGCTTTATGCAGAGCTTAATCCCAAGACCGGCGCGGATCCTGTCGAGACATTGCCTGTTCCGCAGAGACCGAAGCAACAACCAATTCCTCCTGGTCTGCGTCGCGTTTTTCCGGATATGGAGCCGGCTACGATTCGTCAGCAATTGACCGAGTCTCGATATGATTTCAGCAAGCCTGACTATATCGTGATCTCCGAGATGACCGAACTCGACGAGAACAAGGAAGAGAAAGCTAAGTTCATTCGTTCGCTCTACATGAACAGACTGCCTGAGCGCACTGGACCGCTTTGGTTACAGCCGCTTTTGCGCTTGAATTGCGAATGGCGCATGAATATTTTTGCGCACAAGCTAGACAAAGATCTGTTCCGTAAGAGGATGCAGCGCAAGCAGGCACAATCTCATGCCAACACTTATCAGGGCATCATGGGACCGCGCTCTGCGCCGAACCAGGAAGAAGCCGAAAAAGCGCAAGAAGCCGCAAACATAGGCTCTGAGCTGTATACATCCAACATGGAAGTATTCAATTACGCTGTCTATTTCACTCTCAACGGAGAGTCGCTCGAAGAATTGAATCGCGCTACTGAGTATGTCCGTTCTGCCGCACCACAATGCCGTGGTGCTCGCTTCATTGTTGGCTATCACGAGCAAAAGAATCTCTTTATTGGCAGCTTGCCTGGGCTGGGAATTGACACCACCCGCCGTGGCAAAGCGGTGAGAACACCGACAGTAAGAAATTCATTTCCCTTTGTTCATGCCAAATTGGGTTCGGAAAAGGGAGACTGGCTGGGCTTCTCGAAAGAGACTCTAGAACCGGTTTTCTTAAACGCTTATGATGAAAAATTACCGAACGCTCTCTGTATCGTATTCGGTCAACCAGGGGAAGGTAAATCCATGGTTGCCCAACAGTTGATTCAAATGAAGACTCTGGCTGGCGCCAAGACTGTGATTATCGACCGTTCCGGCAGCTATCGCATGCTCACTGAAGTCTATGACGATACTGCTTATATTCGTTTGGGTCCGGATGGTTCGGTTTGCATAAATCTCTATGACTTGCCTTTGACCACTTATGACGGCAAGGCGATTGACCCTGCTAATCCGCCCGAATCGCACATCATCAAAATTCTCAACTTCCACTCGGTTATGTTGGGAGAGCGCGGCGAGCAGTCAATGTCAAAAGACGAAAAGCCGATTTTGATGCAGGGCATTCAGGCAATTTATAAGAGTTGTGCGGCTCAGGGTCGTATTCCCTATGAATCGGATCTGGTGGCATGGCTCAAAAATGAGCAGATGACCAACTCTGGTAAACGCGCTGAGACCTGTGAAGATCTGGCTAACAGACTCAGTCTCTACTGCAAAGGCGCAATCTTCGGCAAGTTGTTCGACGGTCCGACATCAATTCCAATGGATGCTCAGTTGATGGTGTTCGATACTTCCGATCTGGCACACGACAAGACTCTCGAAGGTGTCGTGACGCTGTTCGTTTCGGACTTCGTTCTGAGAAGAGCCGCCCAGCATAAGGCTGAAAAGATGGCTCAAGGTAAACCGGCTCGTTTTGTATTCTGTATAGACGAGTTGTGGAGACTGCTTCGTTACGAAGGCGGTAAGACGCTGGTTGAAGACGCTTCACGTACATCACGCCACTTGGGGCTATTTTTCATAGGCATCTCGCAGGAGCTCGGCGACCTGTTGAAAGACGATCGCGCCCGCAACCTCGCGACCAACAGTTCGATGAAGATCATTCTCGGTAACGACCCGAGCAACTTCGATGCTATTCGCGATGCTTGCGGTTTGACGCCACAAGAAATGTCAGCGATTGGGCACTTGACTCGTAAAAACAGAGAGTATTCGGATGCATTCCTTATCTATCACAAGCTGTCGAGAGGTGTCGTAAAGCTGGTTGTGCCTCGCTTCATGTACTGGGTTGCCACAACTGAACCAAACACAGATCAACCTATGCGTTCGCGTATGATTGAATTGTGCAATGGAGACTCTCGTTGGGCCTGCCATTTGTTGGGGCAGGGAATAACACCGGAGACGTTCAGTCCGGATCTTCTAAAAGCAGGCTAAAGAGCTTGCCTTCGGTTAAGGAGCTAATCGCGAAATTGACCGAAAACATTCGTCAGGTACGGGGTAATGTTCGACTATCAAGCTGGGGAAAAATACAAACTTACATTGATCATGGTTGGATTTGCCGGGCTCATGGCAGGCATGCTCTTCACAATGTTGGTTATGCCGCAGCCTGATCCTCGTGCTATGAAGGCGCGTCAGAGACCAGCGTGGACTAAAGACCCTGATGCTGGTTATGGTCGAGCACCGCGCAGCGGCTATGTGCCACGCGATGGTGATGGCGCCACCGCTGCTGGTGTGCCGCCGCAACCAGGGCAGCCGCCGGCGGGACAGCAGTATGAACTCGCAGATCCGAACATGGCTCTCAATCTCGTTTCCACCTGGTTACCGGTGGTTTGGGACCTCAGTGCAACCACTGCGCAAGATAGTCAGGAAAAGGCAATTGCTTACATGACCCCCGAATGCGCCACTGCCTATCGTCAAAGCATCTGGACTGCCGATACCGCAAAGCAAGTGGTTGAGTCTGGTTTGCAGAGTTCGTTCAACGCGAAGAAGGTTTCTGCCGGTCAGAATCAGGCTGATGGCTCTGTAGTAATTTATGTCGAAGGTGAGCAGATCTTGCAGGTGGCTGGCAAACCAGCGCGAGCCCGACCTGTGAAGATGGAGTATCTGGTGAAGAAATTGCCCGAGGGCTACCGAATCGCGGGCATTACCGAGACCCCCGGTGTGGGAGGAACCTAGGCCTGGCTCAATCCTGTTACCTGGGCGATGTAGGCGGTGAGATTGGGATCGTCTTGTGCCACCAATGCTAGTGTGTCTTGCCCGTAGCGATCTTTATAGAGCTCGGGATGAGTGGCAAAAAAGTCGGCAGTGAAAGCATTGCTCAAGTGATCGCCGTCACCTGTCAAATTTCCGATTGTGTCGTTCAAATCTCCCTCATGGTAGACCGACGGTCCGGCTGCTCTCATGCCGTTGTCTGCCAGCGTAACAGCCTTGGAATCGCTCCAACTGCCGGCTCCACCGGACGTAAGTTGACCATACATCTCGTAGAGTTCGTGTACTTCGGATTGATCTGCCATACCGCTGTCGGCATAGAACATTCCATCCATACCGGAGTTCTGACCTTGAGCTTCGCCTGATCTATAGCCACTCTGAACACTCAGTCTTATGCGATTGGCAAGAAGTGTTTTCTTCATTTCCTCAGGCATTGCGTTGGCGATATCTCTAGCGTGTTGCAGTTCATTTGAGGTTACACCGGAATCACCCGCTGTAATTAGAGAAGACAGGTCTGTTCCTTTATTTGGTGATGGATTGGGATTAGTAACTGGCGGTGTCTCGGGAGGCGGGTTCGTTGGTAAGGTTGGTGTTGTGGGGGGCTCGATCGGAATTTGAACTGGTGGCGGCACCGGCACGTCTATGGGGGGAACAGTTACAGGCGGTATGTCTATTGGAGGCACCGACGGCTCTGGAGAATCCGGCGGTTCAGGTGGTCCATAGGATGGCGGAAAGTTTGGAATCTCGGGGTGACAGGGTCTGTGGCGATGATTGACAATATCAGTTAGCCAGTTGTCGAATTCATATCGATCGATTCTGCCGTCATCATCAATGTCAGCGGCATCCATTATCTTTGGTGTAATAAGGTCTTTAGTAATTTGGTAAAGCGACTTGCCTTCATTGGCTTCTCTAACACCCTCTCCATAGGCTGATATCGCTTCTTGTCTGTCGTATCCGAGCATAGGCGCTACATTTAGCCATTCGTTGAGATCAACTTTATTGTTGCCGTTCGTGTTTGAAGCTACAACAAGATCGAATGCACCTTTTGTAATTTCGCGACGAGAAAGAGACTCTTCCCCGTATCTGCTGTGATGAGTGTTGAGTTTGTCGAACTCGGGGCTTGAAGGTAGTTCTGGCTCTGGATAGATACATCTTGTATCAAAGACCAGATACTTTTTGTCGGAGCTAAAATTCAAGCTCTGATCGACGGTGCGGAACAATTGGACATTGTTGTTACTAGTAAAGTCGGCTGCCAGGGCGGTTTTTTGCTCATGACTGATACCGCCGTCCGATTTTTCGAACGACTCTTTAAACATAGTATGCTCCGTAGAAACTGAAAGCCAGCTTAATCTAAAGGCAAGTTGTGTCCGACTTGTGTTCAACAAGATGGACACTCAGAGCACTGATTCGAATGAAGTCAATTCGGCTGTTGGCAGGTAATGAACACTGGACAGCTAGTGCCCCCGTGCACTTGCAGAACGCCGGGTGTTCCATTTATTGCGACGTTCTTGATTGTCACTTGCTGGCACGGATTTGCGTCCAGTACGACACCCAGTACCTGGGTACCGACGGCTACCGGTGGGTTGAATTGAGCCGGTGAAACTGTGAAATCGGCGCCCTGCAAGTTGGAAAAAGATACCGAGTAGGTGGGATAGGGAGCGTTTTGCGTAATCAAATAAACATTCACTGTTCCGTTTTTGCCATTACGAAGAGAAAATGACATGTTCGAGAACGGTATCAGGGTGACGTTCTCTGTGAAATAGTTTACGCCTGCACCACCGCCTGTGGGCGTGCCCTGACAGCCATAGGTATGGTTTGTGTTTTTTAAGAGATACCCCGCCTTGCCTGGTCCCGACATGTATGTTGCCGAGCCGGATCCGCAGGCATAAGACGTGATCACTCCAAAATTATTTCCTTGCACCGGGTGTGGTGACGCACTGGGCTTTAATTCGTTAGCTGGCACCGCAGATGGTGACATTGCCGTTGCGGTTAGTGCAGTCAGAATAAAAAGTTGGAACTTTTTCACAGTGAAGCCTCCAAGCGGAAATACCAGGGTCTAGCCTGAGTAATGCAAGATTAGACGGTTGCGCCGTATAAATCAATCCTGCGTCAATTTCGACTCAAGTGATGCGTTTGCGCTTGTGAACCAGGCGACCAGTTATCTTGTCGAAAACAGATTGCTTCTTCTCCGTGAAAACGATGGCGCTGTGCATGCCGAAGTAGAGCAGGTTGGCAACAAAAACTCCTGCAAAGAGCAGACCTGTTGGCTCCGACGCGCTGTGAAATGAATAGGAAGAGCACAGGAAAATGATAGATCCAAAAAGAATTGCTGCAGTTACTGCTTGTAAGGTCTGTTTAAAGAGTGCTCGCGTTAAGGTTAGTTTGCGGCCTCTTATATCAGTCACCATTAACCCCAGAAATTTCTTGCCGAACGTTGCTTGCCAGTTCGAGCTTTCAAGCAGAGGGTAATACATAAAGCTGATAAGCATCGGTAACGCCGTGTGTAAAGCAATTGTCCAGAGGTCGCGTTCGAGCGGGAAGAGGAAATTTATTGAACAAATCAATACAGTTTCGGATACTGTCAGGAGCGCTGCATCTATGACTCCAGAAAAGACGCGCTCAACAAATGATGCATAGTGAAGCTCATGAGTGACATGCTCCCGTTCAAAAGTCATTGATAGAGCAGCTGTTTGAGCCGCAAGCAAAGCCTTGTCCGATTTTGAGAATTTCGTGTCGTTTTCAATAATTGAGCGCTTAAGTGAATCTGTTTCTTCCGTCTGTCGAGCTGTGTTTGCCATAGTCAACAATGACGTAGAAAAATGACCAATGCATTTGGAACACTTTTTCTCGTTTTGCTGAATAAAGCATCCACAGTGTTGGCAATTCATTTATTCATTCCTGAGTGGGTCGTTACTTCATGAAACATCAATCCTGAGGTAATTAGGAGCTTCGAAGTACAGTTAATCCAATGTTTCAGCCCTGGCAGTAGGTCAGGAAGAGCCAGAAAATATTGAAGCTGTGGAGTACCGCCACAGAGGTTTGCGGCATAAACACGATTGATACATCTTTGTTCTAACAATAGGAATACAGGCGGACGGGATTAGTTGTTGCCCCACTTATTTACGGTGCCTGTAGCCGGAGCATCCGATTATGACTCATATGGAGAGCCCTCGCCGTCCAGGCAGCGACGATGAAGCAAAGTACGACATGGAGCGCCCGCGTCTCGCGGGCACCGATGATAAGCTGAATGAAGCAAGGTACGACCTGGCGCGCCCGCGTCTCGCGGGCACCGAAAAAACTACTTGCAAGAAAACACTGATAGAACAACACATCCCCGAGTGGGAAACCCTGGGACCAGCGCACGGAGCACCGCAGCCAGGGCGTAACCCGCCGGGTAGACCAGGTGAGCCAGCGCTTTCCGGGAGCAATGTAAAAGCCAATTGCAAAAGAACACTTCTCGAAGCTGACTTCTCAAATTTGAGAAAGAGGAAGTACGTCGCCAAAACCATGCTCGATCGCCGAGCTATTGCAGATATGGTGGAGAAGCACGAAAGAGCGAAGCTCGAAAGAGAAGCTAACTGCGCTGATGCGGAGATTGATAAGGAATTAGAAGATAAAATCTCGGCGGAATTTTTGGACAATTTCCCTGCCGAGCAGTCTGTTTCCTCTGAGCAAGGAGCCGGGAGGCGAATCTCGATAGCCTGGCTGATTCTTGCAACCCTAATCCTGCTTGCCTTCTGGGCTCTTCCTGCCTGAACCTCGTTCAGGCTCGAATTCGCGCTAGCCGTAAGCTTCCCACAGCATTAAGTTGAGACCGAAAGTTTGGGGGCATTCCACCATAGACGACCCATATTAATTTCTGCACAATACCGGGAAAGTGCAATAGTTTCTTCTGGAGCAACATTCCAATGAGTTGGAGACCACAGTTAGACGAGCGTGGCGTTTGCGTTCGATACAAAGACACTGAAACCAATGAAGTCATAAGTTCCAAGGAATATGACCGACGCATGCAGATGCAGTCGAGCATGGGCGGAACGTCGATGGCACCCGGCTTCAGTGCTGGTCAGTCAGCCGGTGGATACGCGATGCCTGTGGGTGGCAGCTACGGTGGCTATCAGCCAACGCCGAGCCCCTACCCTCAAGGTCAGATGGGCATGGCCCCGACTGGTGCTCCAGTACCCGGTGCAGCCGGTCAGATGGGCGGATATCCCGCACCTATGGCACCTCAAGCTTTACCTCAGCAGCCTGGCTCGAACCCGTTGGTTCAACCAGGCGCTCGCAGTGTTGCTGGCGGCGGAGCCGACTTGCTCTCAGCCACAGCCTCGCCTGCAGGCAACCCGATGGGCAACCCGATGGCAGCCAACCCGATGGCAGCCAACCCGATGGCAAGCAATCCGCTCGCTGCGCCTGGCGCCTCGCCGTTGAATAACCAGACAGTGGGAATCAGTCCAACAGCAGGACAAGCCATTCAGGGCAAGAACCTGCGTATGGAAGGCAATCCAAACCACGTCAATCAAATGTCGCTTGGTCGTCCGAGTCACGGATTTTTGGATGCCACTTCGATTGCAATTTTGCTGCCAACTCTAGTTTTGCTCGCGTTGATCATCGCTGCTGCGCACAAGAAGAGACTCTTCCCATGGCAGACAATTCGCACATTCAATCCGCCATCCGGCTTGATGAATCCACGCGACTACGAGCGTTCATATCTATGTCCTCCTAACTTGCGTCGACATGGACGTCTCGGCAAGCGCAATCCTAATGCCACCTGGTCCGAGCAAGACGGTACCGTTTTGCCGTTCGGATTCCTTGCGCGCACCCACCTTCCCGTCACGATTCCGATGGGCAGACTTCCAAACAAGAACATGTTCATCGTAGCTCCGTCTGGTTCAGGTAAAACAACCTTGATGAGAGCCGTGATTAAAGCCTTGCTCGCCAAGCCGTGCGTTGTCATCGCCCTGGAAGCAAAAGCCAACGACCCCAATCTCGACGAAAAGCGCGAAGGTTTCAAATACACAATTTTGCCGGAAGCTGAACACGCCGGTTTCGACACACTCTATTTCAACCCGCTCGACTCTGGCTCGATTCACTGGAATCCACTCGATCTCAGCGCTGTTGAATTTGCATCTTCAATCGTTCAAGACGTCAACTCACTTCCACCGGAAGAGCAACACTGGGCAGAGCGCGACCACGGTTATATCTTTGGTCTGACTCAATTGCTCAAGTGGGGTGCTATCTCGGTATCAGGTGAAGACGAGAACGGACAAGCTTCGGAAGTGACGCCGCTGCCATGCAACCCGCGCGGTCTGATGCGTCTCGTCAACAACCGCCGCAACATCGTTGAGTCGTTGCGTCGCCTGAAGAACAATCCCGAAATCGATCCTGGCGAGTTGAGCGAGTTGACGCAGATGTTGTCCTCAATCATCCGCACAGACTCAGATTGGGACAAGAACATTCAGGGTGTTCGCGGTCGTTTGAGAATGTTCAAGAACCCAGGCGTTCTGCGCGTTACTGAACAATCCAACGTAGACATTCGCGCTTCGATGCACCACCCGACAGTGCTCATCTTCGGTGCTCCTGCATCGATGGGTCCAGACGCAGAGTCACTTGCTGCCTGCTTCGTCTATCAGCTCCAACAAGCATTGCACACCAGATACGGTACGAAATCTGTACTTCCATTGTTTGCATTCTTCGACGAATATCAAACATTGAATATCGACCTGGCAGGCAGATTGTCAGCTATCGTTCGTGGTGCCAACGGCGGATTGACCGTTATCCTGCAGAACATCTCGCAGATAAGCGGTGGTGGCGGAAGCAGCAAAGATGCGGCCGGCAGTGGCGCAGGTGGTTCGGAAATCAAAACGATTTTCTCCAACAGTGCGGTTCGTGTTTGCTTGCACAACGCAGACGAAACCACGGCGGCATTCTTCTCGCAAGAAATTGGAAAACACGCGGTAGTCGTTCCCGGTATTTCAGACCACTACATGGCGACCGGCTTCGGTATCTTCCCGACCAGTTGGAACAGAATTCACTCACAACAAGTTGTAGCTCGAGTCGACACAGACTCAATCAAGCGTATGGAAAAACATCACGCGCTCGTCTATCTGGCTCCTGCCGGTGACCCTGAGTTCGGTGAAGTTAAGCCACTCATGGTCGACCTGCGCGGAATTGAAGAGATCGCCAGACTGCACTTGTTGCACAACGTATCGAGCAGAAAACCTACTCCGGGTGCGGAAATCGGCAATGAGCCGATGCCTGATATGACACCACCAGAATTGGGTGAGATGCCAGACCTGGCTGCAGCTGCGTCACAAGCGGCAAACGGAATTGCCCAGGCGTTGCCACCATTCCCTTCCACGGTACCGGCAGCACCGCCGGCCATGCCATCCTTCGTTCAGCCGGGACCAGCTCCTGGTGCGACTCCAGCATCAGCGGTAGCTACAACCGTGAACGGCGTGCGCATTTGCCCGAGTTGCAGCAAAGCAGCAGGTAAGGGTAAGTTCTGCATCGAATGCGGGCAGTTCATTGGACCCGCTCAGTCAGCGGCTCCGCAGCCTCAACCACAAGCTGAGTTGGCTACGTCTGCCGTTGTGATGAACCATGCGCAACAGACTATCGCCGCTCCTCAACACGCTCCCCAGCCAGTTGGAGCGGGGGTCGGAGCAGCAGTCGGGCAGCCGCAGTTACCTCCAATGCCGGCACTAGCGGCACCACCGGCAACAGCCGAGATTCCGCAACGTCCGTCATCACCTGCGAGGAAGCAATCTCCATTTCACACTCCAGCGCAGATAGCCGAGGCTGCTCAACAAGCACTTTCAGGGAACGCTTATCAAGCTCCCGGTGAACAACCGAACAGTGTCTTGCAAGGCGGACGTCGTCAGCCGATGACGAGCTTCAATCTCGACCCATCGCGCCTGGGCTACACGCAACAGCAACCACAGCAGGCGAAAAGAGGCGGCGGTAAGACCGCAAACGTAGAATTCTAAATCTTCTACTTCTCGTCTTATTTGGAGAGCGTTCCGCCGAGCTGTTTGATCTCGCTCTGGAATCCGGCAATTTTTGCTTGCTGATCTTTGCCGTGTGCTATCAGCCAATTGGCTAGGCCTGAAATTGTCTGGGCACGCATAAACGCTGTTTCCAGCTGCAGATGTCCATAATTTCCGCGCCATTCAAGTGTCTGGTCAATGGATGGCATGGCATTCATCAAGTCTGTTACGTGCTTGGGCGAAACGCAGCCGTCTGCACTGCCTTGCAGAATTAGCACACCCAGATCGGGGCTTGTATTCTTGCCGTAATCCGCAGTCTTGTCGACAAATTTGTCTGTTGACAGCAGTTCTTTGATTCTCAGCTTTTTTCGAATCAACGGATCGTCCATCATTTCCTTTTGAACCTCTGGACGACTGGAGCAGAGATCAGCGAAAAATGGCTTCAGATCGATTTCATGGTCGGGGTTGAGCAATGCTTTAACGCCCTGCTTAATCTGACCTTTTCCGTAGTACATGTCCTTATTGACTTTCACAGCCGGAGCAGAAATTGCAATCGAGTTAATCAGCTCAGGGTGCTCTGCTGCAAGACGAACGCAAAATGTACAGCCGAGACTTTCACCCAGCGCGATTAGCTTCACGTCTGGATATTTTTGTTTCATTAGAGTGGCCAGCTGCACAATTGCCTGATAGCTTTTCTCGTGATCGACTCGGGTTTTGTCATCATCTTTGGTGCTGAATTTGTGCTCGTCATCAAATTTGCAGCGACCAAACCCGCGCATGTCGAGCGACACGAAACCAGCGCCGTGAATGGCCAGCGAACGGGCGATCACTCTGAAGCGGCGTCCGTGCAGGGTGAGCCCGTGTACTCCCAGAATTATCGCTTTTAAGGGTTGGGTCGTATCTGCAGGCAGCCACTCGTAAGTTGGCATGTTCAATGCTTTTGTATAGTCTCCGTCTTGAGTAAAGACATAGAGCTTGGCGAGGTCGGGGCTCACATCGTCAGTATATGGAGGCATTGGCATCGTGCTTTCGGCGGCGAACGCGTTTGTGGACGTCAAACAAGTTGCTAAGGCCAGAAGTGCTATTGCCGCTTTAGCCAATTTCGGAGTTTTCATCGGTATTTCCTTTGCACTTACGCTTCCGCTCTAAGTGCCGCTGCCATGCAGATGATGCTGGCTGGGTGCCCAGTAGCTTTCGTGCAAGTATAGGACGTTATTGTTGAGTCTTGATTACGCCAGGCAAATGTTTCATTGTGCTGTTTATGCGGGTATCAAGGTCTTCGTGCGCAGTGCTCTCTTGAGATCCTGTCCGTTTGGCATTACCTGTGGTGCGAAATTACAGCAGCTCGCTATTTTATCGGTCGCCATTTCAGATTTTCGCTAATTCGAATAATTAGTTGGTTAGTTCGTCATTAGTTGGCATACAATTTAATTGTGGGGTAGTAAATCGGCAAGGCTCACTTGTCAATGTTGACCCTCTACGTAAAGATCTTCAGGGACCCTTTGCTTTATGGACAAACTGGCTAAGCCTAAGCCCAAAAAGAAAAGTTTGGTGCTCATGCAGCGTGACATTTGGGCTCTTGTCCAGCTCTATCTTCACCGCACCGTGGCTTCCAGTCAGCTTGCCAAACTTTGCTTTCCCGATATCAGCTATGAAACCGCGAGAAAGCGCTTGCGCCGTCTTCAACAAGCCGGATTTACCGGGTCGACTTCTAGCGGACGCATGGAAGGTCGTGGCAGACCTGAGCTGATTTACTTTCTGACTACAGCCGGTGCCAAGGCGCTGGAGCAAAACCGGGGTATCTCCTGGGAATCAATTCCCACTGGTCCACCGCACACATATCACAAAGAGCATTTTTTGCGTCTTGTTGACGTGCGTCTGGCCATGGAAGACGCCGAGGGGAAGAATCTTCTGCTTGATTTAGAGTTTACGACCGGGCGAGAGTTCTGGAAGGAACTGTCTGGTGATCTCACTAATCTTGAAGAGCAGGCGGATGCCACCATAGCTTTTAGATATCCAGGGTTGGATCCAATCAAAGTTTTGCTGGAGATCGATACTGGTAACTTTAGGCAGACGCGGCATTGGGAGCCAAAAATCAAAGCCTTTTTGAAAACCGGATATCCAATATGGGTGGTAACTGGCAGTGCTCCTCGTATCGCCACATTACGCAAGTGGACTCAACCTTTGCTGGAAGAGGCGGGCGTTGGTCCTGGGAAGTGCGTTTTTACAGTTTACGAAGAGCTGGTCGATCGGGGCATTTTCGGATCGACCTGGCAGCGCACCGATGGCAGTATCACAGATCTTCGACCGAAGCTCTCGGATAAACTCTGAGCTCGAGTACCCGTATTAGATCTTTGATGTATATGCGCGGCGTATAGAATTCCTCGAAAACGTCATCTATGACTAAATTTAGCTTGAACATTCCGCATTCTTGCCCTACGATCTAGTAGCGTGGAGATGCGGTTGCATCACCGGCAGTGGTGCCAAACTAAAAACTAGAAAGAACGGCAGCCAATCGATACTTTTGAAAACCATCCGGACATGTCTGATGTCGAACCCGATTCTGCGTTCAGGCATCAATTTCTGAGTCTGTTTTCAGCTCGCGGCGACAGCATGATTCGAAACGCTGAGTCAGGCTCCTGGCGCCGCATGAGTCAATTTCATCTGCTTACTGACGATGAAATAATGGCGGCTCTCAGTGATGGCTCCTCAGTTATAAGGGCGGTTTCATTCGATCGAACAACGAGGTATGCGGCAATTGAATTGCCTGATCACTCGCCTTATCTCGAAATCAGCGCTTTTCGAAATTTGATCGAATTGCTTGGCGGTTTGGGGCTGAAACCTAGAGTCTATATGGCTTCCGGCTCTCGAGATGTTCAGCTTTTTCTGTTCTTTTCGCAGCCGTATAAGTGTGCCATCGTCCAGGAAGCACTGGCAAAAGTTTTGTCCTGGAACGGCTTTTCGTTGCGCGCAGATAAGCTGGTTGTATATCCATCTGATGTTGCGCTTCCGCTTCCTTTGCAACGTGGTTTTGTGTGGCTGAATGAAGACCTTCAGCCCATCGTCAGCCGCAACGAGATTGCGCTTGATTCAGCACTCGCTCTCTTTTGTTCGGAAGCCTCACGTTACGCAACTGAGTTTGAAGCTGTCATCGATGGCGCCAACATGCTTCCAAGCGCCGATCTAACAGCGGCCGAATTCTGGGGATTGAATCCCAATAAAGTTGAAGCGGAAGCTGCCGAGTTGACTAAGGAAGTTCAGAGCGAAGTACCTATCTCTCATTATGGCGAAACTGGCTCGTTTGTTGAAGTTCCACTCGACGAAAATACTTTCCGACCGACCAATGTTATTGAATTGCCTTTTCCTTCCACTGCAGAACCGTCTGTAAATTTGTTCACTAGAGAAACGACTTATCAGGCTCGAGACAATAAGCAGGCTTATGAAAGTCTCGAATATTATGCGCCTGAGAACCAGGACGATCTTTCCGCCCAAGATGCGCCTGGGAATTTGAAATACGTTTTGTCCGAGGATGACGCACCGGTTGAGAATCTCGACGACGTTTTGTCCGAGGAGCAGGACGAAGTATCCGTTGATAACCTGGAAGACATTTTGTCCGAGGATATGTTGGACGTCTTGCCTGAGAATCTGGCTGACGTCTTGTCCGAGAGCGAGGTCGCTTTGCCCGATTACTTAAGCGAAGACTTGCACGATGAGTCTCCTTTCAATTTCGCGGTGATCGACAAAGGCGAGTCTGAAAAGCCTGAACCTTTGAAAAACTTCCCGCTCTGGCTTGTTGAAGAGGAGCTTGGTGTCGAGGTTTTCCCGGTTCCAGCCGATCAGGAAGCCCTTGAGGATATGCTCATCGATGAATCTGCCGAAGAAGAGCTGGATCAGGTAGCAACTCAGGGACAGACAGATTCTGATCTCTGGCCGCGGCAGAATTCTCAGCTTCTTTTGCTCAGTAACGAGCCTGCGCCTGACGTGCAGCTTGATTTGTTCTCTCGAAAAAATTTGAACAGAGGCGAACAGCCGTCGGCTCGTCCACGCCGGAAAAGAAACCGCGTCGATGAAACGAATAAGCCCGAAGACTAGTGCCGAGTAATGCCGCGTCGTGTCTTTGTTCGTCTGTGAGTAAGACTACTTGATGCGTTTCCAGACAGCACTCTGGTGCACTTTCATCCAGTGCCCATCTTCTTTCTCAAACACGTCGCTCATCGACCCTTCCAACTTTCGGGGATGCGCTCCGCCAACTTCTTCGATGGCGCGATAGGTCACTACCGCAGTCTTTCCGGTCACTTTTACGTAGGGCTGATCGATAGTGTAAGAGATGATGTGTTCAGAGGCCTTCTGTGAGCGCTTGTCGAACTTCTCTTTCAGTGCCGCAATTACTGCGTCTTTACCGTTCACCATCTGGTTTTTATGCTCGTCGAATACACTGCAGTGATCGTCGAGATGCTTGATGTATCCGGCTATGTCGCCGCTAGCATAGGCTTTGCCCATTATTAGCAGAACGTCGAGCACGTCTTGAGCTTCGCTTTTGGATGATTCGGTCTCCTGCGTGGCATATGGTTTAACGACTTTTATGACAGGTTCAGATTCAGCCAGGTCGGCTTTTCCCGGTTCAGTCTTTGTCGATTTATTTCTGGCCGATTCAGCTCTGGTGGATTCAGACTTAGCCGATTTGGAAGTTTCGGTTGTTGTTGGTTCTGTTGAAGCCGATTCAGCATTTGCCGACAGTGCCGCCGGAAGTGAGATGCAACAACCCGCGAGCGCTGCACCAATTACTATCCGCTGTGATCCGAGGCACAGCCAGTTGACTGGATTGCTACTTTGTGACGTCTTCATTGCGCACTCCCCATAGCTCTTTCAACATCTCGAATGGCGTTACGTGTCTGAGTCAGGTATGAATCAAGCAAAGCTTGCTTCTGTCTGAGTTCGTCGATTTGACGCGTCACGTCGTCATAAGACTTGCGTATGTCGCGCTCCTGTGTCAACAATGCGTCTCTGGTCGTCTGCAGTCGCAGGAACAGGTCTCCGTTGGACGAGCTAACACCGGGTTGAACACTGACAATCGCTAGCGCCAGCACTAACGGCGCAACAAGTTTCCTGGCGGTTAACCGGTTCTGCCGTTTCATGAACTGTCGCGGGCAAAAGCAATAGTGCTTTGCAAGCGCTTTCGGCTCCTCTTGGTTGTTTTCTAAATTCATACCGTACGCACCGAGCTTGGCTGATGACTTAAGCGAGGTGATTATCGCACAGAATTCAGGCGCCTCCATCACACATGGTTGTTGCCAGTCGCTCCAGAAGCTTTGCTGGGGCGATTGGTGACGACGTGTACGTTGTGTAAAGATACGCATTAACCTGCTGTATGATTGTCACATTGATGGCGACCACCAGGTGAGTCTGGCTCAATTTGTTGAAAGTCTGGTATCAAAGTTTCATTGCAATAGTTTGTTTATTTGCGATTGGCAATGCTTGCGCGTCGGCTATCGCGTCTGAACCGGCTGCGCAACCGGCAACGCAGACAGAGCCTCCGCCGGCTGGTGTAGGAATGGTCGTCATTTTGGAGAAAGGTCGGTTCTGGGTGGAAGTCGTGTTGCCGGACATGCCCGCTGCCAGAGCGAATGTGCAAGCCGGTGACGCTATTCTGGCAGTAGACGGCGTGGCGGCAGAAAACTATAAAACCGTAGACGAGATGGTCGCCAAAATTCGTGGTAAAAGCGGTTCTCACGTTAAATTGAAGCTGCAAACAGGGGACAAGGTTCGGGAAATCACCCTCGTTCGCGGCGCGATACCGTCTATGAATTCATTAAAGTCTCAGGTCCCGGGCGATTTCGGCCGAGAAGTTTCAGTCTACTTCTATCAATTCGAGGATTTGGTTCCCGATGTTGAGCCCGGACGCTACACATTCATGAATCAGGATTATAGTGTCGGAGCATTTTTGAGAAGCCAGCTCAATGGAGCGAAATTGCATTCGCATTAATTGGTTATTTCATCCGTACTCCACAATGCGGATCTATACTGAGGAACACAGACGCTCAACGGTCGTCAGTTTATGGATAATCGCTTGTTGTGCTCGATGATTATGCCGCGAAAGATGCGTTCTATTTGGCTCAGTTTGGCGGTCTCGTGCTCGCCGGTTGTGGCCACCCTTGCCGCGACGAGTTATCCCGAACTTCAACAGGGAATCGCCAGTTATAACGCCGCTGATCACAGTAGAGCTGTTTCCTACTTGCATGCTCATCTTTCGAAGAATCAAAATGATGCGGTTGCACATTATTATCTAGCCAATTCGCTGCTCAAGCTTGGACAGACCGAAAAGGCGATAGCCGAATACCGGAAGGCTTACGACCTGTCTAAAGACCAGACAATGAAGCAATATTGCCTACAGGCCATGGAGCATGTTTCACCAATTGGGGTTGGTCAAAATCGAGATGCTGCGAAGGCTGGAGCAACGATCCAAAATCCTGATAGTTCAAGGCAGAACACCGACGTTTCAAGGCAAAGTAGTGATGTCGCTCAATCACTGGAGCGAATCAAGCGGCAGAGTGAACTCGCGAAAGACAATAAGATTCGCAATGGTGATGCCGATGCGAAAGATAAGTTGACACGCGGCGTTCACGATGTGCAGCAGCTTCAAATGGAACGCGATCTGAAGATTCGCAATCTTCTTCAGCCAGACGCAATTAGTATTACAGGAAATCCCATTTACTTAGATCACACTGCAGAAATTGAACAAATAAAACGTGATTACGAGAATCGTATTAAAGAAGCGCAGTTGTTAGCAAAGCAGGAGGCGAATTACAAGAAGGAAGAAGTTGCAAAAGATGCCAACAAGATGATCTCAGATGTAGATAACCTGCGAAGTCAATTGATGGATACTCGTCATCTTCGCGGAACGCCGGCATTGCAGGCAGTTGGAACTAATTATTATAACCGCCAGTATGGTGACCCCCGCAGCGCAGCAGTCAAGAAGCCGGAACCGTTTGTTGATGAATTGATGGCCACTCCTGAGAAGATGTTGCTTGAACCTCATACCACAGGCGGTGGCAATAGATACCGCATTGTCAGAGAGCCTTCTGCTGCAGAGCAGGATAAGCTAAAGAATCACTCTCCCGGAACCGATCTCAAAGTCAAAGGCACGCTGATCAGAAAGTAGTAATTCTGATTTCGAATAGGTCGCTTGCAAGTTGAAATGCCAGGATGATTTTAAATTGCTGAATCTATCATTTACGCAAGCCAGATCAGCCAGGATGATCCTTAGTATTGCGATGATGACTTTCTGCGCTTCGTCTGAAATCTTACCTGCTTGCGCTGGACAATCTTCCACAAGTCGTGTGGAAGTGATTGAAGTGCAGCCTGCAACAACTTACTACACTACTCGCGTTCAAAAGGTTCCGAATACTGGAAAATATTCCCGATATAAACCGCCTGTGGTGCACACGCAGGTGCAACATGTCTTGCCTCAAAAAGCGCCGACAGTTCTAACTGGACGAGTTGGTGAAGATGACAATCTAGACGACGGTGTCAACCGAGGCACCGGCGATGTTGCCAACGATCTCTTGAAACAGGCTCCAGTTCTTGGTCGCGTCAAGCAAGTGCATCTGGCTTCGGATGTTTTTCGGCGGTGGATAAACGTCAACTATCCTGATCTGCCTGTGGCTGCTATCAAACCATCAGACGTCGTTGTTATCAAAGGGCGATATGATCATGCCGAGCATGTTCTAGATGCCTGCAAAATTCCGTACGTTACAGGCGATAACTCGAATTTGGCAAACCGCTTGAATCGGGCGCGTTTACTTATAATCAATTGTCCAGGGGAACTCTCGGACAGCAGTGTTGAAGTCGTGCGAAAATTTGTCGAGGCTGGTGGTTGTTTGCTCACAACAGATTGGTCTTTGAGTGGTTGTCTGCAAAAGATTTGTCCAGGCTATGTTTATTGGGATGGTGCCTACTCAACAAGTGAAATCATTGATGGCGTCGTGGTCATTCCTGATTCGCCACTTGTTAAAGGAGCCAGCCCAACGGGCCCATGGAAACTCGATGACAAAAGTCAGTTAGTCAAGCCCGGTGCACGCAGAAGTCTGCAGGTGCTGGCGCGCAGTCGCGCCTTGAGCAATCAAGACACGGTCGGTCTAGGAGTACTTGCTCTAACTTTCGATTTTGGAAAAGGGCATGTTCTGCATACTATAGGTCACGTCGACAATAATACAGATCTTTCGTCGCAGTCGATTCTTCCCGATCCAGCGCCTCAAAGCACCATCAGTCTGCGTCAGGTAATTTCGCTGAACTTCATAATGAGCGCGCTTTCTCACCCTCAATAGTGTTACGTGCGGTTGCCAACTCAGCCGAATATAATGCATCGGCATTGTCGATTATATACAACAGATGCGGGGCGGTATCACGAAGAGTTTTTTCTGCTTCTTCGTTGGCTGTCTGTGAAGACGCTCAATAATAGAGGGTTTTGTTGGTTTTAAGCGAATCGGATGTATGCGATTCGAGTCTTTGTCGGCAGAATAAATCAAGTCGACAGACGAGATGGAGTTTAGATAAACTGTTGAGTTGACTGTATTTCGCTGGTGCAATTAATACCTCAACAGCGTGATTACTAATATTGGTAACGTGACTTATAGTAGATATACATCAATCGCGTTTTAAGCATCGGGCTTAATTTCCTGCTTATTTAAATGGTCCATTTGTCCGACAAAGATGGACTCAGCTGATTTTTGTCTCACTCTCAGTGTAGGCTGCGTCGCAGTTTTCCTGTGTTAACGTGCCTGCCTGGTTGGGTGCAAAGGAATGGAATCTCCCATGACTGAACTGATAAAGATATTGATCGTAGAAGATCACCAAATTGTTCGTATCGGGCTGCGTGTACTGCTCCAGAGTTTGGAAAAGTTTTTGGTGGTTGGAGAGGCATCCGATGGTCGTGTGGCTGTGGATAAAGTGATTGAGCTGAAGCCGGATATTGTTTTGATGGACATCGCTCTGCCCACCATGGATGGAATCGAAGCAAGCTATCAAATCAAGAGTAGATGCCCTCAGACTCGGGTGATAATGCTCACGTCTCATGACACAGACAAAGACATCCTCGCTGCTCTGGGCAGTGGCGCTGATGGATTTTGCTTGAAGGATGTCCCAATCGAGCAGCTGTCTGAGGCGATTGTAACCGTGCACAACAATGGAATGTGGCTGGATTCGAGAATTGCCGAGCGGCTGCAACAAACCCGTATGGGATCTTATGATCAACAGCCTGAGTCAAAGAGTCTGGATGCCGATATGCTTGATCTGTTGTGTTACGTAGAGCAGGGGCTCAGCAATGAAGAAATTGCCTCGGAAATGGGTGCCACAACTGAACAATTGCGGGTCATGATGCGTGATGCGGTGGAGGCGCTCTTCTTGACGGGTGACAAAAATGAGCGTAGCAAACAGCTTCGGAAGCAGTTTGCTGCCAAGATCGCCGATGTATCAGTAGATACTCATCAGTCATCCATACTTACTATTGGAGAGATTTTTGCTGATAAATATCTGATCCTTTCCCATGTTGGTCGCGGAGGCATGGGGCGAGTATATAAAGCCAAGCATATTCATACAGAGAAGATTGTCGCCATCAAAGTCTTACTCCCCCAGTTCGCCGCAGATCGTCGTGTCGTTCGGTTGTTTCAAGACGAAGCACGTGCTGCCGCAGCGTTAGTGCATCCGAATACAGTTCAAGTTTTTGATTTTGGCATCACCCAAAAGGGGCAATCCTTTATAGTGATGGATTACATCGAGGGAACGACCCTGGAAACTCTTTTGCGGCAAAAGGGTCGGCTGACACTGCCGGAATTTCATAATATCTTCGACCAGGTTTGTAATGCTCTTGTTGCCGCGCACTCTAAAGATGTAATCCATTGCGATATTAAGCCCGGCAACATAGTTTTGCTAGGCACTAACGATGGGCAAATGACCACCAAGCTAATTGATTTTGGTTTGGCTAAAATCTTGCCACCGCCGCAAGCTTCTATTCAGATGCAGCTGACGGATAGCTTCGACTTGTGTGGAAGTCCTGCCTATATGAGTCCTGAACAGTGCAGAGGCGGACGCCTGGATCTGCGAAGCGATTTGTACTCTCTTGGTTGTGTCATGTATGAGGCACTTACTGGGCATCAAGCCGCGTCTGGTCTCAGTGCAATGGAATGCATCTCGAAGCACTTGCAGGAGATGCCAGCGTCTTTTGCCAGTGTCGCTCCGGAGTTGCACCTGCCCGACAGCATTGAGGAGATAGTTTTTAAGCTGCTCGACAAGAACCCTGACGCCAGGTTTCAAACGCCGATGCAGCTCAAATTAGCTCTATCCAAAGCGTATTTCGATCAATTTGCTGATCTTGATTGTGATGAAATTTCGATTGTTCTCTAGCTAATCCGGTGGTCTCTCGTACTTCGAAATTCTTATGTGGTGAAGTGTATGCAGCGGACTAACGAAAACCATATCGAGCACGACCTTGAAAGGGCGATTGAAGTAATAATTCCGTCTGAATTAGTAATTAGTGACGGGTGCCGGGATGCTCTAAACATAATCAATCCCTCCGACTTGCTCGTTTCAAGTGATTCCGGCGCCTCTGACCTCAAGCAAATTGATTCTATCGATCGTGACTACCGAAAGAAATTACATCTTAAAACGAGAATCAGAGAATTAGAGCTTAAGTGTGCGCAGCTTCAAAAGGAAAATCAAGAACTACGAGAGCAGGCTATAAGAAATGAAGAATTTCTGGCTGCTGTTGCGCATGATTTGAAGAGCTCTCTTACAGGCGGACTTCGAATATTCGAAGTGCTCAAGAAAGGTATCTCCGACGCCACTTACCGCCAGCTTCTAGATAGTTTGACTGATTCGCATCAATCGATGTTGCGCACTCTTTGGAATATTCTGGAAGCTTATCGAGCAAAAGAGTCGTCACTGCTTCTAAGGCTGGAAGCGGTTGATGTGCCGGAACTGATCAGAGAATGCAGTAAGCAGTTGGCGAGTTCGATTGCGATCAACCACATAGGATTGGATTTACAACTTCAGACCGAAATGCCGCCCGTGCTGACAGACAAGCAAATATTGGCGCGCATCATCACGAATCTTCTCGATAACGCTATCAAATTTAGCCCGGAAGGCTCGATTGTTTCGGTGTCAGCTGAGCTGGAAGTCGAGCATCTCATAATTAAGGTCAAAGATAACGGTAATGGTATTTGTGCACTGGATCAAAAACAGATTTTCGAAAAATTCTGGCAAAGTAAGAGAGGACCTTATTCGACCATGGGCACAGGGCTCGGGCTTCACTTATGTAAGACTCTGGTTGAAAAACTGGAAGGAAGAGTTGACTGTGTTAGTTCACTAGGTCGTGGAACAGAATTTATCGTTCGACTTCCTTTGATGGTTTCCTTGTAGTTTGCTTTTGAATTACGTTTCCCGTGCCAGGGTGCCAGGAACGCTGGCTTGTGCTACAAGGCTGGTTCAGATTTGATTCTGCGTTTCAGGGCGCTTATAGCAAATTGTGGACCAATCTGTTCAACGTTTCGAGAGGCAATGTCGCACGCTACTTCGGCTGCTTCTTGGAGCGGCATGTCGTGCAAAATATGAGCAAGGGTGGCACCACAAAAAGTATCACCGGCACCGGTCGGATCTAACTCGTTGACTTTAGTGGCAGGTACATGGAATTTGTTTGCGCCATCATATACAGTGGCGCCGTGCTCACCATCAGTAATGAATACTTTTGGAGCACCTGTTAAGGACTCTAATTCGCCTTCTTTCAATAATCCGTTTGCTTCGTTTGCATTCATGAAAAAATAGTCGGCAGCCTTAAATAGCTGATGAACTTCTTGCGTTTGTTGATACACCAGCTTTGCATACGTGCCAACCGAGATTGCTTTTGCTTTTGCCTGACGACATTTTTCGAGAAAACTTCTTTGCGCCTGCGCGGAACTGAGGGCGGCGATGTGAACGATATTCGTGTCTTGCAGCCCTGGCAGTTGGTCTGGTGTCAGTAGTGCTTCAGCGCCCCAGCTGGCGTTGAGAAGCGTTGCTTTGCCTCCACCGTGATGCACTATCTCCAGGCAAGGCAATTCGACCGGCGGACAACTGGGACCCTGCCAATCGAGCAGCCGATCCAGGAATGCCAATGCTTCCGGCATAGGGTTCGGCTTTGGGGCGTAGAGTGTGACATCAACCGACATACGTGCGGCCAGTGCGGTGTAGAGCCCTGCTCCTCCGACTGTTTGGTATGTCGTTCTGTAGCCGTCCTTTTCGATGTGAATTGTGTCGAGTGAGGCGCAGCCGATGATCAGGATGTTTGCCATGCCGACATCATATATCAATTGGACCCGTCGATAATGTAAATGCGGGCCGCTTGCGGAACTGTGCAAATCGATGCAAAACGTCTCTAATTCGCCTTTTTCCATGCGAACTGGCCTGTCGAGAAGATAGTATCTTTTTTGAAATCAGTGCTTAAGCTGATTCGGCATCCCAAAAATTTGTTGCTCTAAACTCCTTACCCCCGAAGTCCTTACATTCGATAATTTCTGAGCTCCAAGGTACCTGGTTGGCACTTTCGGGCTATTTGACTGATTCGTATAAAAGGAATACGGGTATACTATTTATTAAGCACTATTAATGTGTCCGGTCGATGCCATCGAGGCAGTAGAGGTGAGATATGCGCCGACGTAGAAGAGGGTCAACTCTCGGTTTGGTAGCCATTTGCGTTCTGGTAATCATCGTCATTGGTATCGCGGTTTTCTTTCTTTCTAAAATCATGGGCGGCGGTCGCGAGGTAGCCAACGCGACAGACGCCGGCACTCTCAACGCAGCCAAGCAAATGTTGAAAATTTCTGTGCCGCCGGAGACTAGCCCATATGACTTTTCTGGTCTCGTATATCCTCCGAATGCCACTGGCATAACACTGCTCACGTATAATCGAGCGGTCGCGACAGCGCTTCTGATCTCGATTAATGCCCAAAAAGTTGGTGGCAGTGCTCCGGGCAAAGCCGCTCAGGTTATCGCTGAAGTTAATAAGATGGGCGACGCTTTGACTGCTCAGATTCTTAGCGGGTCGACTTTTTCAGACTTGAAGAATGATACGAGAATGTGGGGCAATCATGGTGTCAACGGCGCAGTTAGTGATGTTGCTTACATGAAGTCTCAAGACCCTGGCGCGACAAACGTTTACTTCAATACTGATTCGCTGGATGGGTTTGCGCTTCCTACGTCGCCCACTCAATTCAGTCCGCTCAATCAGGTGCCGGGAGGAGTTCAGAATCCTGGCAAATACATGGCTGGATACAAGCCTATTAACCCTCCTGTCGGAGGTCAGTTATACGGCACACCGATAATGCCTCAGCAGGCACCGCATCTAGTGTCGCTGGCTGATTTTAATGCCAACAAGGCCAAGTTTGGATCTGCTCCGCCAAATGCACTTAAAGCTGATGCTAGTTCCTTTGAGCAAAAGTCGGCAGTCTTTGGTGGTGCGCTTGCTTGTGCGATAGCGGGAGCTATTAACCAGGGTGGTACAAACGGTCCTCTGGGAAATGGTTTCGAGTTCCCGGCAGCAATTCCCAATGGTTATATTGAGTTTCTCAACTGGCGTGCAAATCCGACGCCTCCTGGTTACGATCCCAATGCTCTCAACGGTGACAACATCTTCAACGAGGAGATCGGCGGTGGACCCGGTGGCATTTATAGTACCTGGATCGCCGGGGACACAAGCAACGTAAATACAATTCAGAATGTTGCATTCATGTCTAATGCTACTACTGGTTTTGGCAGCGCAAATTTGCTGGCAGCCTGGTGTAAGTGGGCTAACGATGGTGGCACCGGCACTCCTCCGCAGGGAACAATCTTCGTCGGTGCCAAAGGTGCGGATTTGAAGCCGGGATATAACGCTGGAAATCTTCCTCCGGCGGCAGCTCAAAATACGCTGAAGGCAATTTATGCGATGTATCAGAGCAATCCAAATGTAATCAACGACTGTGGATTGCAAGTTGCAACCGGACCAAATTATGGTTTGACTGGTCCCTGTGTATCCGGTTTCGGAGCCATGCAGTCAACTTTTCAGCGAACGGTTCCTCAAACTGGTACGGCTAATTCCAGTCAAAACTTTTCACAAGTTGATTGGGCAAAGGCGACGGTGATTGTGGCATTCCAGGGAAAGGGTGGTCCTAATGGATTTGTCACACATAACCCTGCAACTGGGTCGGTCACGTCGCAGACGATCAATCATAACCAGGGTGATTTGAATGGACAGAGTATCAATAACGGTGTGACGATCAATATGTATGCCACGGATGATTCCGGTTTGGGCGTATATAAAGATTACGGTGCGCGTGGACAGCGGATCACAAATCCACCGAACAACATGCCTGTTCCAAACCAAGGCTACACTTTGCCCCTGGAGGATGTCGGCACGATCTGGCAGATGATGCAACAGACGATGGGTCAAAAATGTCTTAATGACATTAAGCACGACATTCTGGTTCGTTGCCAACAGATCCAGCCAAGAACAACTCCTGCGGAAGTTGATGCCCTGTTGAATAAGCCATTTCCGATGGCTGCGTTTAATACATCACCCACCACAAAGGCGTCAGATCAGACGGCGAATAAGTTGTACATCTATTTGCCGAACAATGATCTGAGCAAGCCTCTCCAAATCGATGCTGGACCACCTCCGGGCGCCAGTGCAACCATTGTCGATCCAGACGGTACAGCACCCAACTTCAGCGACAGCTGCATGACGGTGCAATACGATCTGCAGAGCACATTGGTCGATACGATCGATCAAGGCGCGAGCCAGGGCGATGAGTATGTTCACATCGCACCTTATGTAGATATGGACCCTCCAACTGGAATGACCGCGACCGATCGCGCTCTCTGGTGGCCGGGTTCGGGAGCCCTCAGAACGCTGGGTCGGTTGACTTTCAGAGAAACTGGTCTGGCGAGTGGTACAACCTTCTCTCATATCAATTAGCGAAATGAATCAAGATCTAAAATTCAAATGTATGGTGGCGTGTTTGGTGCTGCTCGGTCTTACTCCGGCTGCCTCTTTTGCGCAGTACCGAGGCGCGAGGCAGACAGTCAAACCGACGGTACCGTTGACTACATTAGCGGGTCCGATCAACTTGCGAAATATTCCTGTTTATAGTGGTGCCGTTTTTAAAGACGGATGTTTTCACGAGCATAATGCAGCCAGTGAAACATACTACTCTCAGCAGGTTCCAAAAAAGATCATGGACTGGTATGTGGATCAAATCGAAGGGCAGGGATGGAAGATTATTCTCAAATCTCCAACCATGCTCATGGCCCAGACCAAAGATGGCGACCGCTGTAAGGTACAAGTGCGCGCGATTGCAGAGTCAACGGGATATCGAAGTTCGATCGTGTTGACGCGAGCACCGATTTGACGACGGCTGTTGACGAACTCAGCATTAGGGATGTCTGCGGACCGGACGTATCCGATAGGCTACGTTTTTCGGGTCGCTCTATCAGGCAACGAACTCACCTTGTAATCGCCCAGAATTGGCAAAAATCACTCGTCACTTCTGTCGATATTTTCTGGTAAAAGCTGCCAGAATATACATCGCTCTTGCTGAGAACGACAGCCTTGACAGTGGTGGTGTTTAGAGTTAGTCTAAACTTATTATAAGTCTAATCGGCTTCTTTTGTGTAGCCGTGGCTCGAAGCGATCTCAAAAGGTGCCCTCTGATTAAAGGATTCAATGATGACGAAACGAACAACCGCCGCCTTAATAGTCCAGTCCGTTGTGATTTCCTTACTTGCACAGGCTATTCCAGCCTGGGCAGATGGTGCTGCTCGCCCAAATCAGTTCTGGTGGCCGGATCGACTTGACCTATCGCCTTTGCGAGCACACGACATTGAGTCAAATCCGTTTGGTAATGAGTTCAATTACGGCAAAGAGTTTCAGACCCTTGATCTCAATGCGGTTAAGCAAGATATCAAAACTGTTTTGAGTACTTCGCAAGATTGGTGGCCTGCAGATTTTGGCAGTTATGCTCCGTTCTTCATTCGCATGGCGTGGCATGGCGCAGGTACTTACAGAATATTCGACGGACGTGGTGGCGCCGCTGGTGCACAACAGAGGTTCGAGCCACTCAACAGCTGGCCCGATAACGCCAACCTTGATAAGGCGCGAAGATTGTTGTGGCCGGTCAAGAAGAAATACGGTCGCAAGCTATCGTGGGGCGATTTGATGGTATTGACTGGCAACGTTTCATTGGAATCGATGGGTTTCAAACCTTATGGATTCGGTGGTGGACGATCTGACGACTGGCAGTCGGACCTGGTTTACTGGGGACCAGGCGCGAAGTTTATGTCAGACAATCGCAGCAAAGGCGGAACCTTAGAGAAACCGCTCGCTGCAACTCAAATGGGTTTGATTTATGTAAATCCAGAGGGACCCAACGGCAATCCAGATCCCTTGCTGGCTGCAAAGGATACGCGTGAAGCTTTTGGACGAATGGCGATGAATGACGAAGAGACTGTCGCTTTGATTGCCGGCGGTCATACTTTCGGTAAGGCTCATGGAGCTGCTGCTGGGTCGAACCTCGGTCCCGCACCAGCAGGGTCACCAATCGAGCAACAGGGATTCGGCTGGGCAAACAAGTATGGCACCGGCAAAGGCGCTGACACCATCACTAGTGGCTTGGAAGGTGCCTGGTCGTCCTCACCAATCTTCTTTACGATGCAGTATTTGAACAATTTGCTTGATAACGATTGGGTGCAGACAAAGAGTCCGGCTGGTGCAATCCAGTGGACTCCGAAAGATCCGGCAAAGGTGAAACCGGTACCCGATGCGCACGACTCTTCCAAACGACATGCTCCGATGATGTTCACAACTGATCTCGGCTTGAAGTTCGATCCGGTCTACGCTCCAATCGTAAAACGTTTCCGCGACAATCCAGAAGAATTCAAACTTGCATTTGCGAAAGCCTGGTACAAGTTGACTCATCGCGATATGGGTCCACTGTCTCGTTATCTGGGATCTGAGGTGCCTAAGGAAGCGCTGATCTGGCAAGATCCAGTTCCGGCAGTTGATTACAAATTGATCGATGATTCTGATGCCTCAGCATTGAAAGCAAAGATTCTCGCATCTGGAATTTCCTCCTCAGAACTGGTCAAAACTGCGTGGGCTTCAGCTGCTACTTTCCGTGGCACTGACAAGAGAGGTGGTGCAAATGGTGCACGCATTCGCCTTGCGCCGCAGAAAGACTGGGCTGTAAATGACCCTGAATCGCTGGCGAAAGTTTTGAAAACTCTGGAAGGCATTCAAAGTGAATTCAACAGCCAGCATTCAGCTGACGGTAAGAAGGTTTCTCTTGCCGATTTGATTGTGCTGGGTGGCAATGCAGCCGTTGAGCAAGCTGCAAAGAAAGCGGGTTCGAATGTGACTGTACCATTTGCTCCCGGTCGCACTGATGCCTCGCAAGCGCAGACTGATGAGACTTCTTTTGCGGTTCTAGAGCCGACTTTTGATGGCTTCCGTAACTACTACGGCAAAGGCAATGAGCGTTCTCCAGCAGAATTGTTGGTTGAGCGAGCTGATTTGCTTCGTTTGACTGTTCCTGAGATGACCGTACTGGTCGGCGGAATGAGAGCACTCGACGCCAATGAGGGGCATTCCCAGCTGGGAGTGTTTACAAGTCGCCCGGGCACGTTGAGCAACGATTTCTTCGTCAATTTGCTCGACATGTCTACGAAGTGGTCTAAATCCACAACCGAGGGCGTTTATGAGGGACATGACCGCAAGACTGACAAGTTGAGATGGACAGCGAGTCCGGTTGATTTGATTTTCGGTTCAAGTTCGGAGTTGCGTGCAGTCGCTGAGGTCTATGGTTCGGACGATTCGCAAGAAAAATTCATTCGTGATTTTGTGAATGCCTGGACCAAAGTCATGAATAACGACCGTTACGATCTCAAGGCTGGTTAGGGCAAACTAAGCTGAGCCTAATGACAATTGCGGGCTGACTAAGGCACAATGCCGGAGTCAGCCCGCTAGGCGCTGATTCGGAAAAGGTGATTGGGGTATCCCTTGACCGATGCTGTTGGACCACCGCAATTGGACCATCGCAATGGATCTTCGCTTCTGGGCGAGTCGAGCAGTTGTTGCTTTTCTTGGTTTTGTCGTTTTCGATGTGACCGCGAAACTGCTTTGCCCTTCAGCGATGTTAGAGCAATATGAACCACGCGAAAAGACCTTACTGGCAGACCTTGTGCGGGCCTGGAAGGCTGCACCTCAAGCTCCGGAAATTTGTTTCATGGGCTCGTCCTTGATGCAATGCGCACTGAAAGATTCTTCGCCCACTTTTTTGAACGAATCGCCGTCATTCTCCTGGGCGCTGGGCGGCGAAAATGCCTCCGATTCTTACATGATTGCGCAGCGTCTGATGTCAAAAGAGAAAAAGCCGAAGCTTCTCATTTATGGCATAGCGCCCCGCGATTTGCTCGATAACAATGTCAAATCTCCTGTCAGCACAGATATTTTTCGTTATCTGAGTAGTTTAGACTCTGTGCTTGGTTTGCCTGGCGATGCGTTCACTTCTATTGATGATCGCGTCAATTGCATGTTGAAGCAAGTTTCCTTTCTTGTCGATAGAAAGAATGTCTTTTCAAAAGCTGCAAATGATACTGCTGTGACTTTGATATCGAATATGGTGCCAGCCGGACCGATCCGCAAATCAGAGAGGGCGTCTGAGCAAGAGAAGATTGCGCAGGCACAGGCGCAACTTATGGCTCCTGATAAGCCAGGTGATAAGCCAAAGAGAGTTGATCATTTTACGCCTGCGCAACTGGCTGCTGTTAAACCTACAGACCCCATGGCGAAGAAGATTGCCGCTTTCGAATTGTTGCAGCAAATTTCCAAGGGTGTCACTATTTTTCGCTACAATCCCTATTGCTCCGAGCGATACAATCGACAAGTCGTGTTCCTCGAGTTGCTTCTAGCACACCTGGAAAATATCGGAGTGCAAGTAGTTGTCGTTGAAATGCCATTGAAGCGAGAGCATGTCGCCATTATGCCGAAAGAGCTTTTGGCTTCTTACTCGAAGGATGTTGCCAGGCTTGCCACCAGATACGGGGCTTCGCTGCTGGATTTTAACTCTCCGGAGTTCAAAGATAGCGATTACGGAGATGTCGCCCATCTCAATGCGGCTGGCGCCAGAATATGGCAAGCGAAACTCGTAGAGACTTTCAAATCGTCTCCTTATCGTGAAAAACTTGCTCTGGCTCACCAGTCTTTGCATTGACCAGGTGAGGTTTTAGAGCTGGTTAGGGCTGTATGCCCTGTTAGAGCTGTAGAGCTTGTCAGAGCTGTAGAGCTGCTGGGGCTTGTCAGAGCTGTAGAGCTTGTTAGAGCTGTAGAGCTTGTTAGAGCTGTAGAGCTGTAGAGCTGCTAGGGCTTGTCAGAGCTTGTTTTTATGCAGCTTATAACAAGGAAGTCAGTTCGTAATCGCTATAACGATAGATCAAACTTTCTGCCGGGCACGAGGCATCGTACAGAACACTGACTCTTTCGCCAGTTTGAGCTTGCGTGAACTGCTCTCTGGTGACCACTCTCTGCGTTGTTTGAAGCTTTCCAGGAGTCGGCTCGTATTGGAAGCGCAAGGAGAAGCGATCATTGTCTTCGCCCGAAATAATTTTTTCTGTAATTGTGCCGGTCAGAACCTTGCCGTGTGTCATTACTTTCGTTCGTTTATGCGGTCCTATAAAGATATCGTAGCCTGGCAGAAACATGAGTAAAGACCACAGCACACCGAAACCAAGGGTAAAAGCCACTATGGATGCGTGTGAATTGCCATCCATGACTTGCGGTGCAAGTCCCGGGCATATGGGCAGGACTTTCAGGGTTAAAGAATCACCCGGCTTCAGGTGCTGGTATGTTCTCTTGCTTGTGCTGCCGCTGGCATGAAATTGTTGACCGCTGACGCTGTAGTCATAGTGCAAAATGTAATCGGTTCCGCTTTCTGAGCCAGGCTTTTCATCCATTCTGCTGATGGTTCCATATACGGTGCTTCCTGTTAAAAGTATAGTAGCCAGAAGCAGCGCAAATCCGATAATGGCAGGACCCGCCACCACATGTGGGAGCAGAAATAGTTGCATAGCCCACAGCGCTTTTAGTTTTTCTGATTTTCTAAATCTTCTCGGTGTCGAAAGCAGCTTTTCTTGCTCTTCTTTTAGCCTGCTGTCGCGGTTCTCATCCAGACCGTATGTTTTATTGTCAACGGTCTAGAGAACCTCCTGGCTGATGACGCCTGTTTTTATGTCTGTCATGTCCATTTCCTGTTCGCCCCTGTGTGCTTGCATGACGTTTTTATTTCTTGTTTCTGTCTGCTTGCGTGACGCTTTTAACTTTCTTCTGTTTTCTATTTTCATGCTTTAAATATAGAAGCTGTTCGTTTAAGAACGAGTAAAGGACTTGATTAATTCTTAGTGCCCTTGATACGTGCGATTTGATCGGCTCTGTTTTGCATTTTTGACCAAAACGACTCGTCATATGCTGGACTGAATTTGAGCAACAGTGTCTTCATTCGTTCGACTTTGCGTGCGAGAACCGGATCGCTTGCACACCTGGTGTTAACTTGTTCGCTTGCCATAACCATGTAGGAATACAATTCTGCCTTGTCTTCGATGGCCGAACGCATTGAGTAAGCCGTTATAAATCCGGCAGTCGTGATCTCAGTGGCGCGAAAGTTGTCCTCGTTAGCAAAGTATTTGTAATCTCCAGAGTTGAGTTTGCGCCATTCAGTATCGATAAATCCCTCCAGTGAGTCGCTGAAGTCTATGGCGTGAAAGAGCTCGTGATGAAACGTGCGACGACTGAAGTCCCAGTACTTTGAGGCGTGCGATAAATCTAAAAATAGCGTGTCTATCTTGAACAGACCCATATCGGTCAATCCAGAAACTTTGTGGTGCAAAGAGCGCAGATTTGCGCAGAGAACCAATCGTTCAATATTGCAGAGCTGAAAAATCTCAGTCGGGTAAATTGCCAGTTCCGAAGCGAGCAAGTTGGCATAGATTTTGATCTGTGTTGCAGACGGCTGTTCGAATTCTATTTCGTCATCTTCCGAGCGTGCGTTAGTGACGATTTCCAAGCCGTACTGGCGAGCTAGCTCTTTCAGTGGAGCATAGGTCGTTGCCGGTAATCGATTGTTATAGACGCCTAGCAATCGATCGATCGCATGTTCGGCTTTTAAGACAAATCGACGTATCTTCATTCATCAAATTTTGCCTGACGCTTTATGCTGTTCCAAAAGCGTTTCGGCGAAGTGGCAGGCTGAAAAATGCTCGGGAATTACCTCGCGCAAAGCGGGAACATCCGCTTTGCACTGGTCTTGCGCCATGGGGCAGCGCGTGTGGAAGGGGCATCCTGGCGGCGGATTAGCCGGGCTGGGAAGATCTCCCTGCAATAAAATTCGATGAGAGCGATCATAATTTGGATCGGGAACGGGAGCCGCACTGATCAGTGCTTGCGTATACGGATGCAACGGCGCACTGTAGACCTCGCCGCAATTTCCGAGTTCTACTATTCTTCCCAGGTACATGACCGCGATGCGGTCACTTATGTAACGGACGACGTCCAGGTTGTGCGCAATAAAAACGTAGGTCAGTTTAAATTCCTTGCGTAAATCAATCAGCAAATTCAGAATTTGAGCTTGCACACTTACGTCGAGCGCAGACACCGGTTCGTCAGCAATGATCAATCTCGGTCTTAGCGCCAGCGCGCGGGCGATTCCAACACGCTGACGTTGCCCGCCGGAAAATTCATGAGGATAACGGTCGGCCATTTCTCGTGACAGTCCAACCAATTCGACCAGTGAATAAACTTTTTCTTTTAGCTCTTTTCCGGAAGCAACTTTGTGAACTTCCAGTGGTTCCGCGACAATTTGTGAAACGGTCATACGCGGATCGAGGCTTGCGTAGGGATTTTGAAAGACAATTTGCATTTCGCGCCGCAGACTTTTCATGGTTGCGGTGTCGCAATTCATAACATCGGTTCCATTAAAAACTACAGATCCAGATGTCGCCGGAAGCAACCGCAACATGACGCGACCTAATGTTGATTTCCCGCAGCCTGACTCGCCTACGAGTCCGAGCGTCTCACCGGCGTAAACATCTAAATTAACTCCATCAAGTGCGCGAACCGCTCCAACTTGCTTGTTGAAAAATCCTTTTCGAATCGGAAAGTGCTTTTTCAAATCTCGCACTTCCAGCAATTTCTCTCTCTCTGGCTGAGCTACCGAAGTAGCAACCGAATTGCTCTGCGCAGCTGTTGTATTTGATTGAGTCATGGTTTGGCTGGATATCCGCAGAAGTGTTGAGAGGACTAAAAAAAGAACTTGCCGAGGCGATATCGCTGCGGCAAGCAAAAGCCTGTCAAATTATAGCGGAAGCTCTTATGGAACCTTGACGCTCATAACTTCGACGGAATCTCTAAAACGTCCGAACAACTTGGCGACTGCACCAGCTTCGGCTTCACGTTGGTTCAAAACCCAACCGTACTGCTTTGTGTTTTCGATGGGTTTCATCGGCAATTTAGATTGGTGCATCTGATTCAAGGTGCGACCATTCTGAATCTGTCTCAAAACTTCCATGTTCTGTTCCCACTGGCGAGCACTTGACGATGCATAGTCATCACCTGTGGTGAATGAGGACTGGGAATAAGTTCCCCAGAGATCACCTTTCAGTGTGTATGGACGTGGCTCACGAATGAACACGTACCAGAAAACTGCATATAGAATCGCAAGTTCAAAGCCAATGATTAGATAGGCGTACACAACCGCCTCCTGAGCTCCCATGAGCTCTTGATTAGGGTTCCAGTCCGACAGCAGATTTATGTTTGCTTAAGGTTGTGAGTATTCTAACGAAAGGTTACAAAAAAGCTACGGGTTTTTAATAATTATCTGATTGTCAAGCGATTAAATCTAAAAGTCGCTATCGAGGTCTAAAACTGCGTTTTCAGCTATCTGGCTACAAACCTCACCGGCTGCGCCTCCGATCGCTTGACAAGCGGCGCTCGTGTTTTCCTTATTGCACTAATTGTTTTTATAATTTCACTTGGCAACTGTAATGATTGAATTGGTGGCACATGGAATTGTCATGCGACTGATGCCTGGCGCGTTTGTTCCGTTCCTTTCGGTTAAGAGGTAATAACCAACTGGAAAGGTGTATTTGAAGGAAATGAGTGGTAAAGCGTTCAGCGCAGTTTTCGCCGCTCAAAAGCGTTTTAAACAGCTTCAGAAGAACGAATTTTTCTCTCCTGCGACAAAGTCCTTTCGTTTTTTGATTTCGCCGGCCAGACGACGTCTTCCATATGAAGATGTTGAACTGGCAGACGGTGCGCACGGTTGATACCCTATGGGCGTACTGAGAGGAGCAGGGGCATGCAAGTTAATAAGGTCGCAGTCGTGGGCGCTGGAACGATGGGTTCGTCCATAGCTGTTGCTTTGATCTCGCGCGGATATCCAACTATTCTGAAAGACATAGATGACAAGAGTGTCCAGGCTGGTTTGAACAATATCGACCGACTCTTGAAATCCAGGGTCGACAAAGGTCTCAGCCCCAAAGAAGCTGAAGCCCAGCGCGCCTTGATCTTGCCGACCACGGATTACGGAACGTTCGCCGATGTCGATTTTGTAATCGAGGCTGTGCCTGAATCTATTGAATTGAAAAAGAAGGTTTTCCAGGACCTGGACGAATGGTGCAACGTCGATGCAATCTTCGGCAGCAACACATCCAGCTTATCCATCACACAAATCGGTGCGTTCACCCGCCGCCCCGATAAAGTCGTCGGTTTGCACTTCTTCAATCCTGCACATCTAATGAAGCTAGTGGAAGTCATTCCTGGTTTGGAAACTTCGCATGACACCGTGAACAGCGCTATTGATTTAGGCGTTTCCCTGGGAAAACTCGCCGTGCGTGTCGAGGAGTGCGCCTCTTTCCTGGTAAATCGTTTGTTGGGTCGTTACATCAATGAATCGCTCTACTGTTTGCAAGAAGGAGTGGCACCGGTCGAGGAGATCGATAAAGCTGCCTGCGATTACGTCATGCCAATAGGACCGCTGGCCCTGCGTGACATGAATGGATCTGACGTCGGGCTGGCTGTTGCGCGATTCAATTTCCAGGAATACGGCGATAGATTCTTGCCCGCTCCTATTTTGGAAGAAATGGTCAAGTTGAATCTATTGGGGCAAAAAACGCGAGAAGGCTTTTACAAATACGACGAGAATACTCGTAAGCGCACCGGTCCAAACTCAGCAAAAATTGCCGAGATTCTGGTGAAGATTGGTGGAGTCAAAGAGAATGCGCCGCCGTTCAATGCCGAGCGGCTCTTCTTACCAATGATCAACGAAGCTTTTCTCGTGCTGCAAGAAAAAGTCTGCGATGTGCAAGATCTCGACCCTGCCATGATGGCCGGGCTGGGAATGAGGCGCGGACCTCTGGCACTGGCTAGCGAGATCGGTCTGGCGGAATGTTTGAAGAAGATCGAAAACCTCAATCAAGTCTATGGAGAGCGATTCAGACCAGCTCCGTTGCTGAAGCGATATGTCTGGGCGAAACGAACTTCGGTTTTGTAGAGTACGACAATGAGTCTTCTGCAGAAACTTCGAAAACTGCCTTTATACCAGCAAGTTGAATCGCTGCCGTTGTTCAAGCGAGTGCCGTTGCATATCTGTCTGGGGCTCTCGATTGCAATTATTTTGGATACCGGCGTTCAGGTGTTTTGGAAGATGGCTGTTCAAGCGACTGAGCATGCACCTTCCCCTTTGATTGCTACGTTTGAACATCCGCTCTTCTGGCTGGTTGTCACTCTGTTTCTGTTGCAACTTGCTAATTGGCTCAAAGTGCTCGAACATGCTGACCTGAGTTACTCGCAACCGATCACGTCGCTTAGTTACATCTCAGTGGGCATTCTTTCTGCAGCGATCTTGCATGAGCAGATTACTCTTCTGCAAATACTAGGAATTTCGCTGGTACTTGTCGGGGTTTGGTTTATAAGTAAAACCGATCACAACACCGTCAATGGTGCCATCGGTGCTGATGCACAATCAAAAAGTGGTGCCATTTTATGAATCAATTGGTCGCCATTCTTCTTGTTGTATGTGCCACTACTATTGAAGCGGGTGGACAACTGTGTTTCAAGAAGAAGTCCACGCGAAGCGAAGATGGCGACCTGGGCAGCCGCCTCTGGCTTGCCGGTGGAATTGCCTGTATGTCGATTGAAGCTGTTGTCTGGACGGTTGTGCTGCAGAATCTGAATGTAAGCATTGCTTATCCGATGGGCAGCTTGAGTTTCGTAATGGTGCTGTTGATGTCTCGTGTATTTCTCAAGGAGCGTGTGCAAAGAGAACGATGGATAGGGGTAGTGCTAATTCTGTGCGGGACCGTGTTGCTGGGACTGAATTCAACAGGACAACACTCATGACGTCCGGGGTGTCTATTCGTTGGGTCGATAGCGAGGCTCAAATCGACGATCATCTCTGGACGGCTTGTTTTGCGCCACCGGTGGAAGGTCGCTGGTGGTATCGAACCCTGGAAAATTGTGATATCCAAGATCAGTTCAAATTTGCGTATGCCATCATTGTCAAAGATGGAAAAGATGTTGGTATAGCTCCCACGTTTTTGATGGATGTTCCGATTGAATTAGTAGCGCCACCGGAAGTAGTGCCGATTCTGAAGGTGATTGGCAAGATTGTTCCGTCACTTCTTTATCAGCGCACCCTGTTTATCGGTTCGCCTTGCACTGATGAAGGAACCGTCGGGCTTCTTTCTGAAACCACGATCGAAGAGGTGGCACCATTTTTACAAGCAGCATTCGAGCGCCGGGCGAGGCAGGTGAAGGCACCATTCATTGTCTGGAAGGATTTCCCTGACAGCTATCGCAATGCTCTTTCAAGGCTCGCAAAGCAGCAAAATATGTTTGAACTGGTAAGTTTTCCCGGCACCATGATTGAGTTGCACGATAATAAGAAGGAAACTTATTTCGCAAATTTGAAGAGTTCTCGCCGTCACAACTTGAAGAAGAAGTTGAAGAAGAGCAAGCAGCTCATTGAGTTGACTACTGAAGTTGTTAATCGTCCTGATTCGAAAACGCTTGATGATGCCTTTGCTCTTTTCTGGCAAACATATGAGAAAGGCAAAACGAAATTCGAGAAATTGAATCGCAAATTCTTCTCTTTGATAGCCGACCTAGACGAGTCTTACTTTATCTTGATTCGCAAGGCTGATAACCAGGAATTGGTAGCTTTCATGCTTTGTTTCCAGCTTGGTAAACGTGTAATTAATAAATTCATCGGTTTCAACTACCACCTACCATCTGAATGGTTACTTTATTTCAGGCTCTGGGAAGGCGCGCTTGACTGGGTTTTAACGACGGGTGCAAGCGAATTTCAGAGCGGACAGACTGGCTATCGAGCCAAGATCGATGTAGGACATTCGCTTGTTCCGCTGACCAACTATTGCAAGCACAGTAACCCGATTATGCATAAGCTCTACACAATTGCGACGCGCGACGTGACATGGTCAACTCTGGATGATGACTTGAAAGTGTACATCGAAGCTCATCCTGAGGAAGCTTTCGCCGACGGCAACCCACTCAATGCTCGAACAATCAAGAGCGCTGCGAAGTTGACTGAAAAAGAAAAAACGTCGGTTTAGTTTCAGTCTTGCAATAGCCGCGCGTTAGAACTTCAATCCTGTTGCTGGTTTCTTCATATGGATTTTTTCATACCAGCACCAGTTGACCCGATCTTGTCAGCTTCGCACAGCGACTACTCTGTCTGCATTGCTCTTGCTGAATTCCCAACTTGCTTTTGCGGCAAATCTGGCTATGTAAGCAGCAACATCTTTCCGTCTCAGATCCAGCGTTAACACATGGTCGCATCCACCGAGCAGAACGAGAGTCTTGTCGTTAGCCACCATCAACTTACAAATGGTTTCGGCGTTTTTTGTTGTGGTGATCGTGTCTTCCAGCGCGTGAATTACGAGAGCAGGGCAGCGTACTTTTTTCGCCTGCTTTTTTACCTGCGCCACGAGATGATCCATTTGACGCAGAGATCCTGCATAAGTACGGAATAAACCAAATGTGGTGCTTTCGCCGCGCTTCGCCGCTTCTACTTGTTTGGTAATTTGTTTTTGCAGGCGCAGATCTTTCAATCCATACGGCGGTGACTCCGTCCAGTAGCAGTTGCGTCCCAGCCATGGAATCAAATCGACAAAAGGAAGAAATATTTTAAAACGTGTTGAGGTCATGCCGTCGTAACTAATAGTCGTAGAAAGCATGACTATCCCGCTTACACGCGGTTCATCAATCGCCAGCATAAGCGACAGCAGCGCACCCATTGAAAGACCGCCGACAACGACGTGGTCGCATTGTTTCAAAAGCTCGTCAAGTGCCGTTTTTGCGCTGGCAAGCCAATCTTTCCAGCCGGTTGCCAGTAGTTCGTTGTGGTCGCCGCCATGTCCAGCCAGCATCGGACAGGATACGATGCACCCCTGCTGAGTCAAATGTTTCTCAATCGGGCGCATCTCAGACGGCATCCCGGTCAGCCCATGCAACAGCAAAACGCCCGTTTTCAAGCTTGGGGCGAGAGTTTGATCGTCTGTTGAATTGGAATCAGTCATGTGTTTCCGGTTGTGGGCAGCGCCGAATATCATTGTACGAGCTAAACTTACTCCTGCCTTACCGTGAATGTATCTGGTGGCTGGGTTGTCGCCTGCCTGGTAACATTGATCGATAAGATCTCCTTATGAATGACACTTGTAAAGAACGGCGTGATACCTTTGTTCTGGCGCCGATTCTGGATTTTTCGACATGCGCATTCTTTTAGTTGAAGACGATGAGATTTTGTCAGACGGCATTGCTCGGGCAATGCGGCTGGCTGGCTATGCTCTAGATCACACCAGTTCGGGATTAGATGCAGATCATGCGTTGGAAACGATTGCTTTCGATTTACTCATTCTCGACCTCGGTCTTCCGCGAGTCGATGGACTGGAGGTCTTGCGTCGTCTGAGAGCACGAAATCAGATGCTTCCGGTTTTGATTCTCACCGCTCGCGACCGCCTGGAAGACCGTGTCACCGGTCTGGACTTCGGCGCCGACGACTATATGACTAAACCGTTCGATTTGCCGGAATTGGAAGCGCGTGTGAGAGCCCTGCTCAGACGGGGACGGACTAATCAAAACGTTGAGGTCGTGTACGGTCCTTTGCGCTTTGATACGGTTGGACGCCGTGTCACTGTGGGCGATCAACAAATTGAACTATCGGCACGTGAGCTTGCCGTCCTGGAAGTTTTATTGCAACGTGGCGGCAGCATTGTCAGCAAAGAGCAGTTGATCGAGCACATGTACGGCTGGGACGAAGAAGTCAGTCATAATGCGATGGAAGTAAATGTGCATCGATTGCGCAAGAAGTTGGAACCTGCCGGTGTCAACATACGAACTATTCGTGGTCTCGGATATTTGTTGGAAAGTCAGTCATGAAGCTATACACACGGCGATTGAACCCTTCTATTCGGACCCAGCTTCTCGCCTGGCTTGTGGTACCAATTCTGGTGCTTTTGTTGGTTGGTGCGGCGTTGACATATGGGTTGGCAATCCGCATGGCCACAGATGCTTACGACAAAGCCTTGCTCGACTCGGTTTATTCAATCGCGGGATGCGTTAAGAAGCAGGACGGACGTTTAACTGTAGATATTCCTCCTGCAGCTCTGGCAATTCTCAAAGACAACATGAAAGACCGGGTTATGTACCAGGTTTTGGACGAGCACCATCGCATCGTTGCGGGCGACGCGAACCTGCCGCTGCCCAACTTCGAAGAAGCCGATGAAAACGATCATTCCGCTGACTATCGCGATGCCACGATCGAAGGAGAGCCGATTCGTGTCGCCAGCATCAGGTATCAACTGCCGGCAAACCCGGGAACCTATCTCTACATTCAAGTCGCTGAAACGCTGCATGGTAGAGAGCAAATTGCTGACGAAATTTTGATTGGCACTCTCACCACCCAGTTTGTAATTGTCACGCTTTCGGGTCTGGTTGTGCTGCTCGGTGTGCGTCGTGGTTTGCGACCGCTGAACAAATTGAGAGACGCTGTCGCTAGCCGAACGCCTGTCGACCTCGGACCAATTGCTGTCGAAGATGTGCCTAAAGAGGTTCGACCGCTAGTAACAGCTATCAACGAGTTACTTCAACGCCTGCAAGATGACATGCAGGCGCAGCGCCGTTTCGTAGCAAATGCTGCGCATCAGTTGCGCACGCCAATTGCCGGGCTGAAAACGCAAACCGAGTTGGCGCTGCGACAGACTGACCCGGCTGATGTTCAGCATGCGCTTGCATTGATTCGCACGGGGGCTGAACGAGCTGCTCGCCTGGCGAATCAATTACTTGCTCTGGCTCGGTCTGAGCCGGGCGCAGCAAACCTTGAGATGTTTCAGCCGGTGGACCTAAATGTTATTGCGCGCAATGCCACTAAAGAGTTTGTTCCTGAGGCAATTCGCAAAAACATTGATTTAGGGTTTGAAGGGACTTCACAACCTCTACACGTTCTTGGCGATCAATCGAGCTTGCACGAACTGGCTGCGAATTTGATTGACAATGCTGTGCTTTACACTCCGCCCGGCGGTCATGTTACTGTGCGAATCGAGCCTCGTCGTGAGAATGGCGAGAAGAGAAATCCAGAACTCATTATTGAAGACGATGGACCAGGTATCCCCGCTGATGAGCGTGAAAGAGTCTTCGAGCGGTTTTATCGTTTGAGCGATCGTAGTGCCAGTGCGAGCGGTAGCGGTCTTGGTCTAGCTATCGTACGAGAAATTGCCAATATTCATCGTGCCGAAGTCATCGTTGGTGAAGGACCCGGTGGTCACGGTGCGAGTGTGAGAATCGTTTTTCCTGTCCCGCCTTCTCCGGAAACCCAACCAACTGATGAAAAGCGCCAGGAAGTGCTCACAACCCGCTAGTTCTGTCTTCAGCCTCTGCCAGCGGAACATCGCATCGGCCGTAGCGTCTCAAAATTTATCGGCGCCGGGCTGTGTGCCCATGGCAATGGCCGCTACTACGGGCAGGTAGGAATGAACTTTCGAAGTCGCTTCAGTCGATCTGTAATCTGTCTTTCACAAAGCTTGCTGCTTTTGGCCGGTAATGTGACGATGGTCTATGCCGCTGCCCAGGGCAATAGCTCCTTGGATAACTTCGAAAAGGTGGTGTTCGGCGAGACACATCCGAAGCTGAGCGAAAACGCCCGCTTGAAAGACCTGGAGATGAATTTGTTTGGAAAGGTGCATTCAGGCAGCACCGCTTACCGTGAGTCTGAGATTTCGAAAGCTCTGGGTGGTTCCAAAAATGACAATTTGCTTTTGCCCGCCATGGCTCCACAACTAGATACTTCCAACGGGAGGCGAGCTGATTCTTCTCCTTCTCCTGCGCCTGATTCTTATAGCAGTGATGCACCGTCTATCACCGCCGCTGGTGATGCAGAGAAAGAGACTCTCCGTAATGCCATGCGTTTATATTCTCAAGGAAAAACTGACGAAGCAGAAAAACAATTTCGCAAAGCGCTCAGTATCAATAAAAACAGTGCAGATGCCTATTACAACCTGGCCGTAATAGCTGAGGGGCGGGGTGACTTGCAATCCGCGTTGAGTAACTATAAAGCGGCTGCGCGTATCAATCCCTCAGACACCGACCTCGCCAGTGCGATTTCAAGCATTGAAACTAAGTTGCAAGACAAAGCCAGCGCACAACAGCGTCAGCAGCAGGTCGCCCAACAAGCTGCTCTCGAACAACAAGAACAACGCAAGCAAGCAAGCTTGAAGCAAATGATTGACAGTGCTGCAACGGCTTACAAGAATCATGATTACGACAGGGCAATTTCCAATTTACAATATGTTTCGCAGCAAGCACCAAATGACGGTGACGTACTGTACGCTCTTGGTCAAGCCTATAAAGGGAAGGGGGACTACGCAAGAGCACGAGCTGCATACAATAATGCGATTGCGAGCGACCCAGGCAATTCTCTCTACAAAGATGCGCTGGCAAGTTTAAATCAGATTGCGAATAGCGGCTCGAGTCAAAATTCTTCTGATGACGGTTTTCCTGCCGCCGCGCCCGATCGCCATCGTGGACGTGCCGGGCAGCTGACTGGATTTACAGGCGGAGCAAGTTCCGGATCATCCTACGGCAACAATAGTGGTGGCACTGGTTCCTACGGCAGCAATAGTGGAAACTCGGGCGCAAGCTCAGGCAATGGAAATTCTGCCGGACAGTTGACTCCATTTTCCGGCATTGCCAACGGTCAGAGCACCAACTTTGACGATGAGTTCAGCAACAACACTCCTGGTGGCATCCAGTATGGCAACATAAGTTCGACGGGAAGCTCCAGCATGTTAGGAGGTCTGGGCGGACTCGGTGGGCTTGGTAGTCTCGGCGGGCTGGGCATTGGTTTGCTGGGAGCTGGTTCCATGGGCTCGATGCTTGGCGGCGGCGTTCGCTACAGTGGCTACAACTCAATGTACGGTGGACGTTACGGAGGCTCCAGCACCAGAATCAAACGTGCTGCGATCGGTGGACTGGCTGGTGCCGCCGCTGGTGCCATGTACAGTGGCATGGGGCACAGTGGCAATATGAAAAGTTCGGCAATGAAAGGCGCCTTGATGGGAGCTGCACTGGGATTATTCATGGGCGGATATTAGAGTCGGGGTGAAGACTATGGGCACGGTAAAAAGAAAGTCTGTGAGCACCAGTCTGTTTGCTGTTGTATTGTTCATCGTCTCTAACGTCGCTGTTCCGGGCGAGTGCGAATTGTTGCATGGCTCCGCCTCTAAAGACGATGAGATTTTGCGACTGGGTCGCCCGGACAATTCCCAGTCGGGCGGAGTTTCGAATACCGCTCCATTGCGTTTAGTTCGCCCAATGCCGGCGCCTGATTTCCGTGGGAAGACAATTACAGGTCTTGTTGACACCTCAGCGTTCAAACCGCTGATTGGTTCAGCTGTTAGAAGCGATGGAAAGCTGGGACTTCTTCAACCAGCGCAATTCGGCAGCATTCCAAATTCGAAATTCGACCTGGGTGCTGAGCGAGGTTCGAAAGAATTGACACTAGCCTGGGAAGCCTGGCATAAACAGCTCAGTGCTGCAATTTATCAAACCTGGAGCAATATTGCCTCTGTGCCTGGTGAAGCTACTTTGAGTATCACTGTTACTCGCGATCATCAGATTACACCACGCATGGTTCGTTCCAGCGGTAATTATGAATTTGACCGTGGATTACTCGCCGCAGTTAATGCCTTGAACGGCAATCCAGGACTCACTTTCCCAGGCCAGTCAGAGAGGCAAAGCGTTAGTTTTGAAGCGGACTATGTCGCTGCTACAGACATCAAACCAGGCTACAACTGGGTGAAAAACGACTACGAGCGAATTCAACACAGCTACTAGCACAGTGGTTCGCACATCACTAGCACACAGATAGCACAGAACTAGCAGACCACTAGCACACGGATAGCACAGAACTAGCAGACCACTTTACTCGCCTCGTCGGTGCTGAGTGATTTTTTCGCTTGTTGCTGTAATTCGGCTGCTTTACTCTGATTTCCGACCTTGAGAGCGGCTGTGATAAACAGATTGAATGCGAGCGCATTATTGCAGTACCGGAACACTTGCTCACAGATTTCTTCCGCTTGCGCTTGTCGGTTTGTCGATAGTGCCACCTGGTACAATTTTGAACCTTGTGCGCACATTGTAGCTCTCCACATTTCATGCTGAGATGCCCAATAAGGTGGCTTTTGAAGAAGCGTTTGGTAATGCGATATTGTGGATTCTAAGCGATGCCTGAGTTCGTCAAAATGTTCAGATAGAATCGCGTAGTTTTCTTCGTCCAGAAGCTTGTCATAGTTTGATCTGACGATAGTCTTCTTGAGTGCTTCTGTTTCGGTGCTCTTATCTTCTAGTTCATTTAAAAGGGCGATCTCGCGCTCTTGTTCTTCTAGATGGTGGTTTAGTGAAGACCACTCTGCTACTACAGCTTCATCTCGATTACCGTTTCTGATTTGATTTTCCGTTGCGTCTCGTCTGATTTGCAGTGCTCGACGCGCAGCGGGGAAGTGCTCACTCAATAACATGATCTCGGCTGGGATTATTGAAAGCCTGGCTCCATCCCATTCATCGACCGCCCAGCTATTGTCGAAGGCAAATAGATAACATTCAAGAGTCTCATAGTACTTGCCAGAATCCGCTAGTTCTCTAGCCATGTCCAGACTGGATTTTGCTTCTTCTGCTAACTTGATTTTGTCGTCCTGGAAACTGCTCGGCATAATTTCTCCAATAACCGATCGACCATGTATCCACTATACACGCTCATGAATATGATAGAGCTTTCGGATAATGATTTGTTGGTCAGGCATGTGGGCTTTCGACCACACTGTGATAGATAAACTGAGAAGTAATATCTAATCAAATGAAGTGATATGGCAGGTCTTTATTCGCCAGTTTGTTCTTCTGATGGTGGTGTTTGGGAGGTGCTCGATGCGGGCTCCACCGAAAATACGAGACTCGCTACTTTTCTTGCAATGGCTGGCACCGCTGGCTTTCTCAAATTACACAGCGAAACCACTGCACAATTTTTTTCGGGCAATAGAATTATTGTCGATGCGACACCGGGCGTGCCACCATTCATTGCTACTATGCGAGTGCCGTACTTAGGATCGACTTTCGATGACCAGCCGAAGGCCCAGGGCGATGGTGCGCCTCCTGGTAGGGGAGGACGTTGATACCAGAGGGTTTGATAGGATGCTGGTGAAAGTAACTGCCTGCTCAATAATGCTTGTGAATATTTGAGTAAATCATCGACAGTGCTGGCAAGCATTCCTGCTGAAAAAGAAATTGCCGGGCTCTTGTATTGAACAGGGTGCACCTGTGCTTGCCCATTATTGTCGCCATATGGTGAGGCAAGCAAACCGCTTGATTGAAACTCCACCGTGGTGCCGCTTGAAGTCATTTGCAACGGGGTAAAGATTCGTTCTCGAACCAACTCGAAATACGGCCTGCTCGAGGCTTTCTGGATTACATCGCCCAGCAGTCTGTAGCTGAAATTGGAATATAAAAATGCCGTACCCGGTTCGGATACCAGCGGAGTGTTAACCAGAATCGGCAATTGGTTTTTCCATTCGACTTCTTGTGCGAGTTCTTTTGGCACTCCGGCCGTCATTGAAGCTAACTGGCGTATCGTCAGCTTTTGATACGGCTTGGTCAGGTCAGAGACGTACATATCGAGCGTATCATCAAGACCCACTTTACCCTGGTCAACAAGGGTGAGCAGAGTTAATGCTGTAAAGGTTTTGGTCAGAGACGCTAATCCGAACACCGTCTGCGGTGTCACTGGTTGTTGCGTTTGCAGGTCCATGACGCCATAGCCGCGGTGTACAATCAATTTGCCGTCTTTGATTACGGCAAGCGCATATCCGGGAATATTCTGTTGACTCAGTTCGCTCAGCACGAGTTGGTCGACGGACTTAGCGATTGCAAGTGACTCTGCGTCAGTTGCTGGCGTGGGACCAGGCACCGAATCTGGCGTAGCCGTTGGCGCAAGTGTTTGCGCTTGCGCGAGGCTCGGCGTTCCCTGCAGCGCCATCATCAATACCGTAGAAAGTGCAATTGCGAAAACTTCTTTCTGCATATTTAGTCTCATATTAGTTATGCCTTTGTTGGAATTCAAGATTCTTAGCTTGCCTATCTTGATGGTTCATCCGTTGGCCTGGAGTCGACGTCAGATTTTGTGTGTTCAGCCGAGGGTAAAGTGTCTCCGCCAGCTTTTGCTGGTTCCGGATTTTCTAGAAACCATTCGGGATGAAACGTCACACCGGCATTTCGTGCCCCTAATTCGCTTCTATAGGGATTGTCGTAGAGAAAAACCAAAAGCAAGTTGAGTGACAAAAACACGACGACGAAACTTGTCATAATCACCTGGGCTTTGATGTTTTCTACGAAAAAGAAATAGGTGAACCAGACGATCAAGACCTCTCCGATAATCAGCACCGCCCATAGTATCGGAGACAATCCGTTCTGGCTTGCCACCATGCGGAATCGGCGGGCATCGGAAAGTTGCGCCATTGTAGTGAGAATATTGGAAAAGCCGCTTTCCTGTTTGTTTCCCGACAACTCCATCTTGTTGATTGTTTTCCATAGTGCCCGGTAAGAGGGAATTGTCGCTTCCTTTGCTTTGCCGGTGGAAACTGCAGACCAGTCCTGGTCTCGTGCGGCGGATGCATAATCGTAAAGATGTTTGTGAATTTGTTTGCGTGTCGATTCTGAGTAAAGAGCGGCGAGATGGGCTAAATCTGACAGACAGTTTGCTTCCGTGACCGCCATCTGGTTCGCAACTTCAAACTTTGTTTGCACGTTGACTACAATCAAGCCCAGAAGAATGGCGTATAGGGTTCCCACGATCGACAGCATGTAACCGGCTACTTCGTGGTTTTCCAATAAACTCTCGCGAGCTATTTTGGTCCTGACAATCCACATGCCTCCCAGCGCAAGGGCGAGGCTGCCGCCGATGATCAAAACGCCGTCGAAAAATGTTTCCATGGTTGAACAATATATACACTCTTCGGCTAAGCTTCAAGTTCGCCGACTATTGATGAGACAAGGCCATCTAGTGGCTGCCGCTCAGATAGATGCCGTGCTTTTTGAAGTCCTTTCTAACCGATGAATCAACTTGATGACCCAACGCAATAGCTTGTTCCATTTTTGAGCCGGCGTCGGTCCAGTCATCACGATCCGCAAGATAGCGTGCATAAGTAACGTATGATTCCGGATACTTTGGGTCAGCTTGTATTGCCGCGTCTAAAAGTTGTGGAGCCTCTTTCGAATATTTATCTTGCAGTAGTAGTGCTTTGGCTAAGTTTGCGTACGTCGGAGCAGAGGTGTTGTCGCGTTTTAAGGCCAGCCGGTAGAAAGTGATTGCCTCATCCAGACAATCTTCGATGCTGCACTCGAAACCGGCGGCAAAATATGCCGAGGCGTTATCTTCGTCCATCTTCACAGCCAGAAGAAATTTCTTCATGGCACTTTTAACGTCTCCAACTTTTAAAAACTCCCATCCCAACTTCACAAGTTCTCTAGAACGACTTTTGGGATCTGGTGTGTGAAGAGGATCCTCAATATCCTGATTTGCATCATTGGCATATTGAGCAATTATTTGTCGAATCGCTGCCTGATTGTCTGCTTTAGATGGGGGTGCGCCCTCTGCCGACAACGTGCCTGTTAGTGTTGCAAAAACTGCCACCGCCAGGACGATTTTGGTTTGTGTTTTCTGTCTAATTCGGTTCACTTTCAGGCGCCGTTACGTTTACCATTCCATTTTAAGGCGTCTGGCAAATCATATGCACCTCGACAACTGGTCCTTTTATGGTGGAAGGGGCGCTGAAGGTTCTGACTTAGCCTGGATCGAACCAGTATCTGTATTCCGGATGTCCCCAGGCGCTGCATTCACCAGTGTGCTGCAACCAACCTCTGGGTCCACCTTCCGTCTCGCTGCAAAATGAATACGTGCCCGGGTGACTTTTGTCAGGAGTGGTTGTGACCCAGAATGGCTCCACTTTCGTGCCGGTCCAGTGTCGCGCCACTTTCGGATCCAGTTTGATGCGCTTCGGTAATTCTTGAGACGCGGTCGCGCTACTTGTGAGTTCGTGGTAAGGTGCCACCATTTCATCATTAGTAAAGGCTGAAATTGGAATGAAGTCGGGCCGAACTACGTTCTGTCTCGCTGTCATGTCAATTTTCGGTGTTGCCGTAATTGGTAGTGAAGAAGCAATACGAGCTCTGGCTCCGGTATTGCCTTGCACCCCAGGAGCTACAGGACTAACGGTACCGACAGTGTCGACTGTATCTGAGGTATCCGCTGTATCTGATGTATCTGATGTATCGGCTGCATCGATGGAATTATTGTTTCCATTCACAACATCATCACTTTCAGCCACTGCTTGCATTGGTAGTGAATTTGCTATGAGCACGCGGATACTGTTGTCAGTCTTTGGGCAGAGGCTCTCAGTATCGTTGATTGATGAAGTGGCGGCCAGGGCTGGGGAGTAGAAAGTTGATAAAGCGATGATGAGTAAGGTCGCTGCATGGTTTAGAACAGCATGGATTGGTAATTGTTCCTGCCTGCATATAAATAGAATCTTGCGCGGAATTTTCTTCATAGGTTATCTCGGGTTATTAGAATCAAGGCAGCGCGCTATCATCCCGCGCATGCAGAACAACGTTGATATGAACACGTCGATATGATCACGTCGATTAGACCAGATCTATTGAACGCGCCGATTTGCACAGCTGGTTGACCCAGCTGGACATCGTGTTCCGAATCTGCGGATGTAGGACTGCCTTATTTCTAGTAATTGGGGTGGACTAGATGAACTTACTGCAAAGTTATGTCAAAGGTGTGTCAGACGAACAGATTATTTTGTCTTGCCGGTAACACGGCGCACCCATGACTCTACTTCTGCTTGTTGGTCTGAGGTCAATGCGAAAGCTTTCACGAATGCGCTCAAGACGATTTCGTCGTTCTGCTTTTCCAAATCAGTCAATTGTGCTTCGCCCCTGTCCGGTGCGACATATTGCTGCGCCTGGTGCGTGCGCCCAGCCGTCACCGGATCTGCTTGTAATTTATCATGCAATCGTCTGGCTAATCGTTGGCATTCTTTTGAAATGTCAGACAGTTTTTGCCGCTGCTCCAGATCGAGCGGAAATAAAGGCAACCGCTTAAGGTCGCCTACTTGAAAGTTGATTGTGGGATTGATTGATTTGGCAATCGCCGCAATCAGTGAAGAATTCAGGTAAGCAAGAAGAAAGTCTTCGTCAACGCCTTCATTTACGAAGACAGCAGAGGCGCCTACGTCGAAGATACAGCCGGCAGGCAGTTTTCGCACCGCCAGATTACCTGTATTTACAAAAGAAAAACAGAGTCCGGAGCGGAAATAAAACTGTTCATTTTTTACGACCCATTTGATGTTTCCATTTAAGTATGGATACGCTGCGCTCACTGCTTCTTTGATCTCTCTGCCGTCATTTTCCCAGTTCACCACATGCACGACCGGGCTGAACCACCGATCTGCACCAGCACCTTTTACGTATGGGACCCAGGTGCTGCCGATTAGCTCCGCAGGAACATCGTCGATTTTTTTGATAAAGCGCTCGTTGTCAGACGTAGCTAGACCCTGGCGAATTTCGGCGATTTCCGACAGTGTCGGCACTTGTCTTGATAGTGCGAGAATGACTCCAGGGCAGGCGTATTTGATGGCATTTTCATGCTCTTCGAGAAACATTCTTTGATCGTGACGGAAGTAAGATCCGTTTTTTTGATCGTTGAGCAACTTAAGCTGGCAGAGTAGCTCTTGTGGCTTGTCTTTGTGCAGGCGCAAATCGAAAAAATTCGAAGTTGTTGACGGTTGCGCCTTGTTTTCGATTACTAAAAGAGCGCTGTTTACTTTGTCTCCACCTTGTAGCGGAAATACGCCTGAACCGGCATCTGCACAAGAAAATATGTGATATTTAGTCAGTATGGTTTTGCGCAGTTTGCCGTAGCTTGGCAGTGTCAAGACAGATGCCTGGGTTATGGTGCCCAGGCTGCCACAATCTTCCAGCAATTCCAAAGAACGTTCTATGAATGCTGCGCTGATATCGCTGTGACTATCTGGATATTCACTTTTCAATGCTGACTTGAGCTGTCTGCTCATCAACTTGCGGCCAATATACGGCGGATTCATAAGCACGACGGCATATTTCTGGGACAGAACATGGGGAGCTTCAAAATCTCGCGCCAGGCTGCCCAGCAAATCGTTTCTGTGGTCACCGTCTGGAGACTGTTGGCTTTTCGCAATTGCTACATTGAAGAAATCAGAGGGTGCATTTTTCGAATACTGAAAACACTTGATCAAAAGAGAAAGACAAGTAATCCACAATGCAGCTATGTCGATATCAGCACCGTAGACGTTACGTTTCTGAGCCAGTTGCACGCTTTTCTCTGCCGAGAGTCCAGCTTTTAGATGAAGGTTGATTGATAAATCGAGCGCACGCACCAGGAAGTTACCGGCACCACATGCGGGGTCAAGGATGGTGAGATCCGAAGCAGTTCGGTGAGCCGTCTCTTTTCGGCTCTTTGTTATGCTGTGCGTGTTGATAGGAGCGTTCACTTGCCAGATTCTATAAGCGTTCGGTGCCTGATTCGCAAACGCCGGCTCAAGCTGCGGCAGAGCGCAATTGGCAAGGAGAAAGTCGACGACCCAGTCTGGTGTATACAACTGAGTGAAGGCAATCATGTCTGTTTTTGAGAATTCCTTATTGGCCGTCTGGATATTTGCCTGTGCGTTCTTTCTTGCTTGCATTGAAAGAAACTGATATGCATAGCCTATGGTCAGATCGTTTTGCCATGTTTCCGACGGTGTTTGTTCAAGATGTCTCAGCGCCTCTGCTATTTGAGATTCCGAAGGAAAGTCGTTTTCGGTTGTAGATAGGCGAATTTCATTCGGGGCGGTCATGTTAACGGTCTGGCACAACTGGTCGATCATCGGGCGAAGTGAACCGACTTTTGAGAGCTGTGACTCGACACAATTCAACCGATCCAGTTGATTGCGTGCCTCGAGTACCTTCAGTGCTACAAGGATAATGCAGGTGATGAATTCGGTAGATGGGAAGACTGACGATATCGACCCTGCAGGTGCCAGAGCCTTCAGTGATGCCTCGACACTTCTTTTAAAAGTTCTGAACGTGTGGCTAGATTTCACTGGCTATAGCACTTCCATTAAAATAGGAACGATTCACAATGGGCCGAGTCGTTCCTCTTTACTATGTTTCTTTATAAATGCCAGAGTTAGCTGCCATGCGTCTTCGCTGGCTTCTCTATTGTAATGCGGTCTTCGATCGTTGAAGAAGGCGTGCGGTGCGTTTTCGTAGACTTTGAGCTGATATGATTTTTCCAGCTTTTGCAGTCGCTGTGAAAACTCTTCTATATGGTCTGCTGTAATCAACTCGTCTTTGCCCGCGAACAATCCAAGAAGAGGAGCCTTGAGCGGGACGAGATACTCGATTGGATCTTTCGGCTTTGTTTTAGACGTGAAACCGTATCGAATTCGTCCATAGAAATCGACGACGTATGCCAGCTTGGGCTCGTGGCAAGCGAGTAAAAGTGCTATCGCTCCGCCCATGCAAAAGCCTATTGCTCCTGTCTTTCCGTTGATGTTTTCTTGTGATTGGATGTGCGTGAACAGGGCATCGAGGTCGGCCATGATTTGACTGTCCGGAATTGAGTTCCACGCCTGTCGCATCACATCAAGATTGTCTCGATCCGCTTCGCTTGCGGGAAACAGTTCCGAGCGTGCAAAAAGGTCCGGTGCATAAACTCTGATTCCATGTTCGGCGAATCTTCTTGCCAGGTCTCGTATGTGATCGTTGACGCCGAAGATTTCGTGAATCAGGATCAATCCAGGCAGCCTGGTGCTGTTGTCTGGCTCGGCACAAAAGACAGGCATTGAGCCAGGTTTGAGGTCTACTTTGAAATTTTGTTCTCGCAAAGTAACTATGCCGCTCATTTTTACTCCTTCGTTTTTTTTCGTCGTCGTTCTGTCACCATATGTTTTACCCTTGGTTCGCAGTCGCCTGTATGGCAGGCATAGACTCGTTTTTCCGCGGTGATGTCATCAAGAGTAGCCCGGTCTCGCAGGCGCAGATGCTCGGCCCAGGTCTCTACGAAGTAAGATTCGACGTAGACTCCTGGTGTAGACAGATCGATGAAGAGGTGCCATTGGAAGGCACCATTTCTGCGTCTTTGCTTTTCCAGAGCTCCGATAGCATCGAAAAACTCATTGATACTCTCCTGGTCGACGTGATATTCGATGGTTATTAAAACGGGACCGTGGTCTGGGTGCGGGGTGACTGTAGTCTCAACCTTCGGCCAGGGTCCGGACATTCGCATGTCCAGCTTTTCCACTGCCGTCAACTTATACTTGATGCCGATGGCGAGACTCGCCACAAGTCCCAGGCTTGCACCCAACATCGCATGTGGCATGTCGAATTTTTGCGCCACAAATCCCCAGCACAGACTGCCAAAAGCCAGGCAGCCTTGAAAGACTAGCAAATACATGGCTACAGAGCGCGCTCTCACCCATGAAGGTGATGCCATCAGCATTGCTGAATTAATGGCATTGCATGCAAATATCCAACCAGCGCCGCTGAGCAGCATCGCTATTAATGCCACGTGATAAGAGCTGAAAAACGCAACGCTTGCCATTCCTACCGCGAAGAGTGCAGTGCCTGTGGCTGCCAGAACATCTAGTGACACGGACTTTCGGAACTGCGGCAGGAGTGTTGCACCAGATAGGGTGCCCAATCCGAACATACTGATGATGAGACCGTACTGCGTCGAATCCAGATTCATGATTTTTCGAGCCAGTAATGGTAGCAGCGCCCAGAGACAGCTGGCGCTGAAGACAAAAATTCCGGTACGAGCCAGGACGTGACGAAGTGGCTTGGAATGCCGCACGTAGCGAATTCCGGCGCGCATTGCGCCAAGCACCCTCTCAGGCACTTCGTTTACTACCGGCTCTCGCTTCCATCTGAAAATTGCTGTCCACACGAGGCTCATGAGCATGGCATTTATGAGCAGCACCCAGCCTGCACCGAGCTGTGCCACCAACAAACCTCCCAGTGCGGCGCCTACTCCGCGGGCGCAGTTGAACCCGGCACCGCCCAGGGCAACAGCTGATTCCAATTCGGATTTTGGCACTAATTCTGGTGTCAGTGAATTCCATGCTGGTGAATTCATTGCCGAGCCCAGACCTGAAACGAAGATCAGCACAATCAACAGCCATGCTGTCATCGAGCCGCTGATTGTGAGCAGCCCCAGTGTGACTACTGCCGTGCAGATCCACAGCATTGATGTAAGCAACAAAATGCGTCTGTCGACTACATCTGCAACTGCACCTGCCGGTATGGCAAGCAGGAAAAATGGTAAATATGTCGCGGTCTGTACGAGTGACACCATCACCGGTGATGGTGCGAGCGATGTTATGAGCCATGATTGTGCTATGTCTTGCATCCATAGCCCGACGGACGAGACCACACTGGTCCACCACAAAGCGCGAAAAACCGGCCGGCGCAGCGGTGCCCAGATAGATGCGACTGTTCTTGTGTCGGTGGTCACGAGTACCTGCAGGAGCGGAAGTCCGTATTATATGACGGACTCCCCGGCATTTGAACACAAAAAAAGTCCCCCGGCGAGGAGGGACTTCTTTTCGAATATTATCGCTACTTAGACAGGTGCTTTGCCCATGTCGAAAGTGATCGAGTGCTTCTTCATGCGATCGAACGCTTCCTGCAAGCGCACTACGTCTGTGCACAACGACATGCGGAAGAATCCTTCGCCGTTGGGGCCGTAGGCTGTGCCAGGCGGCACGACGATGCCTGCTACTTCCAGCATTTGCGTGCAGAAGTCGGCAGAGCTGACGCCTTTGGGTGTGGGCAGCCACATGTAGAATGTCGCCTTTTGCGGTGGGATATTCCAACCCAATTCGCCCAGGCACTTGATGGCGAGGTCGCGGCGCTCCACATACAGTTTGTTGCAGTGGTCGATGAAGTCTGTTGGTCCGGTGAAAGCGGCTACTGCAGCAACTTGAATCGCTTTGAAGACATCGGTGTCGACGTTTGATTTCAAGCTGGCTAGAGCCTTGATTGCCTGCGCATTGCCGATGGCAAAACCAATTCTCCATCCCGTCATGTTGTATGTTTTGGAGAGCGTGTGCAGCTCGATAGCGATGTCTTTGGCGCCTGGCACCTGGAGAATCGATGGAGCTTTGTAGCCGTCGAATGTCATTTCGGAGTACGAGAGGTCGTGACAGAGCAAAATGTCATGCTTCTTGGCGAAAGCAACAGCCTTCTCGAAGAACGCCATATCAGCGACTCCGGCAGTCGGATTGTTTGGATAGTTGAACAGAATCAACTTGGCTTTTTTGCAGACTTCCTCTGGAATGGCGTCCAGGTCTGGCAGAAACTTGTTTTCTGGTTTAAGCGGCATGAAATACGGAGTTCCGCCGGCCAGCAAGATTGATGTCTGGTAGACCGGATATCCCGGATCAGGGATGAGCCCGACGTCGCCGCTGTCGATGAACGCCATGATGGTGTTGTGGAGACCTTCCTTCGAGCCGATCAGCGAGGTGACCTCTGTGGCTGGGTCGACAGTTACTCCAAAGCGCTTCTTGATCCATTCAGCAGCTGCTTCTTTGTATTCCTTCATGCCACCGAACGGCGGATAGTGGTGATTGATCGGTTTTTCCAGCGCTTCATGCATCGCATCGACGATGTGGCGCGGTGTTGGTTGATCGGGGTCGCCGATACCGAGATTGATTACGTCTACGCCTCGAGCAACGACAGCTTGTCGTTTCTTGTCGATCTCCGCGAAAACGTAGGGAGGAATCGCTTTCAATCTGTGGGATACTTCCATTTTGTTAAACCCCGTATCTGTGGACGTTACCGGCTAAAACCGAAGCTCTATCATATCGCCACAACGTAGAATGGCGTTTGGTCTGCAGTTCGAACATTTACTTAACTAAATCAATGTTAGGGCTGAATGGGCAGGCGGTTTGGGCAAGGCGAGGATAATTCATGACAATTTCAGTTTTGTTGAAGGTTTCTCTACCGACTGCGCTCGTTTGTTTCGTTTCGCTGCAGCCAACAGCCGGGGCTCAGCAGCCGATTACTCTGACTGAGACGGGCCCCAGACGAGCCGAGGCGCCGATGCCGCTCATGGAGAGGGGGAAACTCGAGAAGTCACACAGAGACTTCGATGGCGCGATTTCATCCTTCACTGAAGCGCTGGGGCTGAATATGAACAATACGGATGCCCTGTTCGAGCGCGGGCAATGCTACTACTATCAGAACAAATTTGCCGAGGCTCGTTCCGACTTTGAAAGAGTGATGCAAGCTGCCCCCTACGACTGCCAGCCTGTTCTTTGGATCGGCACTATCGAGGCTAAGCAAGGCAATGACGATAAGGCGGTAGAGAACTACCTGCAGGCATTTAAGCTTAATCCGCAACTTGTTAAGCAGTTCCTCAAGGATCAGGGAAAGGCGAAAACTCAGACCGTCAATCCGAAAAACCAGGGCGCCGTTACGGCTTACGAGAAAGCGGTAGCAAAGTATCTCGTCGAGCATCCCGAGTTGAACGAGCCTAAGACCGCTGACTCATCCGCGTCGACTCAAACTACTCATAGTTCGAAAGAAGATTTGCAGGAATTGCTGAACAAACAAAATGAGTATATAAAAGACAACCCGACCGATGCCGCAGAGATTTTTCGCCGGGGTAAGACCTATAAGCGCCTGGGCGAGGCTGACAAGGCACTGGCTGATTTCAACGAGGCGATAAAGCTCGACTCGACGAAATCAAGATTTTATTTGGCTCGCGCCCGGTTGTATCATGAACAAAATAAGCTTGAGTTGTCACAAGCTGATGTGGAGAAAGCGCAGAGTCTCGACCCTACGATTCCACATCACATCAATTTCGATGAGGGCAACTAGGCGCGGAGACTTTGGGTGGGGATGAATGTTAACTATTGATGGATCTTTTGGCGAAGGCGGCGGGCAGATACTTCGCACGTCACTGGCTTTGTCTCTTGTTACGGGTAAACCGTTCAAGCTGATTAACATTCGCGCCAATCGTACTAATCCTGGTTTGCAGCAGCAGCATCTGACTGCTGTGCGAGCAGCGGCGACTGTTGGTGATGCCACCGTTCAAGGTGACTCCAAGACATCTCAGTCATTGATATTTGAACCAGGAAAAGTTAAACCTGGTAAGTACGAATTTGATATTGGCACTGCAGGCAGTACCACTCTGGTTTTTCAAACGATACTACCGCCTCTAATGTTGTGCTCCGAGAAAAGCGAACTCTCCTTTAGCGGCGGCACGCATAACCCGCATGCACCGCCATTTGACTACGTTAAGGAGACATACGTACCAACACTCGAACAGTTTGGACCAGTTGTAAAATTGGAATTGGGTCGGCTCGGATTTTATCCTCCTGGTGGTGGCAGTTTTTCTGCAACCGTTAAACCAGCAGAGAAGTTGGCGACTGTAGAATTGCTTCGACGTGGTAAGACACTGAGGCGATGTGCTCGGGCGCTGCTTGTGCGGCTTTCCCAGCGCATCGGGCAGAAGGAACTTGATTATGTTCGCAATAACATGCCTGATTGGGGCGGTGGCGAATTGCGGCTGGACGTTTCCGATAATGCAATCAGCCCGGGTAACGCTCTTTCTATACAGTTCGAGTGTGAGTACATAACCGAGACATTTACAGCGGTGGGCACACGTGGTTTACCAGCAGAGAAAGTGGCAGAGAATGCTGTTTCATATGCTCGTAAATACACGGAGAGTACGGCGGCGGTTGGAGAATTCCTTGCCGATCAAATTATCATTCCGTTTGCGCTGGCTGGCTCAGGTTCTTACACAGCCGACGAGATTTCTCCGCATACAGAAACCAATATAGAAACGATCAAGAAATTTCTTGATGTTGACATCAAGGTTTTAAACGAAGAAACTCATCACAGAATAGATATCAAATCTTGAGGTTGTGACTTATAGGCTACGACCTGTGCAGAATTCGTGAAGTCTACAGTCTGTATTGCTTTAGAGTTAAATTAGATCGCCCTGTCTGTAAACTGGGTCCAGGCGAAGCGTTTCAGGCTGTGTTGCAATTTCGAATTGTTCTCCTTTTTTCGAATTTGGTGAGTAGTATGTGAGACAGACCTTAGTATCAAATTTGGAGAGTGAAAATGAAGAATCTAGTTGCGATGATGTTAGCTGTGAGTTTCGCTGGTGTGGGTGCCACATCTGTTTTGGCTGCAGACGAAACCGGCAAAGAAACAGTTAAAACTACCGTTGAGACAAAGAAAGGCAACGTCAAGCCGAAAACAAAAAAGACTGTTACCCGTCACAAAGTAGATACAAAAACTTCGGGCAACAAAACTGAAACTGAGAACAGCACTAAAACGACTACTGAAACGAAATAATTCAAGCTCAGCTATTGTTGAATATTCAGGAAACCTCGCGATGTCCTTGCGAGGTTTTCTATTTGTTCTTCGGTTTGAAGGGAACGTCTGTCGAGTTCGCACCGTCACCCCTCCGGGTCCTACCGAGCGAGCTTGAAAAATGACTAGAAAGAACTTCCTATCGTTAAGCGCAGTCCTGAGCCTTTCAATGATGATGACGGTTGGCTGTCCCGTCTATGCCGATGATGCAGGTGCTCCGATTCCGCCCGGCGAGTTAATGAAGGGTGACCCGAATAAGGAGAATGCAAAGCCTGGTGATACTCTCGAAAGCAAGGTGACGACCGGTAATGGACTTCCGCCTCAGGTCCAGGCTGCTCCGGATGGGTTGGACCCAGCCACAAAGCCCATGACGACGGGAGCTGTACTGAGTACTCCTGCCGAGACCGCAGAAAAAGCCTCAGAAGCAACTCTCATTCATGAACATGAGCCCGGAAAGTCGCCCACTCTGCCCGAAGCTGCCGGGGCACCGAAACGCCGTCCGACTGTAGCTCTCGCGCTGGGTGGGGGTGGTGCTCGCGGCGGTGCGCATATTGGTGTGCTGAAGGTTTTGAAAGAGAACAATATCCCTATTGACTATATCGTTGGAAACAGTATGGGTGCCATCATAGGCGGTTTTTATGCGGCAGGCGTACCGCTGGATGACATCCGGCGCATGATTCAGGATGGTTCGATGAGGAAAGCTTATACGCCCATGCCTCTCGCTCCGAAAGTGGTTTTGGCCGGTTTGCAAAAGCTGTGGCCCTTCAAGGGAAGCAATCCTTATGCTGGTTTGTTTACCGGGAAATCGTTCCGAAAATACTTGACTAAGAAATTGCCTCGACCTGATATGCAAGTGCAAGACACAAAGATTCCTTTTTCGGCTGTTGCCACCAATTTGGTTGATGGGCAGGCTTATCGAATCTCCGATGGTCCGCTAGCTATCGCTATTCAGGCGAGTTCTGCTATTTCGCCGTTGATCAAACCAGTTCCTATTGATGACAAAATCTATATTGATGGCGGTGTTCGAGCCAATCTTCCTGCTTCTGCTGCTCGTGACACCGGGGCGGACATAGTAATCGCAGTGCTCGTCGATGAGCCGATGCAACAGATTCCGGCTCGAAAATTCAAATCATATAAAGGAATCGCATCACGTATGGCCGACATCGTGCTTGCCATCGCTGATGAGCGCCAACTGCAATTTGCGGATGTTGTGATCAATCCGGATGTGACGACGATTCCAGTTCTGACAAAGAAGACTTTCTATGCAAAGAAAGCCGAATTGTCTGGCGAACTGGCAGCGCGAAAGGCACTGCCTGCGATTTTGGAAGATTTGAAAAATCCACCAAAGGCGGATGCTTCAGTTGCGGCAGCGAGGAAAAAATTCAACATCTGAATTGCTAGCGCTTGTTCTTAGAACGCATGAGATGTGCAGCAAGCAAACCAATCACCATGACACCGAGCGCTGCTGCAAGTGCCAGCGCCAGCCAGTTTTCCTCTTTGCCGGAATGCTCTGTTTTGTTCTTCTTCGGTTGTGAGATGTCTGTTGAGACTGTTTGTGCACTGTCTGTCGAACTCGTTTTTGAAATGTCAGCTAGACTCGTTTGTGAACCGCTTTCTAAACTTGTTTGTGAACCGTCGCTATAGTTAGATTCTTTCATCTCTGCACGGATCTTTGAGCGCTCTTCGTTGATAAATGTCTTGCTGGCGTGCGCCAGGTTCGTTGCTTTGTCGAGATCCGCGAGCGCATCGTTGTAACGGTGCATCAGTCTGTAGCACTCAGCTCGCTCCATGTATGCGTCATCATCATCGTTGCGCAGCTGCAATACTTTTGAAAAATCAGCAATTGCCTGGGCATATTTTTTCATCGATTTAAGAGCGACTGCCCGCAACATGTATGCACCAGGTTCATTGGGAGTGAGTTTGATCACCTGCGTGTAATCATCAAGTGCTTCTTTGTTTTTGCCAAGTTGCATGTAAGCATCAGCGCGCTCTTTATACCTTGTCCAATCATTTGGATTCGCGGCGACCGATTTCGAGTAATCTTTGATTGCCTGTTCAGGCATTCCTGCTTCCAGGTGGAGCTCCGCTTTCTTGGCAATAGCCTTATCGTCAGTGGGGTCCAGCTGGCTTGCTGTTTCAAGATCTTTGCGGGCTCGGACCTTATCTTTCAGAATAGCGTAAGACTGTGCGCGCAGCACATAGATATCGCCAAGCGACACCGGAGCTAAATCTTCACGCATACCTTCACTTCGGAACCGACCTGTTTCGCAGACAAAACGGTACGCCACTAATTTAGGCTTGGCTTGAATTATTTTAGTGAAATCAGCGATTGCTTGTTGATGCTTTCCGAGCTGCTGGTAAGTGTCGCCTCGAAAATAGTAGAGCATGGGCACAGCAGTGGGGGTCAGCGCAATTGCTTTACTGAAATCCGCTAGAGCTTGAGCGTTCTGACCTTGATTTTGATAAATCACGCCTCTGAAAAACCACAAGTCAGGAATTCTGGAATCGACTTTCAGGGCAGAATCGATTTTTTGCAAAGATTCGTTGAGTTGACCTGCATTGCGAGCTTCATCGGCGGCCGTGAGCAGATCACAAATGTAGACGTTAGTCTGTACTTCCGCAAACTCTTTTGCGCGGTGCGTCATTTGGTATGCATGGGAGAGATTTTTATGAGTGTACCAGGCTGTCCAATCCAGCGGATTTACCGTGTACAGTTTCAACACCGTTGCGGAATCATTGAAGCCCTCTTTCATATGATTCTGGCGAAATTCGCAGTATGCCTTCGTCGCGTACGCTCGAAACATTCGAGGATCATACTGAATAGCTTTGTTTGCTTCGATGAACGCTTTATCGATCTGATTGGTATCCATATAAGTTCTGGAGAGTTCAGCGTGTGCATCTGCGTCAGAGGGATTTTTTGCAAGAATATTCAGCAGTTTCAGCTGAGCACTCTCAAAGCGCTTATTATCTATATCTCCAAGTGCTTGTTCGTAGGTCGTCAGTTTTCTGCAGAAGGCTGGCTCGGGTGTAATGCCTGCAAGAGTGCATAAGAATATTGCAGCTATTGCTTTTCTCAATTTCGAATCTGTTTCCATCGGATACCAGCTGTTGCCCGGCTAACAATGCATTCCCGCTGCATAGCCGGAAGCCCAAGCCCATTGAAAATTATATCCGCCCAGTTGACCAGTAACGTCCACGACTTCGCCTATAAAGTAAAGTCCGGGGACTTTTTTCGACTCCATTGATTGTGAGGAAAGCTCTTGTGTGTCCACTCCGCCTCGCGTCACCTCAGCTTTTCTGTAACCCACAGTGCCCGCCGGGAAGAGCGACCAACTATGTAAATTTTGAGCCAGAGAATTGATTTGCTTCTCGTTTAGTTGATTAATCGGTCGATTCAAATTGATCATCTGAGTAAATTTTTCGGCAAATCGTTTTGGCAGCTTCTCACTGAGAACGTTTTTTACTTCTACTTTGTTGTTGTTGGAGTTTTTTATGCGGGTTAGCCATTTCTCTGCGTCGAATTGGGGCAGCAAATCTATTTTTATGGCATCTCCTTTGTGCCAGTAAAGCGATGCCTGCAAGCTCGCTGGTCCACTTAAGCCTGTATGGGTGAAGAGTATGTTTTCTCTAAAAGCAGCTTTATTGCAGGTTACTGTTGTGTCTAAGGAAATGCCAGGTAAGTCTTTGAAGTGCTCTGCGTCTGCTTTGCTGAAGTTAAAGCCATCTAAGGCCGGCGCTGTTTCTACAATCTTCAGACCGAACTGTCTGGCGATGTCATAACCAAATCCAGTGGCACCGATTTGTGGAATGGATAGTCCGCCCGTAGCCACAACTAGCGATTCGCACCGGAAATCTCCTTCACTTGTGGAAATGATAAATCTGTCTTTCTTTTCAATTGCAAATATTTTGCAATCCATTTGAAATCGTGCTCCGGCGTCGTCGCATTCCTCGACGAGCATGTCTACAATTTGCGAGGCTGAATCGTCGCAGAATAGCTGTCCCAGCTTCTTTTCGTGGAATCCTATTTTGTGCTTTTTGACCAGAGCAATAAAATCTTGAGGCGTAAATTTTGAAAGTGCGGATTTGCAGAAGTGGGGGTTTTTCGAAACAAAAGAGTCTGCGGTGGCACCGGTGTTGGTAAAGTTGCAGCGACCACCGCCGGATATGAGAATCTTCCTGCCGATTTTGGTGGAGTGATCTAGAAGAATCACTTTGCGTCCGCGACCTGCTGCTGTGCGAGCACACATCATTCCCGCACCGCCTGCGCCGATGATGACAACGTCAAAGTCTCTTTCCAACGCCATTTCAACAAACCTGTTAACGCAACAATCTTCGCATGTATTCTAGAATAATTCAGTCCACTCTCGATTTCATTCGTCGCGAGGTATGAAATGTACCGAAGCATTGCCAAGATGGCACTCGTGCTCAGCCTTCTCGGCTGTCTCCCTGCCTGTCTGGCGGATGGTCCTCATAATGCTGACCTGGTCGTAACAGGAGCCGACATATATACGGTTGACGGCGCGAGGAGCTGGGCGCATTCCATGGCTGTCAAAGACGGCAAGATCATTTTTGTCGGAGACGATCGGGCGGTGGGCGATTTTGTCGGACCGGGGACTGAACGGATTTCGCTTCATGGCGAAATGGTTCTACCGGGTTTTCATGACAGTCATGTTCACCCTATCGATAGCGGAATAGAACTTGCTCACTGCAGGCTTGATGACGCGGGATCGAGGGCTGAGGTGCTCGACATTATCAAGAAATACGTCAAAGATCACCGACAGTCGGCATGGATAACAGGCAGCGGTTGGAGCCTGCCATTGTTTCCTGATGCTTGTCCTACCAGGCAAGATCTAGATGCCTTAATTCCCGACCGGCCGGCCTATTTTGTCTCACAAGACGCTCATTCTGCATGGGTGAATTCAAAGGCTCTACAACTTGCACACATCACCAGCTCTACTCCGAATCCGCCTCTGGGAATAATCGAGCGAACCGCAGGGGGTGAACCGGCAGGAACCTTGCGTGAATCGGCAACTGAGCTGGTCAGCAGACTCGTTCCAAAACCCACGAGGGAAGAGCGGCAAGAGGGGCTGATGCGCGCTTTGAGAATGGCAAATAGTTTTGGAATCACATCGCTGCAAGATGCATGTGCAGATGAAGACTCTCTGAAAACTTACACTGAAGTGGCTAACTGGCGCCGTTTGACGGTGCGGCTGGTAGCTGCGCTGCATGTTGACCCGCAGCGTGGTCCTGAGCAGGTGAAAGATTTTGTTGTGCTGCGCGACAAATATTTGTCGCCATTTGTTCGTCCGACCTCGGCTAAAATATTTGCTGATGGTGTTGTTGAAACGCATACTGCCGCGCTTTCTTCACCGTATACCGACAAACATGACACTTCTGGATTGCTTAATTTCTCCACTGAGCGACTTAATAGCATCGTTCAAGAATTGGATAAGAACAACTTTCAGGTACATACACATGCTATAGGTGACGCGGCTGTACATCAGGCTCTAGATGCCTTGGAACTGGCCAGGTCTACGAACGGTCAAAATGACAATCGCCATCATGTCGCGCACCTCGAGCTGATACAGCCAGCTGATATTCCACGCTTTCGAAAGTTGAATGTGGTGGCGAATTTTCAACCATTCTGGGCCTATCGTGATGCGTACATAACTCAGTGTACTGAGCCCTTGCTGGGACCTGAACGCACCGGGCGTCTCTATCAAATTAATTCGATTATTAAGACTGGTGCTGTCGTCGCAGCCGGCAGTGACTGGTCTGTGACTACGATGAACCCGCTCGATGCCATCCAGGTTGCGGTTACCAGAAGGTCTTTGACTGACGCATCTGGGCCGTCTTTTAACCCCGAAGAGTGTGTTTCTTTGCCACAGATAATTGCCGCCTACACCATTGATGGTGCTTTCGTTAACCATCAGGAAAAAGAGACCGGTTCTATCGAAGTTGGAAAAGATGCCGATTTCCTGATTCTCGATAAAAATTTGTTCGAGATTGATCCATCGACGATACACAGTGTGCATGTACTGCGGACGTATTTCAAAGGTCAACCAGTCTACAAAAGCGATTCTGCAAAGTGACTGTCTAACTCATTGCTGTTTCTGCGCTCGTTTGAGATATGGAAACTTGTCTACGCTGTCGCTGATTTCGTATTTTGATGAGAGTTCAGTTGTGAGACGCTCCGACGGATTCAGCAAATACAAAATCTCGCTGTGAGCAGGGATTGTCTGAGGTTTGTCGGCACTTAAGAAAATGATTGGGCAGTCAGGATGAGTTTGAAAGCTCAAATCCAGTAGTTCAGTTGGATTTATGGTTTGCTCTTCGACAACCAACACAGCAGACGGCTCTTTGTTCAAGTGTTCCGCGACCGGCAAAGTAAAGCGTAAGTTTATTGCCTTGTCTGGCCAGATTTTGCAATTTAACATGTAATTATCGGAGAGTAGTTCGATTCCGAAAGTGAACGTGACGACGAGCAGAGCCAAACCTTTCAATAATCTAGTTTTCTTCCATAGAAACTCAATCAGGGCAGAAAAAAGAAAGAGTATACTCACGATGATTGCCGTCTGATATCTGAAAACTGCTGAACGAGCGCCTTCCGTCAGCACATCCTGTCCGGCAAAAACTACTAACCAAGTGACGATGACAGCGATGTGAATGTATTTAGTGTTTCGGAATGGTATTGCAGCTAGTGCGACCGCTGCCGTCTGCAGCATGGTAACAAGCAAGAGGGGGGCGGATAATTTTGCCGTCTTGAAGCCAAACAGAGCAAAAGCTTTGTATGGAATTGCCAGCCAGACGCTCAGTAACTCCGACTTTGTAATTGGTGCTTGCACCCAATCGTATGCTCGTTTGAAGTCGTTGGAATGTGCGGAGAGAAAAATGAGCCAGGGTGTGAATGTCAGACAGGCAACTGCAATTGAAATCGCGAATGGAAGCCAGACTGTCTTGCCACGCGGTTGCGTGATTGCGACATAAAGTATGTGGGCAGCAACGATAATTGTAGTGAAAAGCCAGCTGTAAAGTCCGATCGCTAGAGCTGCTGTATAGCCGATCCACATCGCCTTTTTGCCGGTTCTCAGGCCGGCTAGAAGTAGTGCACTCGACAGTGTCATCAGGAGTACGCCAAGTGAATAGTCGCGCGCTTCCTGTGCATAGTAGATGAGCAGAGGTGACAGGCTGGCAAATGCAGTTGTGAGCAGAGCTATTTGTTTTGATTGGTAAGTTTCCAGCGCTAACCAATAGAAGACCGGCAGAGTGAGGAGACTGATCAGTGCACAAGTTAATCGCATCGTCAGTGGTGTCGTGCCGAGAACACTGCAAAACGCCCACTCGATAAAGTAGAACAGTGGTGCGTGTCCAGGTTCGTCCTCGCCTAGAGAGTGGAGTATGGAACCGGCGCTCGTAGAATCATTGATGGTTCGATATTTTGTTAAATCGGAAATCTGACAGGGTTTGGTCGATAGTTCTGATTTCATCTCAGATGTCGTGCGACCAGATAGAACCAGCGCTGTGAATGACTCGTCGTGCCAGAATTCTTTGTCATCCAGTTTTTCGAAACGCATGAACGCGCCGGTGCCGATAAGCAAAAGCAGGATCGCTACAGCCAGCAATTCGATTGGCTTCTTTGGCGACGCATCTTCTGGCGATAAAACGTTTGGCGACACTATGTTTCTCTAGTAATTGCGCTCGTAAATACGAGAGAGCATTTGAATGTTAGCATCGTGCACCCGGGACGGGTGCGCTCCATGTGAGACGTTCGCTGATCCCTGGACGGGTGCGCTCCATGATATCGCAATTGATTGTCAACAATATTCGCCGGAGCATTCCTGCGGGAACTTTTCAGCAGCTCAGTTGGTCCCACATCAACGTATCGGCGGTATCTCATCACAGAGGAATTGAAAATGGTAGACGGAAAAGCAAAGTCTTTGTTTGTGGCGTGTGGGATGACGTTGTTGCTTTGCTCTTGCAGCGAACGGGCGCACGAAGTTGCAGAACAGAAGAAGGATATTGATGCTCAAAAAGACGAGCAGAAAGCATTGATCGATCAGAAGGCTAGTGAGCTGAAAGCCGCATCAGACGTAAAGCATGAAGCAACTGAGCAAGCGATTGACAACAAAAAGCAAGAGCTTGATCTGGCTAAGAAGAGCCTCGACGCCGCCAAGGCAAATGCGGATAAGACTCATGATCTGGAAAAGAAAGATTTAGATCGTCAGGTGAAAGCAGATAAGGCGGTCGTGGATGCCAATGCCAACGCGGCAAAGAAGAACATCGAAGAATCTGCGAAATCCGCAAGTCGATAGAATCGTTTTATTCGTTTCCTCTGTCCGCGGTACAATCATCGCAGCGAAATCACGCCGCGATTGGATTAACTGCAGAGGTCGAGTATGAGCGACGAAGTCACAACTTTGATTGGTAAACGGATCAGCAAAGCAACGAGTAGCTTGAAGAATTTTTCCATTCACTTCGAGGGAGAACACGGGCTTCAGATGGACTCTCACGAAGGTCCGCGAATTTCCGCAAAAGTTGTTCCTAACAACGACTTGCCTGTTCCGACCGAAGCAGTTTGTGCCGTGGACTGGAGCTGGATCTACAAGTCCCAGCTCAAATCCATAACAGTGCACGGTCCTGTGGTAAAGCTGGAATTGGATGGAATCGGACCACTTGTGGTCACGGCCGGAAGCTGGCAAGGCTCATCTTTTCTCGGTTTCCAGCCCTACAAACCGGCTGCTCGGGTTTGACCCGCGGGCGATTTCAATTAGGAACTAACGTAGCCAGTCCCTGCGACAACAAGAACTGATGGAAGAGTGACTTCAGGTCTCTGCCGTATTCCTCATTGATTACTGAGTACTTGTTCTGTCTGTGAATTGTCGCCTTGTTGCATGTGAGGCTTACGGGCGTGCCATCCGCATTGAATGCTTTGGTGGAAGATTCCATCGCTATCACGTCTTGGGCTGGATCGTAGGTATAGGTATTGATGCTTTCTTGCTGGTATGTTTCTTTGATATCGCCGCTCGGCTTGCGCACTTTCACCACGATCACCCTGGTTTTGACGCTGACTTTGTTTGTGGATTGGATTGACACGTCCTTTTCCAGGACCTGGTGATATTCAATAAGCCCCGACATGGTTGTGTCTGAGGTATAGGGAACGCCCACATAGTGCCAGATTTGACCAGTTCTGTCCGTTTGTTTGCCATAGCCAAACTTGCTTTTAGCCGTGAAGCTGTGCTGCTCTCTGTCTCGCCGCCCGGTTTTCAGGTCTTCCTGAAAAACAGTCGTCTCTTCTTTGATCGACCAGATACCAGCCAGCCAGTGAGGAATGCGGACCCAGGCGTTCGACATAGGTTTATCGGCGGTTTCGTCGTAGTGGATGCCTGGCTTGAGCATTTTATTGACTGACGGCATTTTTCGACTGTGTTCGATCTTTCCCTGCAAAGGCTCAGCTATTGAGGCTTTTGAGCAATTGAGCAGGAATGCTGCCAGAATTATCAGGCGCAAGATAAGCGTTCGATATGACATTTTTGAGTTCTCGCCGTCGTTCGAAACGGTATTTTTCATGGGATTTTTACGCACTACTTAGTAATTTCCCCAATCGACCATAGCAGATGAAAGGACTATTATCCTGGCACGGATGAAGAAACCCGATCAATATGACGGAGCCCACGATGAATACGCACCAGATTTTAAAGAACGACGAAGCAACGAATCGTACCGAATCCACAAACGTCGGTGAAAATCGAGACAAGGCAACCGAATCGCAAGAGAATGCGAACGCCCCGGTTTGCAAAAATGGTGTCTGCCTGGTTAGCTGGAAGCCTCAAAGACCGGCTGCAGCCTGAATCTCTCGCTCACACGCCTTTTGTGCGGCTTTTCTTTTCCGCTGCCGCTTCAGCTTTCTCTCTAAGCCTTCTTTCAAGTTGTTCAACAGTGAAAGGATAGGGGCACCAGCCGGCTCCGTTCACCGGGCAGGTCGCAAGAGCGGCACTGGCTTTCTTTGTTGACGCTTTTTTCTTTTGAGCTGCGGGTTTCTTTTCGATTGTAGGCGCTTTCATACAAGCTCTCCTTTATTCCCCTACTCTGTTCTACCACTAAATGCCCAATCCGACGAGTTTTTTAACCGATCGGTCGAGATGAAAGGTTGGGAATGCTTGTCCTGAGCGGGATAGCGAGTGTTGCGATCGTGAATCGATTGCGGGTTTTTAGCCGACTATTTCTTTGTCGGAATGCCTATATCCTCGTTCCAGATGTCTGGATAAGCCTTTGCGAAGTCGGCGAGCATCTGGAAACATTCATCTGAATCCATATCGATGACTTTCGTACCCATCGATTCCATCCATCCACCGGCACTTTTGAAGGTTCTGTTTTCACCGGCGACGACAATCGGAACTTTGAATTGCACTGCAGCACCCGCGCACATCGCGCATGGCATCAGGGTTGAGTACAAGACCGTGTCTGAATAATCGTTGATTCGCCCAGCATTTGCCAGACAATCAATCTCGGCATGTGCAGTAGGGTTATTGTGCTGGACTCGTCTGTTGTGACCGCGCCCGATCACTTTTCCGTCTCGTACCAGTACAGAACCAATTGGAATGCCGCCCTCGCTGAGGCCAAGTCTAGCCTCAGCAATTGCTTCTTTCAGAAAACGCTCCATTTCCTCTTTTGAGTGTGGATTGGACATTTGTAGTTTTGAGCCTCTTAATCGTGGCGGAACGGTGCCGCAGGTTATCAACAGTTCAATCACAAACTGTCGAGTAGTATTATGCCGTAGGATTCGTCGAACATGAACGGAAGAAACAGCATGGACGCAAATTTAGTCGAAGAGCATTCCGATGGACGCGTCGAACTGCGCGACGAAGGTATTATCAGTTCGAGCCCTCTCTATAATCATGATCTGGCACCAGTGGCGGTGGCTAAGAGAAACTGGAGCACATACAATTTTGCCGCGTTGTGGGTCGGCATGGCTGCCTGTATTCCCACGTACATGCTCTCTTCCGGCTTGATTGCCTCCGGTATGAACTGGTGGCAAGCGATCATCACGATTATGCTTGGCAATATCATTGTCTTGATTCCGATTCTGTTGAACTCGCATCCTGGCACCAAATACGGTATACCGTTTCCAGTTTTTGCAAGAGCCGCGTATGGCACGTATGGCTCTAATTTGCCGGCTTTGATGCGCGCCCTCGTCGCGTGCGGATGGTTTGGCATTCAGAGCTGGTTGGGCGGTAAAGCGCTGCACACTTTGTTTACTGCCTTATACAAAGACTGGCCGACGCTGCTTGGCGGTCCAACCTTGCTTGAACACTCCCTGACTGAATGGATCTCTTTCGCCATCTTCTGGTCACTGAACGTACTGGTTATTTACCGCGGCATGGACCTTTTGAAAAAGATAGAAGGGCTGGCTGCGCCGTTTGTTTTACTGATGTGCGGCTTGCTGGTTGTCTGGGCAGTCTCGAGTGCCCATGGCGTAGGAACGTTGCTTTCAGACCCGGGTAAGTTCAAAGATTTTCCTTCATTCATAGCCGTATTTATTCCATCTTTGACGGGAATGATTGGTTTCTGGGCGACACTTTCGCTCAATATGCCTGACTTCACCCGCTATGGTCGCAGTCAGAAAGAGCAAACCATCGGTCAAGTGGTGGCTTTGCCTGCAGCAATGACTCTGCTGTCGATGATGGGTGTGATTGTCACTTCCGCTGCTCAGGTGATTTATCCAAACACTTCCATCAAAGTTTTGTGGGACCCTATTTCGCTCATTTCACTCTTCACTGACCCGCTTACTGTCTTCATTGCTATGTTCACGGTCGCTGTCGCCACGCTTGCCATGAATATTGCCGCGAATGTGGTATCACCTGCCAATGATTTTTCAAATGCATTCCCGCGCTATATCGATTTCAGAACAGGTGGATTGATTACGGCTATTCTGGGTGTTCTTATGCAGCCGTGGAAGCTTATCGCCGATCCATCCGGTTACATCTTTCAATGGCTGGTCGGTTATTCCGGCGGTCTCGGTTCGATTGCCGGAGTTTTGATCATCGATTATTGGATAGTAAAGAAGAAGACCCTCGCTTTGCCTGACCTCTATCTGGTCGATGGCATATATAAGTATCGAGGTGGATCGAATCCAGCCGCTCTTGTGGCTACCCTGGTCGGTTGCGCTGCAGCGTGGGTCGGATGGTTCTATCCGCCGCTGAAAATACTTTTCGACTATGCCTGGTTCGTTGGTTTTGCAACATCTGCAATCATCTATCTGGCGCTCATGTCCAAATCGTCTCAGCCAGCTTCAAGTAAATAATCACCTTTGTAGAACCTGACACTCTTCGAACTGTTGATCGCAAGACCAGGGTGGTTATCTGCGGGCGTATGTTGTTTACAGCAACAGGAGTTCGAGGGTAAAGACATGAACCAGTTAGTGGACAGAAAAAGTTGGTGGAGCGTTGGCATTTTAAATGTGCTCAATAACATTTGTTTGAACGTTCATTTCAACAGTATCGAAATTTCGGGTCAAGAAAATCTCCCAGCCGATGGTCCCTATATTTTGATATCCAACCACTATTCTCGCTGGGATCCACCGCTTGTACAGAAAGTGCTGGAGCGCCGTCGGGCAATTTATATGGCTTCGCCAAATGAGATGAAAGGTTTGCAGGGTGCGATTATTCCTGGTATTGGAGCTTTTCCTGCCGTTGCCTCCCGCGCTGCTTACGATTTCATTCTCAATCAATTCCGCAAAAAAGAAGTGCTTGTCGTTTTTCCGGAAGGCAATGTTTTTCGCGACGGAACCACTCATCCTTTCAAGCCTGGTGTGGCACGCATCGCCTTGAATTGCCAGGCTACGGGCACCAATATTCCAGTTGTTCCCATGGCGATCAGATATGTTGAAAATGGTGACGATAGGTTTGCTCGAATTTCAATAGGGAAAGCGGTCGACGTCAGCGAATACGTTGAAGACTTCAAAGTCGATTCTACAGCCGCTATCAAAACTTTGAGTAACAGATTGCATCGAGAAGTCTGTCACCTGAAATTAGGTTTGGGACTGATGCACGATAGAGGCACAGTCTACGTCGGCAAACCAGTACGCGAATGGATTCCCCGAATTCAGGATCAGGTGAGCGCATAACGCGGAACTAAGTATTCCCTCTCGCGTCTGGAGATACAGTCACGGGAGAGGGAATACACATGGCGAACATGCGTAGGTGGATTTTGTGCGGCTTGATCTTGGGTTTTGGTGCGTCTCCGGCTATGGCCGAATGTGACACGAATGCGATGGTATCGCAGACGATGGTGATCAACGCGCCTGTCAAAGCCGTGTGGGAAGCAATGCGAACGCTGCGTCGTAGTGATCCCGCTCATCGCAAAATTTTGTCCAGCAAAGCCGGCGACTATGTCGTCGAGGAAAAGTTCGATGGTATACCCGTGATTGGGTCTGCTGTTTGCACGTATAAGGAGCATGAGACCCCGATGCAAAAGTTGCAGTATTCTCTGCTCAAGTCGGATAAGTTAAAAGCGTTTGATGGTGAATGGAATCTGAGACCAGCCGGTGACAACCAGACCGAGGTGAAACTCAGTTCGCGCACTGATGCAGGTATTTCTATTCCTTTTGCAGGAACAATCACAAGAAGTAGAACTGCAAAATCAATCACCAGAAGATTGGAAGAAGTGCGAGAAATTGCCACCAGACCTCAAGTGGCATCGAAACAGTAAAGATTCAAGGTTGAGCACGGTAACCGCAGTTAAGATCGAGCCAGAGATGCTCGTAACCGGGTAAAATATGACTTCACGTCTCCTGGAAACTGTTGATGAAAAGTTCTGCTCTGCTTGAAATTACTTTGCTGGTAATCGTCTGTGCCTCAATCGCCGGTTGTACGCCGAAAGAGAGCAGTTTGAAACTCGATCCAAAAGAGATCGCAGCCGAGCATGCCAGGGACTGGGATCAGAAAAATAAAGCCGGGCTTGCGGCTTTGACAAGCGGAGATCTGGATGCTGCCGAGAAAAACCTCGTCGCCGGTCTCAAAGAGGCGGAGGAATGTGGTCCCGAAGATGTTCGTGTGGCAGTCAGTTTGAACAATCTTGCCTCTTTGTACGAAAAGAAGAAGATGTATACGCAATGTGCCGGTTATTTGCAAAAGGCGCGCAAAATTTTTCGCAAAGCATACGGCGACATGAATGAAAGCATTCCAGTTACTGAGCGCAACGAAGCACGAATTTTGACGAAACAAGGTAAATGGGCTGAGTCGTTGCCTCTTTATGCGGAGGCGATTCGCTACATGGAGATGCTGAAGTCAAAAGATATCGACGACGTCAAAAAAGAGTATGAAGAGGCAAAGAAGCAGTCACTAGTTAAGGCTAAGCCCGAGAAATCTTAGTGAGGTATGCTCTGTGACTGTGGCGCTGAGTCAGGATTTTGAGAAACTGGGACTCTTCTATCTTGGTCGTCGATACGACCTAGGAGCCGAGAAAACAACAGACGAGCTGGTTTTGTATGACTGTCGCGATTTGCTGACCCACGCTGTATGCATTGGCATGACTGGTAGCGGCAAAACAGGTCTCTGCCTTGATCTCGTTGAAGAGGCGGCAATCGACAATATTCCTGTGATCGCCATCGATCCCAAAGGTGATTTATCGAATCTGTTGTTGACCTTTCCCAATCTGAGTGTTGAGGAGTTTGAGCCCTGGGTCAATGCTGATGAAGCGAGGCAGAAAAATCTCACTCCCGGGCAATTTGCCGAGCAGCAAGCAATGGCTTGGAAAACTGGTCTGGCGGAATGGGGGCAGAGTGCAGAGCGGATCAAGCTGCTTAAGTCATCCGCTGATTTCAAGATTTATACGCCGGGAAGTACTGCCGGAATTCCGATTTCGATTTTGCAGTCACTTTCATCTCCGCCTCGAGAAGTCATCGAAGATAGTGAAGCAATGCGAGATCGTGTCGTTACTACTGCCAATTGTTTGTTGGCTTTGCTGGGCGGTAACGTCGATCCGTTGAAGAGTCGAGAGCATATCTTGCTTTCGAATATTCTGGACCGAGCCTGGCGCAAGGGTGATGATCTGACTTTGCCCGAAATCATTTTGCAAATTCAGAAACCGCCGATGACGCAAGTTGGTGCTATAGACATCGAGTCGTTTTTTCCTTCTAAAGACCGGTTCGAATTGGCTATGACGATCAATAATCTGTTAGCGGCGCCGGGCTTCGATGCCTGGCTTTCTGGAGAACCGCTCGACATAAGTAAGTTGCTGCACTCTGAGAGCGGTAAACCGCAGGTGAGCATCTTTTCGATCGCTCATTTGAGTGACACGGAACGCATGTTTTTTGTCTCCCTCCTGCTCGGTCAGATGGTTTCCTGGATGCGTTCTCAATCTGGCACAAGCAGCCTGCGCGCTATCTTGTACATGGATGAGATCTTTGGTTATTTCCCTCCTGTCGCCAATCCTCCATCGAAGCAGCCACTTTTGACTTTGCTTAAGCAAGCTCGTGCATACGGTTTGGGTTTGATACTGGCTACACAAAACCCGGTTGACCTTGATTACAAAGGTCTGGCAAATACAGGCACCTGGTTTATTGGCAGACTGCAGACGGAGCGCGATAAGATGCGCGTTTTGGAAGGTCTTGAGGGTGCAACGGCAGAAACCGGTGGCAAATTCGATCGACAGGAAATGGAAAAGATTTTGTCCGGGCTTGGTCGGCGAGTTTTCTTGATGAATAATGTGCATGAGAGTCGCCCTGAAATTTTCCAAACTCGTTGGACTTTGTCTTATTTGCGTGGACCGCTGATGAAGGCGCAAATCAAGGCGTTGATGGCTGGTAAACAAGCTCGGCTTCCAGACGGGAGCGGAGGTGTGGATGCAGTGACAAATCGATCCGTTGCAATGAATTCGCCGTCCGTCGCAACGAATCAATCGACCGGAGCGAATCCGCAGTCCGTCGCGCCCAATCAACCGACCGGGCTGAATCAATCGGCTATCCGGCCCGCTTTACCTCCTGCCGTTAAACAGTATTTTTTGCCTTCCAAGCAAAGCATTTTGTCTGATGCATCGGTCGTATACAAGCCATTTCTGTATGCCTCGGCAACAATTCGGTTTACAGATTCGAAAACGCAGCTTGATGAAACTGTTTCGAAAGCCTTCATCGCCAATGTCACCGGTGATGGTGCTACCTTCAATTGGAGTGATGCACAGGCTGTGAAGTATACAATCGAGAAGTTCAATTCCGAGCCGGAACCTGGCGCGAGTTTTGTTGAACCTCCCAGTGCTCTCTGTCAAGAAGTCAATTACAAAAATTGGTCTAAATCGTTTGCCGTCTGGCTGAGTCAATCCCAAAAGTATCAGTTGCTGTGTTGTCCGGGGTTGCAAATGTACTCGCTGCCAAATGAGCAGCCAGGAGCGTTTAGTGTTCGAGTGCAGCAGAAGTTGAACGAACTGCGAGATCAGCTGAAGGAGAAGTTGAGAACTAAATATGCTCCCAAACTGAATGCTCTGGAGGAGCGGATGCGAATCGCTCAGCAACGTTCAGAGCGGCAAGCGCAAGAATCACGGGATGAACAACTGCATTCGATGATATCAGTTGGTGCCACTATTTTTGGTGCTATGGTTTCACGTCGACCGCTTGGAAGCGGCACCATTAACAAGGCGACGACGGCCGCAAGGAGAGTGAGTCGCGCCTCCCAAAAACAAGCAGATTCGGAACGAGCACTTGAATCTTTGCAGAGCTTGAGAGAGCAGTTCGAAGACATGCAAAGTCAGTTCGATGGCGAAGTGAATCGGCTCAATCAAGAGATGCAGTCGCATCTCGATTCAATCAAGTCGACTTCCATTGCGCCCAAGAAAACTAATATTCAGGTCAACTCGGTTGTTTTGCTCTGGGTGCCAACTAACCGGCTTGCTTAGTTAGACTTTGATTTACCAGATCGAAGCGGTTGGGTTGAATTCAGGCGTCGGTGGAGGGGTGTATGTTATTGGAGTGTCACCAAGCAAGATTGGAAGCGCGTCTTCATTTTCTTTGCGTTGTTGCTCTTCCAGCCAGCCCATTTTGCTAAGAACCACAACTAACTCAGTGCCGCTCCATATGCAGTGGTGCATGGCTACGATTGCTTCTTCGGCAGTAAGCAGATTCTCTCCCATGAGAAGAAGACAGCGGGTGGCAACATTCAACGCTTCCTCTTTGATCATGTTGTATTGCAGCAAAACTTTGTTGAATGGAATGCGACTGGCATAGCTGATTGCTAAAGCTTTTTCTGTATCTTCCTGAGGCACCAACCCTGATAGATAGAGGACCTCAGCTAATCCTACCGCCTGCACCGGATTGACTTCAGGTTCGGCGATGCTGGCAATGGCATGAGGAATGTCGACACCCTGGAGATATAGTCTCAGCACCTGCACGGCTTGTGAGACTGAGAGCGAGTGTTTGTGCACCATCTCTTGTAGTTTTAGTGAAGTCTCTAGTGTATCGCTGTTGATAAAACCAAATTGCATCAGGACCTGGCCTATTTGAGTGCCTTCGTTGAGTCCTATTTCCACGGCTGCCAGAAGGTCTGGCTCGGTGACTATTTCGGCGAGTACGAAGAGCTCTCCCAGCCTTATCGTCTGGCGCTTGTTGCCTGAGTCTACTCCGGCTGCAGTCAAGCAGCTTTCCAGAGATGTATGTGTTTTCCTGGCGTTTTTCAATGCAGCCACTGCTGTTTTGCGGTCGATAACTCCATCGCGCAGTAGCACCTGAGCATTAAGTGCTGCTTCGACTGTGTGTTCCTTGAGGATGTTCTTCAGCACGAGGATACGCCCAAGCGGTAAATTGAGATGTTGACTGGTTTTCAGAGATTCCACCAGGCAATCATTAGTAATCAGCCCGGCGAGCACGAGTAAGTCGCCCAGCTTGTTGGTTTCAAATTCTCGTCCTGGCAATGAGCCTAAGCATTCGAGCGCCCGTTCCAGATCGATGCGATAGCTTGCCACCATACCAATTGCTTTGGTAGCCACTTCCATCGTTATGAGCCGATCGCGCACGAGTGATTGAGCTTGTAGCGCCGCATGAACGGTTTCGCTTGTCACCAGCCCGAGCATGACGAGCACTCTTCCTACAGGCAACCCTGTTTTGCTCGCTACCTGTACTGCGTTAGTAAGATCGTGAATTTGAATAAGTTTGGCGCCCCTTAAAAGGTCGCCAATTAGCATGCTGCTTCCCAAAGTATTCATAAGATTGACCCTTTTTGGCACACTGAAGCCCGGCACAAGTGCGGCCTGGCATAGACATGAGCGCACCGGTCGCCAGTTTGATCTGACGGCTGCAACTCAATTTTTGCCGCGAAGTGCGACGCGAATTGTTTTCGCTTTTCGGACGTAGTAACAGTCACATGAGGCGGAGAGCCCTCCGCACCAATATCATGCACCCAATTGTTCAGGCTTGCAGCTAAAACCGACTATATAGAACATAGGAAAACACATATAAATTGCCGAAAAACAGGCGACTGTTCAGCTGCCAGGAGTAATAAGGCGAGGATTATGCTACTTATCAGTCGCCCGATTTTGTGATGCGCCTTCAGTTTGTCAGACTCGCGCCCGTACTAAAGCTCATTGAGCGCATCGCGCATTGCTTTTGCTGCCGTGTCTGTGGGATCAGACTGCAGTGCCCGTTCGACGCACTTGCGAGCACCGTCCAGGTCTAACTCCAGTCCTTTCGCGGTCGCCATGTGCAACCAGCCATTGACATAGTCGGGATTTATTTCGAGAGCTTGTTCCAGTAAATCTTTGGCCTTTGGAATCTGCCCGTCATGAAGGCATAGCACGGCCAGATTACCGTATGGCCACTCGAAATCCGGAAATTGGGCGATCAATTCCTCGAATGTATTGCGAGCGGCGTCAACGTCACCGGTTGCCATCAAGTTGAATCCCTCGATATTCTTTTGCTCGGCCAGCAGTGGCACGGGATAGCGGGGAATCTTAGTACGCAAGAAAATCTTTGCTGAGGCGGTGGTCGCAGCGTCTGACGTATCTTCAAGTGCGAAATTGAGCGCGTCGCGAGCCTGTTCCGTCCAACCCATTGATTTATATTGGACGCCAAGTTTGTAATATTCTTGAGCTGAAAGTCCCTCAGGAACTTCGCGCGGCGGTAATTCCATTAATGCCTCGTATAAAGCTTTGGCTATAGTTTCAGTATAAAACTGGCGTCCAATTATTCCAACGATTTCGAGGCTTTTCGATGCAAAATTTTCCAAAAGCGGAGGATTTTTTTGCCAAGCCGGGATTGGGACGGGTGATTTGAATCCAATATGTGTATTCTTATCTAGGTCGAGTTCGAATTTTGCCTGAGCGCCGCAGATTAAAGCGGGTATTCAAGATGAAAGTCTTCCCTTTCGTATTTTCAATAGCACTGTATGTGGTACTAGGCTCGTCGGCTCCCGCATTTGCCGATGTGGTGCAGGACTTCAGTTCCGACATTGTCATTGAGGAAGATTCTTCCGTCGAGATCACGGAAGCTATCACAGTCGATTTCGAAAATAATCAGCGCCACGGAATATATCGACACATCCCCGTCATCTACCAGCGGCACGGCTCAACGTATTCTTTGCCCTTAAAGGTGGAGAGTGTGGTAAGCGATTCCGGATTATCTGCGAATTATATTTTCAGTCATCAGGGTAATGAAGTGATGATCAAGATCGGCGACGCCGATCGCACCGTCAGTGGTGTGCACTTCTATCAAATCAAATACAGAGTAGAGCGGGCGCTTAATTTCTTCAATCAAGACAAACAGCCTGAGTTCTACTGGAATGTCACAGGGGATCAGTGGCCTTATCCGATCGCTCACGCCAGTGCAAATGTGCGCGTGCCAAAGACTGTCAAACCGGAAGAGATTCGCGTTACTTCCTTTTATGGACCACCTGGCAGTACAACTAATGCAATTAGTTCCGTGAGCGGCGATGTTGCTCGCTTCGCTAGCCCGGCACCACTGCAAGCTGGAGAAGGCTTGACTATCGTTGTTGGTCTGCCTGCCGGGTCGGTGACGCCACCGCCCTTGTGGAAAGAGATCCTGCAATATCTCAAAGAGCGCTGGCCGGCCTGGGTTTTGCCGCTTGGCACTTTGAGCGTGATGTCGTTGCTGTGGTGGTATTCAGGTCGAGATGTAGATGGTGATCTGCCCATCGCAGTCGAGTGGACGCCTCCGAAAGACCTGTCACCGGCGGAGGTCGGCACTCTTGTTGATGAATCTTGTGACATGGAAGACATAGTTTCGACACTGGTCGATCTGGCTGTGCGTGGTCATTTGAAGATCGTTCAGCAGAAGGGGTCGGGGTTGCTGTTCTTCGCCAAGAAAGATTACCTGTTCGTCAAGCTCGATCCACCTGCTGGTGAGAGCCTCTCACCTCACGAACTATCGTTCTTGCAGGGCTTGTTCAATTACGATTTACATGCAAATGCAACTAATACCTTGAGCAATTTGCAAGCAAAATTTTATGCGTTTTTGCCAGGCATAAAGAAATCTATTTACGACTCGCTGACAACCAAAGGACTGTTTCTGGCCAATCCCGATCTTGTTCGCACGAACTATTACGCCATGGCAGTCCTCCTCCTCTTCGCCGGCGTATATTTGCTGATCTATGCGGCTGTTTGGGGTATCGGGGTACTGTCATCAGCCGGCATTATTTTTCTTTTTGCCAGAGCGATGCCGGCGCGTTCCGCTGCTGGTTCCAGGGCGAAGCGAGAGTGTCTCGGTTTTGCACGCTTTGTGCGTATGGCGGAAAAAGAAAGAATTAGAGTGCTGGCCAAAGATGATCCGACTATTTTCGGGCGACTTTTGCCTTACGCCATGGTGCTCGGTGCTGCCGACCAGTGGGCTACTGCCTTCGAGGGGCTGTTGACGACCCCTCCCGACTGGTATCAGCCCATGGGGTATGGACCGAACAGCATTTTTTCCGTCACTGACTTTGTCGATGACCTGGGCTATGGAATGAATACCATGCGCAGCACGTTTGCTTCGATGCCAGTGCAGACAAGCAGCTCGAGCAGTGGAAGTTCCGCCTCCTCAGGAGGCAGCGGCTTCTCGGGTGGCTACAGTGGTGGCGGATTTGGTGGTGGTGGCGGCGGGTCCTGGTAAGCATTCAGGTCTATTGACCGAAGCTCGACCTGATGGTTTAACCTGCGCCGTACTTGAAAACGTTCGTCTGCCTGAGAGCCCTGAAAAACCGGTCTAAAGCCAGAATTGCAAGACAAAAAGAAACCTTCAAGGTTAGGGTTCGAGCATCAAAGTGGTAGAAATGAGATTATGATGGTGCACTGGCTGGTTGTTCGTGCAGCAAGCGAATGTTGGCGAGAGGAGTTTTGAATGTTCAGAAAGGTCCCAGATTCTAATATTTCAAGGATGAATGGCATGAGACGCAACGGATTCCTCCTGGCTGGTTCGGCGATGTTGCTTGCAATGGTCTCTGCAGTGCCTCCTGGGGCTCTGGCAGAAGAGTCTGTAACACTGATTCGACATTCGAACAAAGCCGCTGACTACTACAATGCCGGCGACTATGGTCGGGCTCGCGACGAATATAGAACTGCAATCGGTCTCAGCCCCAAATCTGTTGAATTGTATGAAGGGCTTTACAACTCGGCCATCAAGGCTGGCGAGTGGGACCAGGTAGCCTTCGCGATTGAGAAGATTTTTGAGCTCGATCCTAAGAAACAGCCCACGCTGTCTTATGAGTATGGACAGGCTCTTTTCCACCTTAACAAATATGATGAGGCGGTGCCATGGTTGAAAAAGGCTCTGGCCAACGCCGATACTCCCACTGTGGCTTTCGTTCCTAAAATCAAGAACATAGACATCGTTCCTTCAACACCGTACGTGCCACCACCGCCACCAAAGGAAGAGCCCAAGGTGCCGGAGAAGCCTAAAGAGCCCGAGCGTCCACCCGAAACTTATTCACTCAGTTTCGAAAATGCGGTCAAGGCAGAATGTATCGTGATCGCTGAATTCGAAGGGCTTGAAAAAAACACAGAGAAAGACGCCAGCTGGAACCACCCACCGATGGCTCACTATCACATCACCAAGAACTTGAAAGGACCGCCTCTAAACAAAGCGCTGCCGCTCAAGTATGACTTCCACGATCTGGTCAACACCGCTAAACCAGCCGGGTGGAAGTTTAGCGAAAAAACATTGCCTGAAAAAGGAAGCAGCTGGATTTTGTTTATTGAGTTCGCTGTGCCTAAGCGCGGCATGTTCGAGACCTTCCAGGGCTCGTATGGACGCCAGCCGGCAACTGATGACAATTTGAATAATCTCTATCAGTTGCTCGACAAATTCAACATGCGCAATCCCAACAGCTAAAATGATTTGGAGGTCCGAGATGTTTTCTACGGTTTCACGCTCTGTGTTTTCTTTCGGCATAGCGGCTGTGGTCATGGCGGTTTCAGCAACAGCCAGTATCGCTGACACGCCTGCTCAGAAGCGAGAAAATATTCACAGATGCTTACTGCAAATCTATTTGTCGCAGCGCAAAAGTGAAGCAGGCGCTGAGTATCAAGCACTGCTGAACATGAAGCCTTCAGATGCGCAGTTACACTTTGACTACGGTAATTTCTTGCTGCGAGGCGGCAATGCAAATGGTGCGGCCGGGCAGTATCAACTGGCTGTTAAAAATGCGCCGCGCAACGCTGACTACCAGATTGGTCTGGGCAATGCATTGATGCGCAACAAGAACTATAAGGGTGCAGTGGCAGCTTACCGTCGCGCCGTAGAAATCGGCGGCGCAACCGGCTCGCAAAGCCCGCAATCCCTTTTGCAAATCGCACAACAATATGTGCAGCAGCAAGAGGCTTACGAGAACTATAAGAAGCAGCAAGCTGAAAATCAGTAGTTCGAAATAGGCTTAAATTCAGTTCTCTGAAAGTCAGTAGTTGCGAGATCAAGTCGTAGTCGGAACAGCCGCTGGATCCGGATCGTTTAAAACGATTCGACGTCTGCCGGCTCGTTTCGCTTCATAGAGTCTTCTGTCTGCTGTCTGAAGCAGGTCGTAGACTGATTCGCCGTCTTCCGGGAAAGTAGCCAGACCACCGCTGAAGCTGACGTGAAATTCTTTACCTTCATCACTGACGAAAGTCATGTCGCTGAATTCGTCTAAAACGCGCAGCACGGCTGCATGCATCGTCTCTTTTGCTTCTCTTCTAAAGGCGAGAATGAATTCTTCGCCGCCCCAGCGCCCGCGTAGATCGTCGACTCGGAATCTGCGGGAAAGCAGCTGTCCGAGCCCGGCCAGTACTTTGTCGCCGGCAAGATGACCGTACGTATCGTTCACTTTTTTGAAGTGATCGACGTCAAGCAAGCAAACTGAGAAACCAGAATTTGTTCGCTGGGCTTCCGCGATCATTCCGGTGAGGTGCTCTGAAAATGCCCGTCTCAGCAAGAGACCGGTGATTGTGTCTTTGTCTGAACGTTCTTTCAAAAGTTTGGAGCGGTCCAGTCTTACTTTGACTCGGGTAAGCAGTTCCTCGTTCACTACCGGTTTTGGCAGATAGTCGTCTCCGCCAGATCTGAAGGCTTCGACGCGAGCATCAACACCGGTTTGTCCAGTCAGGAAGATGATTGGCAGGTCTTGCCAGCGCGGTACCTGTCTGAGCATACGGCAGACTTCGAAGCCTGTGATGCCTGGCATCATTACGTCGAGAAGCAGCATGTCGGGTGGAAAATCTTGCATGACGTCGAGAATTTTTGTCGGGTCGAGCAAGGTGCGCACAATCATGCCTTCGTTGCGCAAGGTGAGGGCGACTGTGTTGGCGAAAAATTCGTCGTCATCAGTGATTAAGATGCGCGGCCGACCGCCCTGTCTGATGGCGACGAGATGCTGAACAGCGGTCTCGAGCGAATCTGATTGCAGTGGTTTGTCGAGATATAGAGAAGCACCGGCATGAGCGGCTTCAACGCGGTCTTTGCCGATTGCATCGCCTGAAATGAAAGCCAGAGGAAGGTTCTCGTAACCAGGCAGCTCTCGCAGTTGTCTCGCCAGTTTGAACGATTCTTCGGCTGAGTCTTGCACGACATTTACCAGTGCCGCGTCGAGAGGGAGCAGGCACGCCTTGTTTAGCGCTTCGGTGACGTTCAGTGCTTTAACGATTTCCACAAGCCTCTCGCGACCGAGATCTTCGATCAGATTGAGAAATTCCTGATCGCTGTCGACGACTAATATTCTCGCCATAGCTGGTTCGTGCTCGGCACTTGAACCTTCGTCTTTACCGGCTACCACCGAGGCAACTTCGCGTGCCTCCATTTCGCCTGCCGCCTGAGCTTCGATCAGCTTTCTGTCGATTTCGGCCCAGGAAATCTGTTGTTCTTCGTGAGATTTGCTTGGCATCGCCACGGCTGCTTGTTCGATGAAAGCCATTGCTTCCCCGACCATTCTGAAACCCAGCGAGCCTCCCGTGCCTTTGATTTTGTGAGCCTGTGCGCGCACTTCGCCAACCAGATCTTTATTATTCGGATCTGCTTTCGCTTTTTGAATTGCTGCAGACAGGTCATTCAATTTTGTCGGCAACAGGTGAGCATATTTTGTTACGAGCGCCAGAAACATCGTTTCGAAATCTTTCAGTTTGCCCGCTTGAGCAGAGGCACTCTCGGCGAACTGACCTTCTATCTGGGCGCCAAAGACAAATGGAATCACAGGCTTATGAACGATAAGCGAGATGCCAAGCTCGTTTTCAAGCTTGGATTTATTTATCTGCACATCTTTCTGCGATTGCCCGACAAAAACACAGCGTATGTCGTTGCCCTTGGCACGCACCTCGCTTATCCAATCTACGCCCGATTTGTCTGGCAGTGGTCCGCAAACGATAACCAGGTCGAGATTCTCTTTGTTTAGAGTTTCCCAGGCCTTTTCACCGCTGTCGGCTTGCAAGACTTTGTGCCCGCGCCCCTCTAGCACCGAGGCCATCAGTTTGCAAAACTGCTTGTCGTCGTCTAGAAGTAGGATGTTTTTGCCCATCAGAAGCCTGTGTGCCTCGTCCTTTCCAAACAGTATACCCAAGAACAAGCCTAGTTATGGTTCAGGCACGGGCTGACCGATATTTGCACTTGCTCCGTCAGATAATCGATCTGATTTGACCAGGCCGAGGCGCTGCCAGCAAATTGCCAAAATTACTGGCTAGAGTGAGAGTGTGCAGTAAATAGTCTGGGTTTTACAGTTGAGGAATTAGATGAAAGTTCAAAACATTTGCGCTTCTGTCGTTGAGGATCAACCAAATGAGATTCACGCAGAGCACGTTGAAATGATGGTCAACAATGACCTGGCTGTGATGACGATGGTGTGCGTCGGCTCCGACCGCCAATCTGAATCATGGATATGCAGCACCATGCATAGTGCCTATGAAGAATTGAAAGCGCGGCATCCGCGGCTCATTCCCGGGCAACGGCATACGATACTGAAAACCAAAACTGGTGCCCAATGGCGTGTAGAGGAGTTTGATGGCTGATAGTTACTTTTTCTTCTTGACGCGTTTCCAGCGCGCCGATGCATTGCCTTCGTATTTATGCACGTCGGCTTTTGTGATGCCTCTGATTTCCAGACCAAACTCATCGTTGCTTGCTTTTTCGACAGCCAGATAGTTGTGCAGTAAATAGCGAACTACTTGCTGAGTCTCTGCGCTAATTGTTATGTCTAGCTGGGCTCGCCTCAATTCTGCTTCGTCCACGAAACCATCTTTGTTTACGTCTAATTTGTCGAAATTTTTGAGGAATATTTTTTCGACGTCTTCGGGTCCGAGGATCTCTATAAGATGGCGTTGCAATTCTTCCGCTCTTTTGTACATCGCCTGAATGGATTTATCGTCATCCACGAGTGCATCCAGACCGACCCGGAAAGCTTCATCACAAGCTTCTTTCGCTTCCGGCAGGGCTTCATGCCGTGCGTAAAAGCCTGCTAATTGCAAGCGGGTCAGAAATGGCAGAGCGATCAGTTCGTGATAGGCTTGTGCGATCTGTTCCAGGCTGCCTATCCGGGGCGGCGCTGAGTCAAAGTTCTCGGCTGCTTGTTTGACTATGTGCTCCTGGGCAAGATTGCTTTGAAAGTGTTGTTTGTACTCTGCCAATGGCAGCGCGTCTGCAGCTTGTATGGCTGCTTTGAATTCGATTTCGGCGCGTCTAAGATCTGAAACCGATTCAAATTGCTGCGCCAACTGGCTGTGCTTGTACGGGTTGTCGACTTGCAAACTATCTGTCATGACCCGGCACTCTTCAAATTGGGCGTCAGTTGAACTTCAGGACTTTTTCGGATTTGGCCAGTTTAGTTCTTCCATTGCTTCATCGAATCCCACTCTGCTGCGGCTGCAGTAGTTCAAAGCGATAATGCATTGTTCGACTTTCATTTTGCCGACGTGTATCAGACGAATGCAAGTCACAGCCGCTTCGTATGTCTTCATTTCCAATTTTCCGGCTGATTTGAGAATCTGCACCATATCGCCGCCATGTTTCGAACGCACTGCTTGCGCCGATTTCAGGTCAGCTTCGTTGAGTAATCCGGCTTTTTGTAAGAGGTCGAAAGATGCCATCATCTCTCGCTGTTTTTCCGGGTCGACTGCTCCTGATCGTGGCGGCTGACCTGCAGATGATGGCGCACTGCCACCACCGCTGGTTTGAGGCGGCCTCGGTTTGTTCACTTTCCCTGACTTGAAATCAGTTGGGCTCAGGTAGTTATCGATGGCCCCACCCATTGAGTGCAGGCGTTTCAGTGCATCAAAAGCTTGTTCCTGGTCCATCTTTTCATCGCGTACAAGCTCTTGAATTTTCAGAGCTGCGTTTAATGTAGGTGTAGTGACTAAACCTGCTTCGACAAGCAACGTGCCAAGTAAGACGTTGGCTCGTTTGTCCATCATGTTGTAGTCGATCGGTCTCAAGTCGTCGCCTGCACTTTTCGAGGCGCCGCTCTGGGACGGTTGTGAGGTCGGTGCATAACCCGATTGCCAGATCGAGTCTTGCCGTGGGCTCGGCTGCGGAGCCGGGGCCTGTGCGGGAGCCTGCGCCGGGTAGCCTTGTTGGGGTGGATATTGCGGATATCCGGCTGGTGGATAGCCTGGCATTTGTTGAGGATAACCGGGCTGCGGATATCCTGGCGGGTAACCCTGCGGCGATGGATATCCTGGAGCTGCCTGAGGATATCCTTGAGGCGGTTGAGGATAGCCCTGTGGCGGTTGCGGATAGCCTCCCGGAGCCGGATATGGCTGAGGTGGCGGCTGAACAGGAGCTGCTACAGGTGCCGGAGGCGGTGGAGGAGGGGGCGGTGGCGGCGGTGGTGCCACCGCGGGTTTGGCCTCTATCGGTTCGGGCCTGGCTAAATCAAAATCGTCTTTTGGCTTCAGCTCGTCGGGTATCTTGAAGCTGCCCTGACCAGCTTGTGACTCAACCGACATCGATAGAACGTCGTACATCAGTTGCACGTCACTGGGCGGAAATGTCTGACTCCAGTGCATCTTCGATTCATTGGCGTTTTCTTCATAGAGTGTCCAGAGCGGAAATTCGGCGCTGGCATCCCACTGCACCATGAGAACAAACTGTTGTTTTGGAACGCTGGTCGTCCATGGCTGTTCGACAATAAGTCCGCGCCTGTGTACGGCGGCATCGAATTGTGCCTGAATGGCTTTCAGTCCCGGCATCGCTGCCGTTACAGGCAGTCTCTGGCGGTTGGTGACGACGGGATTATTATTCTCTTCTTTTTTAGGTTTATACATTCAGTTTGTCGGAAAAGTAGGGATTCTAGTCGGTCAAATTCTCGAGTTAAGACTCTCGCCTGTTTGTCTTTCTATCTGGTTCAAGTAGTCGGAACAATACCAGGTTTGGCGGCAGGTTGCCTGTGGCTGAGTGCTCACGATTGCCCCGCCTATCCGTCTATTCCCCGGGTAGGATATTAGCTAACGTCGATTACTCTGGAGAAAACTTGGCTTTCAGGCCAGCCCAACAATCCAGGTAATCTGGTTGCAAAATTTCCGATTTGACTGCAAATTCGGTGGGGTGAAAAATTAAGGAGCTCTCGAACATGAAAGCGAGAGTGTCACCTTGATATTTAGGGGTCAGCTCAACTGCACTTGCTTTCTCGAAAGTGTCGGTGTCAGGACCGTGAGCGGTCATGCAATTATGCAGGCTGCCTCCACCCGGTACGAAACCTTCTTCTTTGGCATCGTAGACGCCGAGAATCAAGCCCATGTATTCGCTCATCATGTTGCGATGGTAGTAGGGCGGTCTGAAGGTGTGTTCTGCAACCATCCAGCGTGGAGGGAAGATGACAAAGTCGACGTTGGCGAACCCAGGCACTTCAGACGGTGAAGTCAAGACTGTAAAAATCGACGGATCGGAATGGTCGAAAGTAACCGTGTTAACGGCCTGGAAGTGATTCAAATCGTATCTGTAAGGAGCGTAGTTGCCGTGCCATGCCACCACATCTAGTGGCGAATGGCGCAGCTCGGTGCCCCACAATTTGCCGTTGAACTTGGCTATTAGTTCGTGCGCTTTTTCGATCTGTTCATATTTCGCTACCGGTGATTGAAAGTCTCTCGGGTTGGCCAATCCGTTGGCACCGATTACGCCGAGAGGAGGCAAGCGCAAAGGTGGTCCGTAGTTTTCGCAGATGTAACCACGGGCGGTATCTTCATGAAGCTGCACTTGAAATTTGACGCCGCGTGGAATGACGGCAATTTCTCCCGGTTTTACGTCAAGGTCACCAAATTCGGTGCGCATACGCAGCGCGCCACGCTCCGGAACGAAAAGCAGCTCTCCATCAGCATCGTAAAAAAAACGGTCGGTCATGGAGCGGTTAATCGAGTAGATATGGGTTGCACAGCCGCGCCAGCTGGCAGCGTCACCGTTGCCTGCTATCGTGGCCACGCCGTCTACGAAGTCTGTCGGTTTGTCAGGCGTGGGCATTGGGTCCCAGCGCAGCTGCTCTGGTGTGGTGAAAGCGTCTGAAAATGGTTTGCCGCGCCATAATCCTTGCTTATAACTCTTGAACTTAGAGTGCAGCACGGAAGGACGGATGCGATATAACCAGCTGCGCAGATTCTCGGCTCGACTGGCTGTAAATGCCGCTCCGCTCAATTGTTCGGCATAAAGTCCACGAGCACAGCGCTGCGGAGAGTTCTGCCCGACTGGCAAAGTTCCTGGCTCTGCTTCACTTTCGAAGTGGTTGGCAAAACCGCTCAAGTATTTCAAGGCAGACTGGTCGAGTCTTGAAGAGCCATTATTTTTGTTGATATTTTCAGCTACTTTTTTCACGTGCTTACATCCGTTTTATGGTCTGACAAAAATTGCTTTTGCTTGTTTGTCCATTTTGTCGGCTTCAGCTGCTCGCCCGGCTGCACGCAGCATTTTAGAGTAGTTCTCAAGCACCGGGATCAATTCTTTATGCAAAGGCCCGAATGCTTTGTCCTTGACAGTAATTGCCTTCTTGTAAAGTTCCTCTGCTTCTGCGAAGCGGCCTTGAGCCCTTAAGCAGTTAGCCAGGTTTACGCAACTGACTGCAACTTTCGGGTCCCACGAACCCAGCTTCTCTGCTTCTTGTAAAGCCAATCGGAATGCTTGTTCAGCGTCGGCGGCGCGCCCCGCAGACATAGATTGTTGCCCTGACAAGTTGTATCGTTCCCACATATTGAGTTCCTCCAAAGGTTCCAATGATTGGTCTACCGAGGTACTCTAAGCATACAAGGGCGCTGTTTAGAAAACAGCTGCGTCGTGTTGGATAATAATCTTCAGAGTACGAAATTAACAAATGAATCACTTGAACGAAAATCAAAAACTTTGTCTCTGGCTGGGCATCCTGGTCATCGTTGCCATGGGGCTCTATCCGCCCTGGAAGTTCATCACTGAAACTCCCACTTCATTTGGTTTTCTCTATGCACCTCCACCGGGGCAGGTCAAGCTTGATTACATGCGCTTGTCGGTTGAATGGGTAATGGCTGCTGTCGTCACTTTCGGGCTTGTTATTTCTGCTCAGAAGGCACCTGCAGTCAGGTCGAATGATGCCACGCTTACCAAAAACGAGTCGAACCAGCAAGCCTCTCAATCGGCAGTAACGAATGCGGCGCAAAAGTCTTCTGCTCAACAGGATGCGAAGTCATCACCTAATGTGGCAACGAAATCAATCAAGTTTCCCGATACCTCGCTTGGCGAAGTGCTTGTCGAATCTCAGGATGATCCTGACTACTGGGAAGGTATTGGTGAAGCCCGCGGTGTGGTGAAGATTCCGAAGGGCAGCAATGTGCAGTTGGAAGTGCGCAAAGAAAAACCACTGCATCTTTCTTCCTTGAAAGAACTGGATCCGCACGCACTGCAATCAATTGACTGCAGCGAAAGTGCAGTAGAAGACGACGATCTGCAGTACTTGTTGCACTTCAGCAAGCTTTACGAAATCGATCTGTCGCACACGTCAATCAGCGACGAAGGTGTAGAGAAACTTTCCCAGATCCATTCGTTGAAAAAGATCTGGCTCGATAATACAAAAGTCACTGATGCGTCGCTTGAAACTTTGAAGAAATTGCAGGGATTGACGAAGGTCTCGCTGACCGGCACTGATGTTGCTGAGTCGACAATTCGCGAACTGAAAGATGCATTTCCAAAAAATTGCGAGATTATTATGGCGAGTGGCATTCCGGCGTAGCAAGTGCCTGGGCGGCGGTGGTGATAGTGACGTCCGAGTCGGAACATAACCAGAAACCTGCGCCAAAAGGCTCTGACCCTTTGATAGGGACGTTGTTCGCAGACCGTTATCAAATCATGGACAGGCTGGGACGCGGCGGTGCCAGCTGCCTTTATAAAGCCAAACATACTTTGATGGACCGCCTGGTGGCTCTGAAAGTTTTGACTGCTTCTGATGTTCCGACACTGAAGCGATTTCAGCTGGAAGCAAAGCTTGTAAGCAGCTTGAATCACCACAATATCGTCACCGTCTTTGATTTTGGAGTGTCATCTAAAGGGCAACCATATCTGGTGATGGATTTCTTGGAAGGCAGCAACCTCAGGGATGAGATCAAGAATGAGAAACGACTTGATCTGATTCGTTCTACCTGGATATTTTGCCAGGCCTGCGATGCCCTCAATTACGCCCATAAACGAGAGCTGATTCATCGCGATTTGAAGCCGAGTAATTTTATGCTCGTTGACGAAGAGCAGCAAGACGATGTTGTTAAATTGGTTGATTTCGGCATTGCTAAACATCTGGGTATTGCCTCAACCGAGGCGGGGCAGTTGACTAAACCCGGGCAGCTTCTCGGCGACCCTGCCTATATGAGTCCGGAGCAGTGCACGGGCAAACGGCTGGATGCTCGTTCTGATATTTATTCTCTCGGCTGTGTCATGTACGAGACCCTGACCGGCAAACCGCCGTTGCTGGGCAATGACATTTTAGAAACTATTCAAAAGCACATCAGTGAGCAGCCCCGTTCTTTTGCCAGTGTCGATCCCCAGCTTATTTCCATTCCCGAGCAAATCGAGAATATCGTCTTAAAATGCTTGCGCCCGGACCCCGACGAGCGTTATCAATCGATTCTAGAGCTCTGGACAGATCTCGAGCTGTTCAGAAACACTCTGCGCCCGGCTAAGAACGCTACTCAAACCTGCATTCCCGCTATGAAGGTGGGTGAGATATCGTCTGGACCTTTGCGCACCATTTCTGTAAACAAAGAATCAAAGGAAACGAGATTTCCACTACAAACGCTGATTGCCCTGGTATCGCTTGTAGTGGCAGGGCTTTCCATGGCGTACTTCTTCTATTCTCGCGAGCATACCAGTTCAGCACCAGCAAAGACCGCCGACTGGAAAGAGTTGAATGACAAAGGTGAGGAGGAGTTCGATCGTGCTCACTACCCGGCAGCTCGCAGATTTTTCAAAGAAGCCTGCACAGCCGCAGAAGAATTCGACAGCGAAGATCCTCGCTATGCCACGAGTTTGAATAATCTGGGCAATGTCTACTTTAAGGAAGATTTTTATCCTGAGGCAGAGCGGTCTTTGAAGAAGGCACTGGCTATTCGTCAAGAAATTTTCGGTAAAACTGGACTGCCTGTCGCCGACAGCATGAACGATCTGGCTATGGTCTATTTCGCGGAAGACAAAATTGCCCAGGCTGAGCCCTTGCTGAACAAAGCGATGGCGATTCGGAAAGCGAGTGCGGGCGTCGATTCACTTGAATATGCCGACAGTTTGAAAGCGATGGCTGCCCTGTACAACAAGACAGGGCGAATCGACCAGGCCCTGAAGTTGTTGCAGACGGCTCTGTCGATTCGGAAGGAGCAGTTAGGAAGCGGTAGTTCTGAAGTTGCTGATGCTGAAAATAGTCTCGCTATGGATTACCAGATCAAAGGCGATTTGAATCGTGCTCGCTCTTTGTACAAAGATGCACAGGCGATTCTTGTAAAGACACTTGGTGCTGACCACCCGATGGTTGCCGATAGTCTGGTTGGGCTGGGTAGTATTGCCTTCTTGCAGAATCAGTTCGATCAGTCTGAGCAGCTTTTCAATCAAGCCTTGAAGATCAGGCAGCAGTCTCTGGGATATCGAAATCTGCGCACAGGGGAAATACTTTCCTGTCTCGCCGTTCTTAAAGATGCTGAGGGAAAAACAGCTGAGTCCGCGCCTCTTTTCAAGCAGGCTCTTGAGATCAAAGAAGTGGCGCTTGGACCGGATAATCCTGAAGTGGCCAGAACTATGAAGATGTACGCTCAGGAATTGCGCAAACTCGGCAAAAACGAGGAAGCAGCCAAACTGGAGACACGCATCAAGGAAATCGAGTCGGGAAAATCTTGAAATGTTAGTCCTGGATTGATGTAAGGGCGCGTAAGAGTGGTACGTTAATATGGGTATATTGACTGAGCGCGGTTCTGCGGTGAGGGTTAAAAACGCATGCCTTTATACGATTCCTTGAGCACTTCACAAGTTTTTCGGTTGCCGAAAATGAATTCGGTGCCGACAACTGATGACTTGCGTTACGCAATCGCTGAAGGGCAAAAACGGATCGGCAAGACGATTGAGTTACCTTTTGAACATCCGAGCAACCATCAAATGTTTGTTGTGAAGCTCGTTTTGTCGGTCGGCAACAAAAATCCCCCAGCCTGGACCTTGTTGAGAGGCGATGGACCAAACGCAGCCAGGTTGTGGAATCGCAACTCTGAAGATGTGTTGATGGTGCAGAACAAAATTAAGATCGATACTCAATATGTTCCGCAAGATGGTGAAACCGAGACGGTAATACCGTCTCAGCCCATGTCTTTGCAGGTCAACATCGGCGGCGGCTCTGACATAGACAATCCACTTGCTCCGGGCGCCGTCGCTTCACCTGAGAGCGTAGCTGCGCCGGCTGCCAACACTTTCTTTGCTCAATCTCAACAACAGGCAATCAATGCCTTTCAGGCGCCACCGCAGATAGCACCAGCTTTTGGTGAGAACTGGGCCGATGGGCTGGTTCAACCTCCGGTTTTCAATCCGAATGCATCCAAAACCAATATGCCGGCGTTGCATCCAGGCACGGCTCAGCCCGTTGCCAGCTCACCGAAGCCGGCAGCTCCCCTGCCGAATGATCAGGTTCCGGTTGTCGATGAGGTCCCGGCCGCCTCTCAAGCAGCCCCGACCGCACCAGCCCACCAGCATCCACAGCAGCCACAGGCTAGCGCACCTGCTCCTGTCGTTGCTCCGGAGCCGACCGCTCCAAGGGTTCCACTGCCTCCGCCAATCAAGCTGGATGTGACTCTGATCGACAGGGTCGGCTCGGGCTTGATCGACCCGAACACCACTTTGCACTCTTTTGCGACATTCGTCTATTTCTTGTTCAGAGAGCAGGCGCTCTATAAACGCGCCAGGACGCCGTTTGCAGTCGTTGTGTTCGAGGTCGCTTTGCGAATTGGTTATGAGAACGTCGCTTTACCGGCTGTCGCTCTGCCGACTATTATCGAGCGTATCAATACAGTGGCAACCGAGTTCGATATCGTCACTCATCTGAGCGGCGGTGAATTCGCTGCAATAGTACCGGGTCTGGATAGTGCTGCAGTCTCGTCTTGGGCTCAGACCTTGCATACTGCCTTAACGAGTGAACCGTTGTCGTCAAGCAGTCGCAATGAGAGTGTGCTTGCCGCTATAGGGATGGCGACGATGCCGCAGACTTGCGACGATCCGGAAGTTTTGATTGCGGCGGCTCGTCAGGCTAAAGAGACAGCGAAGACGATGACGACGCCGATTTTGCTCTTCCCTTCTTAACTCGTAGCTATTTAGCCGAATTTTGATAGTTGACCAGTTCTCGAGCGCGCTCGGATGCTTTGACGACGGCTTTGATCAAGGTGACTCTCAGTTTTCCTTCTTCCAGTTCCATCAGCCCGTCGATTGTGCAGCCTGCTGGTGTTGTCACCATGTCTTTGAGGAGAGCTGGATGTGCTTTCGACTCCAGCACCATTCGTGATGCCCCGTACATGGTTTGGGCTGCAAGCAATGTCGACACTTCCCTGGAAAGACCCATCTTAACGCCTGCCTCAGCCAGCGATTCAATGACAACGTAAAGGTATGCCGGTCCGCTTGCTGACAGGGCTGTCACACCATCCATAAGATTCTCGTCTACGAAAACGGTTTTACCGACGCAGTCGAAAATTGCTTCGGATATTTCCTTGTGCTCCGGTTTCGCATGACGTCCAACGCAAAGCCCGGTCATACCTGCGTTCATGATACTGGGTGTGTTGGGCATGGCGCGAACAACCGGAATCGGCTTGGGCAAACGTTCTTCGACGAAGGATGTAGTGACCGAGGCGGCGACCGAAATCAGCAGTTGGTCAGAGGTCAGGTGCTCGCCTATTTCTCGCAAAACCTTATCCATATTCTGTGGTTTAACGGCAATCAGAATAATGTCTTTGCCTTTAGCCAGCGCCCTATTGTCCAGCGTCGTTTCGATGCCCAGTCGATCTTTTACCCGCTCGATCGAGGCTTCGTGATGCACACTGCCTGTGATATCACAAACGTCTAAATCGCTTTGTTTGAGCAGTCCTGAAATCAGAGCTTCGCCCAGTTTCCCGACGCCGACGACACCAAGTTTCTTACCCTTCAGCATTACTTCTTTTCCTGTTTCTGTTGTTCGTTCAAATCTGTGTGTGTAAATTGCTTAGCGTTACTGCCAACGTAGTCAGCGACAATGTGTCCATCGCCAACCAGTTTGTACTTGTAAGTAACCAGACCTTCTATGCCAACCGGACCGCGTGGGTGCTGTTTAGCAGTGCTTATTCCCACCTCTGCTCCAAATCCGTATCTATAGCCGTCTGCGAAACGTGTGGAGGCGTTGTAGTAAACTCCAGCAGAATTGACCTGGGCGAAGAACTTGTCGAATCTTTTTTGATCTGACCCGATCATCGTTTCGGTGTGACCCGAGCCGTATCGATTGATGTGTTCGATAGCTTCGTCTATGTCTTTTACAACTTTGACGGCGAGGATAAGCTCACCGTATTCGGTGCCCCAGTCTTCTTTTCTGGCCGGGGATGTGAGTGTTTCAGCTCCTGCCAGTTTCAGTGAAAGCGGGTCGCAGCGCATACTGACTTTCTGCTCAGTCAGAGCCCTGGCCAGGACCGGCATCACTTGTGGTGCTATGTTCTGGTGAATCAAAATTGTCTCAACCGCATTGCATGCTGAAGGGTATTGTACTTTCGCATCGCGTATTATCGAGACCGCCTTTTCGGTGTCGGCCGAGTCGTCAACGTAGATATGGCATACTCCTTCCGCGTGCCCGAGAACCGGAATGCGAGTATTGTCCTGAATAAAACGAACCAGCGCGTTGGAACCTCTGGGGATGACCAGGTCGACGAAACGATCAGCTTTGAGCAACTCATTCACATCAGATCTCGTTTCTAAAAGAACCAGGCTGTCACCCGGCAAGCCGGCAGTGACAGCGGCTTTCTTCAGGCATGCGAAGAGAGCTCGGTTGGAGTGCTCCGCCTCGGCACCACCTTTTAAAATGATCGCGTTGCCGCTCTTGAGGCAGAGTGAGGCAATTTGCGGCAGCGCGTCTGGGCGAGCTTCAAAGATAACTGCAATCAGACCGATCGGGCACGTCACACGTTGCAGTTCCAGATTTGTATCAAGTTCGCGATCGAGATCTATTTTTCCCAGGGGATCAGCCATTTTCGAGAGCTGCTGAATGCCCTTGAGCACTGAAGAAAGCTTGTTTTCGTCGAGCTTCAAACGATCAACGAGTGTTTGAGAAATCTTGCCTTCGGCAAGAAGAATCTCTGCCGCTTTCAGATCTGCTTTGTTGGCTTCCAGAATGTCCTTTACATTTGCGCCGATGGACTCGGCAATAGAATTGAGAGCCAGATTGCGTTGACTGGCTGTGATTCCAGCCAATGTGTTTGCGGCAGTTTTTGCTCGCTGCGCCAGTTCGAGGACCGAAGCCTGTTTGCAGGATGTTGATCCCATCATCTGATTTTCGACAGAGCCGGTCATAGCGCCACCTGTTAGGCTTCCAGAAAAGCGATATTATCACGGGTTATCAACGCATCATAGTTTCTGCTTTCGATAACTTCATCAATGTGATCCGAGTGCATGCCGGAGATTTTCTTTGCTTCAGCGCTTGAGTAGTTGACAATGCCGCGAGCAAATTCGCAACCAGACTCGTCCAGAACGCTGACAACATCTCCTCTGTCGAAGGCGCCTCTTACTTCAGTCACTCCGGCTGGAAGCAAGCTAGCTTTTTTCTTCAGCAAAGCTTCTTGCGCACCTTTGTTGATCACGAGTGCTGCTTTGACTGTCGTTGCAAATGCAATCCACTTCTCTTTACCGCTCCTCATGGCGTGAGGGAGGAAGATAGTGCCAAGCTCTTCGCCGGCAAATATCTTTTCAATAACGTTTGGAATTTTGCCGCCGGCGATGATGGTGGCGCATCCCGATTGAGTAGCAACCCGTGCTGCGGCTAGCTTTGTTTTCATTCCACCGCGGCCCACTTTGGATTTTTCACCTGATGCCAGCGCTTCGATTTCGGGCGTTATATTCTCTACGACTGAAATCAGATCAGCGCCCTGGTCAGAGCGCGGATCGGCTGTGTATAAGCCCTCTACATCAGTCAAAATGACCAGCAAATCGGCGTCGATTTTGCTTGCCACCAGCGCTGAGAGTTTATCGTTGTCTCCGAAGTTGACTTTGAAGTCGGCCGAGTTTCGCAGCGGTTCTATTTCTGCTGTCGACACCGTGTCGTTTTCATTGAAAACTGGAATCGCGCCCATGGAGACCAGCTCCGCTATCGTGCTTCTCAAGTTCAGATAACGCTGGCGATTGGAAAAGTCTTCTTCTGTGAGCAAAATTTGAGCGGCTGTGATGCCCAGACGATCGAAGGCGTCGCTGTAGAGAGCCATCAGTCGGCCCTGTCCGACTGCCGCACAGGCCTGTTTTTGCGGTAGCAGTTTGGGTTTGCTGCTGAAGCCGAGTTTTTGCGCTCCCAGTCCTACTGCCCCTGAAGTGACCAGTAAAACTTCGCGGCCGCTCTTTTTTAGTGCCGCCAGTCCTTCAACAAATGCATAAAAACGGCTTAACGCAATACCGCCCTCGTCCCGCATCAGAACCGCTGTTCCGAGCTTGACAACCACCCTGCGAGAACGCTGGATTAATTCATTTCGGGTCAGTTGCGGCATTCGATATCTTTTAGAGGCTACTAAGCATCTGTATTTTACTAGCTTTTGCTATCACTTCTGCTGATTCGTATATGTGTTGCCAAGAAAAAATTAGCTTGAGTTTGGCGCCGAGTAGACTTAGTATTAAGCTGGTCTTAGGTGTTGAGGTTGTAAACGTGAATGTTATTCGACTAACGTCATCATCAGAGCTCGGCTCTCTTGAAGACTTGAATCCAGTCAAGCGAATGACTGTTTCTGATATTCGCAGTTTGCGCAGAAAAGCACATGCACAAACTAAGATGCAGTTCTCGATTGCTCGTGCGATCGCGAATGCCATCGCTTATTTAAAGAACACCGTTAACGAGATGATTGCACAGCGAAAAATGGACGTCATATGCCGTTCCGATGCCCGCTGTTTAAAGAGCAGAAATCGCAAATACACCGCAGTGTAGAACCCTTTTTGGTGCCTCAAAGCACCGACGGTTTTGTCATCTAGCGACGCTAACACACAAAGGAGCGCCTCACGGGGCGCTCCTTCTGTTTGTATTCGATATACTGTGCGCAGACCTTGCGTTGGTTTTCGTCAGTCCTTTCCTTTCCAGTTATCTACCTTTCAGAATGTTCTGAATGCGTGTATTCCAGTTCGGCTAGATGAGTATCCAGAGTTGCCATGTAGGCATCGTCGGCTAGCTCGAAAAGGTCTTCGAAGTCTTCTATATCGAGATTGCTCCATGCTTTGTCGTTGGTTTCGACGATTGTCAGATGTCTTACCTTTTTCTTGAGAGCTTTCATATCCACTTCCATTCTAGTTATTTTCGGAACCCTGTAGTTCCTAATACTGGTCGACGAAAATAATTAGGGGAGGTTTCCGAAATCAATCATTTCTTCATGCCACCATATTTAGTTATCAGACCGAAGAATGATTTTGCCGATTGACTTTCGATTCTCGAGCAGAGTGTGTGCGTCTTGCGCCTGTGCAAGCGGCAATACGTTGTCGATGCGTAATTTCAGCCAACCTTCTTGAATACCTTTGAGCACGTCATTAGCACGATAGAGAAGTTCTTCTCTGTCGAGCAGATAGTTGAACAGTGAGCCACCAGCTACGGTGAGCGATTTGGCTTGCAAGCTGTTGGGTGCGATTGGTTCAGCTGGTCCGCTGGCTGAGCCGAAAATAACTACTGTGCCACGTCTGGCCGCAGCCTCTAGATTTTTGGCAAAGGTGCTTTTGCCGACACCGTCGATAATCAGTTCAACACCTTTCTCATTTGTCAGTCGTTTAGTCGCCTCGGCGAAGTTTTCTTTGTTGTAGAAAATGATTTCGTCGGCGCCAGCTTCTTTTGCTGCCTGTGCCTTTTCTTCACTGGAGACGGTTCCGAAAACTCGAGCGCCCAGATGTTTGGCCCACTGCACCAGTAAAAGACCCATGCCGCCGGCAGCGGCGTGAATGAGAACGTCATTGCCCGGCTTGATGCGGCGATATTCATTGATCAGATAGTGGGCGGTCATTCCTTGCAAGGGGAAAGCTGCTCCTTGCTCGAAAGAGAAACTTTCCGGCAAAGGAATCAGGCTGTCGGCCTTGACCAGGCTTGCTTCGGCGTAGGCTCCCGGCTGTGATGTGTAGGCTACCCGGTCGCCCGGCTTGACTGCGGTAACGTCGGCTGCCACTTCTTCGACTATGCCCGCGCCTTCCAGACCTGGAGTGTAGGGCAGCTTGACTGGATAATCGCCGCGACGTTGATAAATGTCGATGAAATTCAGACCCGCGGCTATAACCTTAACTCTTGCCTGCCCAGGACCGGGTTTCTGCAGCGATAGCTCGGTCAATTCCATAACGTCTGGACCGCCGTTTCTTTCAATAACAATGCCTTTCATCGATTTCTCTTCCTTTTGTCGATACGACTACTTGTCCAAACCTTAATATGTGTTTGCGTCAGCCCCAATTGAGTGCCAAACTTAGCATGCTCGGGGCATGGTAACCTAACGGGAACTGGCATATTTGGGCGTTTCAGCCTTCAACAAGCGTTACTGAGAGGTTCGGTTATCTCATAAAACGCCTGGGTATGTTTTAACTGTTGGTAGGCAGGATTCCGAGACCTGTGTTGGAGATGTAAGGATGCGATTTAAAACAATACTGACCATAGCTGTCTGTACTATGGGGCTCAGCGCCATGCCGGCGTACAGCCAGGGCAGCAATCAGGCGATTTTTCAAGATGAAAGACAGATGGAGTTGGACAACCAGGCCAAACTCAATGGTTTGACGAATCAGGAGCAGCAGTATGCTGCAGCTGCGGCGGCAAACGACGCTAAGAACGAGCCATATCGCTTGTATGCGGAGAAAAGGATTGCCGAGCTGATTAAGCTGAAAGCGGCGGGGGGGTCTCCTTCTCGCAGCTATGCCAATCGCACTGGCGATTTGCATGCTCTCGAAAATTGGCTGCAAGCAGACGATAAAACTCGTGCGACTGAACAGGCGCGAATCAAGCAGCTCAATCAAGCCATTGCTAATTTGCGCGAGTCTGAAAATGCAAACGTCAGTAATATGAACAGTGCAATTCAAGGCATGCGCGAAAGCCAGATTGCAGCCCAGAGTGATGACGACTTCAATAAAATGATGCGCATCAATCAATTCAATGAACTGCAAAGTGAAATGGGGGCTGCATCGTGGGGTAGACCACCGACTGACGGTACATACAACAGTGTGGGCGGTTACGGCATGGGTGGCGGCTACGGCTACTCATTCGGTGGCGGCAGACGCTGGTAACAACCGGTTTGAAAATCTGAAAGCCATCGCCCTGCGGCGATGGCTTTTGACGTGGATGTTTTTCCTGGTCGTCTATGTTGCTACGGCATTGCCTGCGGTGGCTTCACTTGGGGCTTTCTGTGGCTTTGAGCGGGTCCAGTTTTGGCGCCTTGAAAGCCGCTGTAAAGCGCTGTTTCGGCAGTTCCAAAATCTCGGTTATGGTGGCTTGAATCTTATCGCAGATGTAGTCGAGCGGAAGATCGTCGCCATCTTCACCGAACGGATCTTCGATGTCTTCTGCGATTAGCTCCAGTCCGATCAAGAAGTAGGAACCAATAAGTAGAATAGGCATGCTGAAAATATATGGCACGTCTGGTGGAACAAACCATGGCAGAGCCAGGAGTTGCAGAGCTATACCCTGCCGCAGGAAGGCTCGATAAGATACTGCTAGTGGTGCGCTTCTAATGCGTTCGCAACTGCCCGTGATATCCATCAATGTTTTGATGTGGGCATCAAGCTGCAGGCGTGTGAAACCGTCTATGATCCCTTCGTTCTGCCACTTCATCATCATTTTGTAGAGCTCGCCGGCCATTGCTACAGGAATGTTCGCTGTCGGGTCGAGATCCACACCATGCACATTTTTTGTCGGACGGCTGTCGCGAAGATGGTGCTTCAAGCCGTAGGCGAACGAAATCAAAAGCTCGCCAAATCGATTTCGATCGGCTTTGCTTGCCCCGACCAATATCTTCACCTTAAGACACATATTGCGTGATTCATTGACGAGTTGTCCCCAAAGTTTCCGACCTTCCCACCATCGTTCATAGGCGGAATTGGTACGGAAAACGAGGAGTAGACCAAGGATCACGCTTGTGTAAGCGGCAGCTCCTATCTCCTTAAAGACCTGTGCGGCTCGCAACTCGTGGTCGGTTATCCAGTCAACGCCGGCACCGTACATTGCCATGACTGCAAGGTATAACCAGACTCGTTTGAAGACTGGAATGCGATGGATTCTGGTGAATGGAAACAGCCAGATTCGAAATGCTGAGGGGATCGGGTGCTTTCCTGTGTCCAGGGCTGTTTTGGCTACTGGTGCTTCGTTGGTCACTGTGTCTTCTCCCAAATACATCAAGCATTGTCCGATATATGACCTCAAATGCCAACCTTTTCAAGTTGCAGGCGGTCTCGGACGTTGAGGGCTACTTTTTGTTAGGCAAGCTGATCCAGAACGTGCTGCCTTGCCCGATCTGGCTTGATGCTCCAATGCTGCCGTGGTGGGCGTCCACTATCGCTTTGCAGATTGCCAGACCCAGACCCGAGCCACCTTTTGTTGTCTCATCAGCACGTTCAACTTGCTTGAACCTTTCAAAAACAGTTTCCAGCTGATCAGCTGGAATGCCTTTGCCCTGGTCGATTACCTCGATTTTGGTCGAATCTTCCAGCGGCGAAATTTGCATTTTAATTGTGGAGTTTTCGGGCGAAAACTTGATTGCATTCGATAAAAAATTAATCAGTACACGCACGATTCTGTCACCGTCACAGTAAATGTTTGTGTTCGAGTCAGTGATTTGCACATCGATTTTTTTCTGTTCTGCCGAGGTTTGTATGGCCTCACGCGCGTGAGAAGCCAGTGTAGAAAATGGGACGTCCGAGAGTTGCAGTTCGAACATTCCTGATTCCAGTTTCTCCATGTCCAGCAGATCGTTGATCATGGAGATCAACCGATTCAGGGAAGCGCTGGAACGGCGAATTTTGTCTTCGCCCTTTTCGTTGAGTTCACCAAGAACGCCTGCTTCCAGCAAATCGAACATGGCTTGAATTGATGTCAGGGGGGAGCGCAGATCGTGACTGACCATTGCCACTACTTCCTGCTTCATGCGTTCCAATTTCTTTCGTTCGGAAATATCATGGGCAACGCAGAAAAGTGATCTGTCAGATTTTGACCATTGAGCTGACCAGGACATGTCGCATGTAGTTTGATCTTTGCGTCGCATGCGCAGCTCGAAAGGAGCTGTTGATTTGCCCGAGATCGCGTCTTCCAGTGCGGTTCTTGCTTGCTCTACTTGGGCAGGCTCGACGAGAGAAATTATTGTTCTTCCCATCAATTCATCATCATCGTAGCCCCAGACTTCTTTCACCGCTTGATTCATCTTGGTGAATTTGCCGCGCTCATCGAGAGAGCAGATCACGTCGCGGGCATTTTGAGTCAGTGCTTGCTCCTTAACACGGGCCTCTATCAGCGATTCTGCCATTCTGTGGAAGCCACCATCTATGATGGCAATTTCATCTTTGCCTTGAAGTGGTGGCTGCAAGGGTTTTTCCATAGCCAATTTGTAGGTGTTATCGAGAAGCACATTCAAGCGCCGTGAAGTGCCGTGGTTGAAATAGCGTGCCAGTACTAAGGCGAGAATGGAACTCAGTAGCGCACTTATCAGAATCAGCCATTCCATTGCATCCCGGCTTTTCTGCTCTCGTTTGCGCTGCAACTCGTTGTTAGCGAGACATCTTTTAATGACAATGTTTCCGGCTCGGTCCATGCGGCGCAGCAGTTTGTCCGCTTTGATCATGCTGCGCATGCGATCGATCCGATCACCTGAATTGACCAGGTCATCAGTCTCATCGAGTGCTGCCACTACTGCATCAGTGGCCTGAGCGAATACCTTAAGATCTTCACTTTGATCGAACTTGATTTTATCTTCCAGTTCGGCGCGATAATGTTTCAGATCGTCGAGAGCTCTCTGGTACTGCTGTTTGTACCTGTCTTCGCGATGCACCTGAAACATGGCCATCGCTCCTGCTGCTTGCAGCAAACACGTCAGCTCTAAATTTACGGTCGTCAAAACGTCGCGGTCAAGGCGCTCTGCGGCTAGTTCTCTGCCAAATCCACGCAGCTGAAAGAAAAGTGTCGCCACAAATGCCAGTTCGAAGATAAGCGGCACCGCCACCAGCATCAGTCCTTTTTGAGACAACGTAAGATTCAACTTCGAGTTTCCGAATGACGAGCGGGCGTCTTATCCCCTGCTATGTTAACGTATGACCAGGGGGACGGGCACAGAATGACGAAAAATTGGCTGTTTATTACTCTTTTCACTCAAGCACTGGCGCTGCTTGGATTAGCTGCAGATGCGTCCAATGTCAACCTCGATGAGGCCAACAAAGCCTACGATCAGGCACTTTACGGCACCACCCTCAAGCTGGTTCAGAAAATCTCCGATAAGAACTACGAAGCCTCTTTGCTTGAGGCTAAAACTCGCGAGGTTACCGATTGCTATTCTTCAGTGCTGTTTAATCGGACCGCAGCTCTAGCTCCCGACAAGTCCACGGCGGCAATGTGGCGTGGCTATGCTCTTTTTGTATCGAGGAAGTATATTCCAGCACAAACCGAGCTGGAGACGGCAATTCGTTTGAATCCCAAAAACGCGCTCGCTCATGCATTTCTTGGCTGTTGTTACTGTTACATGGATGAACTCGACAAGGGGATGGCCGAAATCGAGACGGCAAAAAAGATCGATCCGACTCCTGATGCTTATGATCTGTGGACTGCAGTTGGTTATGTTGGTGCGGGTGAGTCTAAAAAAGCGGAAGTTTTTTACAACAAAGTGGTGGCAAAAAATCCGAATTCGGCTCGAGTTTTTATTATGCGTGCCGATTTTTTAGATGAAGCCGGCAAATTTCCTGCTTCGAAAGCTGATTACGATCATGCGATCAAGCTCAGTCCCAGAAGCCAGTATGCACATTTTCGCCGGGCTCGTCTTCTCTCTGAAAAGAAGTTGTACGCTCAAGCCATTCCAGACGCAATCAAAGGCGCCGAACTGGAGAAGATTGCTGATTTTGGGAAAAAATCAATGCGACTGTTGGCGCTCGCTTATGAAAAGACAGGGCAAACTCAAAAGGCTATCGAAGTCTGGAAGCCATACCTGGCTGATTGCGAGCATGCTCGTCGTCTTTCCGGTTCTGATCATCTGGCTCTTTTTTCTTTGATTGAAGATTGCGAGAAGGTGCATGATTACAAATCTGCCAAAACTTATGTCGACTGGGTTTGTCGCATTGATTCAAGAAGTACGGAGGCAGTAGCGAAGCGCGCCAGAATCGCTTTTGAACTGAATGACTACAATTCGGCCCTGCGCGACTATACAATGCTGATTTCATCTGATCCTACCAACGCTCAGTGGTTTGTCGAACGCGCTAAGGTCTATGAGAAACTCGGAAAGCCTGACCTTGCCAAAACCGATTTGGGCAGGTCAAAGGCGCTAGCAGAAGAGTGATCTGTATCTCGCTGATCCGGTCTACAAAACCTGCACACGGGCATATCATAATAAAGACCGTGAGTTGAGGAATCGGTGCTAAAACTTTCTGGCTTTAGGAAGCGCCTGGGCTTAAATTTGTGACCAGTCTATGCTCAAATTGAGACCCCGAAAATCAATTGAATTTTTACTGCTAACAGTACTGCTGCTAGCCTTCTCTCCATCAGCATTTGCCTCCGACTTCATTAAAGATGGTATGGCCGAGTACGCGGCCGGCAACTATGCTGAAGCCTCCGGGCATTTTGCTGGTGCTCTTTCCACTGAATTCAACAATGCCACTTTGCACTACTATCTGGGCAGTTGCTATGCGCATATGAAGCAAAAAGAAACCGCCGTAAGAGAATTTAGAATCGCCTATGCGCTTGAACCAGAGAAATTGGTCGGGCGATTTGCCAAACAGGCACTTGAGCTGTACGGATACGACTCAGGTGGACCGATGGAGAAGAGGACCGACCCTCTTGCCGGTTCAGGTCCCGGTCCGCTCGGTCAGGGAGTGTCTGGCGTTGGCCCATTACCTGGCGTTGCCGGCGGAACGCCTGCGATCTCTGTCGGAGGACCGCAGCTGCCAGCCGGGCAACCAAATATGGTGACTGATGCGCCTAAAATGAAATCACTTCTGGAAAAGCAAGCAGAGGAACTGGCAATATTGCGCGGCGAGCAGAGTCGCCTGGCTGGTGAAGAGGCCGCCAGGCACGGCGATGAACTGGTTCGCAAAAGAACCAATGATTTGCTGGATGCCAACCGCTATACGACCCGTTGGGGGCGTATTGTTCAACCCCGTTTGAGTGGGGACGATAGCAAGAGCATCGACAATTTGAAGAAATTATACGAATCGCAGAAATCTTCCTACATCGAGAACGGAGCCAGGCAGAGCATCGAAATCAAAAATACGGCGAATTCACTAAGAGAGCAGATGAATGAGCAGCAGCGCGCTGGAAAGGTACATTTGTCACCAAATGGCACCAATCTTTACGTGCGCACCTATGAGACGACTCCCACGCAACCTCCGGCACAATCTCAAGTAAAATCTTCAGGAAAGACATCTCCGGTTCCAAGCGGAACCGAAAAGTAATATTCAAGCGACGAAGTTTTATTAGTTTTGTCAGACGCAGCAGTGATCATTGAAAACTTGCGCAAGACCTTTGACTTGCATACAGGCAAGGGTCTGAAGCGCACTACAACAGAAGTTGTAGCAGTCGATGATATATCGCTTTCCATTCCTGCCGGGCAGTCTGTTGCTTTCATCGGTCCAAATGGCGCCGGTAAATCGACTACCATCAAAATTCTCACCGGTATTTTGCGACCCACCACAGGTAGTGCCAGCGTGTTGGGACTGGTACCCTGGACTGAGCGCAAAAAGCTGGTAAGGCAAATTGGCGCGGTTTTCGGACAGCGCTCGCAGTTGTGGTATCACCTGCCTCCCAGAGATACTTTTGAGCTTTTGGGGAAGATTTACGAGTTGCCTTATAACGACTTTAAAAGTCGTCGTGACATGTTGATAGAGCGATTCGGCATTGGCGCTTTCCTTGATACTCAAGTGCGTAAATTGTCTCTAGGTCAGAGGATGCGCGCCGAAATCGCCGCCAGTTTATTGCATCATCCGCGCGTTTTGTTCCTGGATGAACCGACTATTGGCTTAGATGTGATGGCTCGTCAGGAGTTGCGAGACTTGATCCGTGAATGGAATAAGCAAGAGGGGATAACCGTCTTTCTAACCAGCCATGATGCTGGAGACATTGAATATGTAGCCAGACGCGTCATTGTCGTCAACCATGGCAGGGTGGTGCTCGACGATAAGGTTTCTTCGATGCGCCGTCAGTATTTGGGGGCTAAAGTGCTGTCGGTCAAATATCACGACCACCCAGGCTCATTGGAATTTCCCGGCGCTACCATCGTTAAATCCAGTCAGTATGCGGTTCGACTGGAAGTGGACACGCAGGTCACTGCTATTGAGGCTGTGATCGAACACATTCTCAAAGCTGGTGCAGTCGCTGATATCACCATCGAAGATCCGCCCCTTGAAGAAGTGATTGCCCATATCTACAGTCAGCCGCCCCAGGCTTCTACTGGTGAAGAAGACAATGACTGACAGTTTTGCAGCTCCGGCAAAATATTGGTGGATTGCGCGCACATCAGCAAAATCGAATCTCGCTTATTTAGCAGAAATAGGCAGCCGTGTTTTTTTCCTTGGCGTAATTCTCTATATCTTTTTGCGCTTATGGCAAGTAACCTACGGTGAGACTGGCTCTCAGACCCTGGGCGGGCTTACTCTGCCTCAGATGCTCTGGTATCTTGCCGTCACTGAATCGATAATTCTTTCCGGACCTCGCGTAGCGCAAAGTGTCGATCAAGATGTGCGCACTGGCGCCATCTCAATTCACTTTATTCGACCGCTGTCCTATCCTCTCTACTGTCTCTTCAATACTTTAGGTGAGCGGGCTGTGCGCTTTTGCGTCAATATGTTCGTGGGGGCGCTGATATCAATTATCTTTGTCGGCTTCGTGCCAATCAATCCGCTCGGATTCTTTTGTTTTCTGACGGTGTTGCCTCTGGCATTCATCGTCGATTTCCTTGGCAATTTTCTCATTGGTCTGGCTGCGTTCTGGCTTGAAGACACGAACGGACTGGTTTTGATCTACTCCCGTCTGACCATGATACTTGGTGGCATGCTCATACCGCTTGAACTGTTTCCCGACAGCTGGCAAGCCACTCTCAAGCTTTTGCCATTTTCTACCATCGTCTATGGACCGGCTCGCCTTTTTGTTGCACCAGATTGGAGTTTCTATCAGGATGTTTTACTGCGTCAGGTGATCGCTTGTTTCGTATTTGCCTGCGCCGTGGCTCTCGTGTTTCGTATTGCCTCTCGCCGTGTCTTTGCTAATGGAGGCTGAATGCGCGCCCTTTTGAACTATCTGAAACTGGCTGTCGCCTACACGCGATTGAATCTCGATGCGCAGCTTGAGTATCGCGGTGCATTTTTCTCTCAAGTTGTAGCCATGTTCGTCAACAACATAATCTGGGTTTGGTTCTGGGTTTTGTTCTTCGGTCGATTCAAAGTTTTGCGAGGCTGGGACATCAACGACGTCGTCACATTGTGGTGCATAGCTGCATCCGGTTTCGGGCTGGCGCATACTATCTGTGGGAACGCCTTGCATTTGCCGGTGCTCATCGCCAGAGGCCAGCTCGATGTCTGGATGCTTTATCCTCGAGCCTTGCTGCCTCATATTTTGCTCGGTCGTATGAGTGCCACCGCCTGGGGTGACGCCATTTTCGGCTATGTCGTCTATCTGATTTTCGTCAAACCAGATCTGCCGCACTTCATTCTCTTTTCTGCATTGACTGTTTCAATTGCATTTCTGTTTATCGGCTTCAGTATCTTCACTGGCAGCTTGACCTTTTTTCTTGGCAATTCAGAGTCTCTGGCAGAGCAGTGGCGTTACGCCATGATCACGTTCAGTACTTATCCGGCCACGCTCTTTGAAGGCGCCGTCAAGATTTTGCTTTATACATTGATTCCCGCGGTTTTTGTCAGCTATTACCCGATTATCGCCCTGCGTCAGATGTCGATGTCAAATGCGCTGATTGCCGTTGCAGGTGCGGCGGCGGTGCTGGCCGTGGCGGTCTTTGTTTTTTACTACGGGCTGCGTCGTTACGAGTCTGGAAATTTGATGGAGATGCGTGGCTGAGCTTTTCGGGGATTTTCGCATAATCCCATGTGGTCGATTATGATTGTTGGCTGGGTAGATATTTAGCAGTGAAGTTTCGAGCTTTTCAAGTGATTGCAAATGTACAAACCTAAAAAACACATCCGTCTTGACGCCGTGCGCGGGTTGCCGAAGATAAGCAGTATGCGCGCGCTTTTGACGGAAGCTCGAAAGCAAAAGGGCTGTACCGTTGAGCTGCCCTGGAAGTCGCTTAAAACCGAATTTCACTACAGCATGACAGTGCGCGTCGAATTCGGCGGTGGTGAGCCAATCTGGACCCTCTATGAAGGTGATGGCAATAACTCGCGGGTCATGTGGAGTTCGCCTTTTGAAGACCTGGACTTGCTTTACGACGTTGTTTGCCTGTCTTTGCCTGCCGACGTGAACACTCAAATAGGCAGTGAAGAGTTCATTATCGAACATAAGAAGCCGAGTATGGACTTTGACGACGGTTTTCCTATGCCCCCAAGACCGGGCGCAGAAGAGGAGCCGTTCTTTTTCAAGCCTTCTGATGAATTTGAGTACGCGACCAAAAAGCCAGCCGAGTCGGCACCAGCATCACGCCCGGCTGCACAGGCTCAGCCGGCGCCGGAAGCTACTCCGGCTGCCCCCGCAGCTGCTCCGGAAGCTGCACCGGCTCCGCAGCCCACACCTGCCACACCGCCGCAACCGGGCGCACCCGCACCCTATCCTCAGGCGCCTTACCCGGGCTATCCGCCTCAGGGGTACCCACCCGGCTATGGTTATCCTCCCGGCTACGCTCCACCGCCTTACCCTTATCCGCCTCAGGGCTACGGATACCCTGCCTATCCGCCTGGCTACGTGCCGCCGGTCTATATAGATCCGCGCACTCAGCAGCCTTACCCGGCACCATACCCGTATCCACCTTATCCGCAGCCTGCGCAGACTGTACCCGTGCAACCCGGTGTGCTTCCCCAGCAGTCGCCGCCGAGTAATTTGCCCCCGCCCGTGCCGATTGATAATGACCTGATTAAGAAACGCCCCAACGTACTGCTGGGCAACTTTCTGGTTGAAGCCGGCCTGATACCGGATTCGACACTTAATTCCGCCTTGCAATTGCAAGAGATGGTGCGCACTGGCGCTCTGACAACGGCAAAAGCAGCCGAAGCGGTGCGGCGTGCTCACAATCGCGGCGGTGCGCTTGACCCTAATGTTTTTTCTGCCAGCCCGCCCAGAGATGATATGCGCGATGCGCGGGCAGTGGCTCCGCCGCTTGGACAGATCTTAGTCGAGGCCGGCTTGATCAGCATCGCTGTTCTCAAAGCTGCCTTGAATTTGCAAGAAGTGGTTCGCAATGGCGCCATGACTAAAGACGATGCTGTGCAGGGCTTTATTCGAGAGCACTTTGGCAAAACCGGCAAACACGGCACCAGTGAACCTCCTGAGGCTGTCAAAGCTATCGATCTGGTCAAAAAAGCTGGACTCCTGCAGGAGCAAGACTTTCAGGCGGCAGTGACGGTGAAGCTCAAACACGGCGGGGAAGTCTCGAAAATTCTGGCAGCCGCAGGAAAGCTTGATACTAATACATTCGAAGCCGCCCTCAAATGTAATGAGTTGATGGCTCAAGAGCGTCTTAAGATGGAACAGGCGATGATTGCGCTGCACTATTGCCAGCGCAGCAGAGCCAGTTTTGATGATGCAGTGGAAGAGCTTGGTTGGGAGAAGCCTTAGCGCCGCGGCACCAAAAATGGTGTCAGCGTTATTCTTCCATGCGATAGCTCTGGTTCATGAATGCGAAAGGCCAGGGCAGCGGTTCGTGCCAGAGAATGGTTTGACCCTCTTCGGTTTTGCCGACAGCAGCGACCAGTTTGTATAATTTGCCGTCGTCAGACTCTTCCAGCCAGATTGCCTTGCCTCGTTTCATCGCCTCAGCATGCCCAAGAAGCCAGGCTTTAAGGGCGAATAACTCATCTTGCTGCAAATAGATCGAGTCTGAGAGAGTCTGATCCAGATGGCGACGCAAGAGCCCCAGCAACGTGAGAGCATCGTTGTCTGGTCCGTACTTCGTACCGTTGATATTTATTTCGTTGAGCACAATATTCTCATTATTTTTGCAGCATTCTAGCAGATTTTGGGCTACTCTAAAGCTGTTCCGTGAGTGTGTAAATGACTGAGTCTTTTGTATTTCTAGGCGTCGGCAATGTGGCGCTGCATCTGGCAAGGCTGCTTTCCCGGCGTTGCACTATATATGGTACTACTCGTTCCGTCGAGCGCGTTTCTGTGCTCGAATCGGCAGGCATTGAGCCAGTCGTCGTTGACAGTAAACCTCCTGCGGCAAGCCTTTTCGAGAATGCCAACGTTCTGGTTTCGTTTCCGCCCGATGGCGCAACTGATCTGTCCTGGTCTGAACGTTGCCTTAAGGCTCGAAGAATTATCTACATATCTTCCACAGGCGTATATGGAAAAACGTCTGGTGTGATCGACGAAAGTTCGCCTGTCGATGCAAGCGAACCGTCGGCAGCGCGGCGTCTTAAGGCTGAAGAGGTGTGGCGCAACAAGGGCGCCATCATTCTTCGTTGCCCCGGACTTTATGCCGCAGAATCTGGTATGCATTTGAGAATCAATCAAGTCAAGATTCCTGGTGACGGTTCGCGGTATGTATCGCGCATTCATCTCGACGATCTGGCGCGCATTATCGAGGCGTGTTTTGCAAGAGAAAGTCTCGAGCTGTCTACTTATGTAGTTGGCGATTTGCAGCCGTCCACTCACCTGGAGACGATCACCTGGCTCTGCCAGGCAATGGGCGCTGAATTGCCTGATTTTGCTCCAATCGACCAGGTGACGCCGACTCTGCGTGGTAATCGGCAAGTCGATTCTTCTCGATTGCTGAAAGAGCTTTCAATTACGTTGCAATATCCAACCTACAAGGAAGGCTACAGAGAAATACTTTCGCATTCTGCCAGACTCAGTTGATTCGACGTTTTCTTAGTTGAAAAGGCAGCTGCACTGTCGTGTTTCCTACTCGCACAGTGAGAAGAACACTTTCGCAACGTGGGTGAATATAGAAGAGTTCGCCGGTTCTAGACTCGAACGGTTCCAGTGAAACAGGCACCAGCCCTGTCATTTTGACTGTGTTGGAATTGACCAGTCCGCTGTCTAGCTTGCTTTCCATTTGATACTGAACTCGTTCAGGCGATGCTTGTGATTCCAGTCGCCCTGGCATCACGCGCGGTATCGCTCCCCAGTCGCCGTAGACGCCGAAAATGTTCGGACCCCTGAAAAGATCGTGTCCCTGCTGCGGCACCAGACCCCTGACGCTTCTCGTTTTTTGAATGTTGGCGAGCCAGGGGCGGTTCATGGTTAAGTCCCACATCACGCGTTCTCTGCGAATTCTGTCGATGCTGTTCGGGTCGACGAAAGTGAGAGGATGACGCATGGTGTCATTTTGATTGAGACTGAGTTGCTCGAGGTTGACTTTGTCGAGACCGAGCACGACTCGCTCGTCATTGGTGTTGGTGATGGAAATAAGCACACCCATTAATTCCCATAAGTCGATGATCGTAGCCGCCACTCTGACGCCATTTATGTTTATGTAGCGCAGGGGAAAGTCGTAGTCGGGTATCTCCAGCGCTCGCGGTGAGCCAGCCTCCCATTTGTAGAGTACTGCCCCTTTCAAGCTGGCCGGCTGGTCGAACGCTACTGCACCATCTGTAATGGCATAGGATTTTTCGAACAATTGTTCTGCTTCTTTCTTCTGTCCACGGCTCTGGCGGTACTGCGCTGCTGTTCTGAGCGCGTCGGCATAGTCGAGCTGCCTGGGACCGGGAGCCTTTTCCAGGAAGCGAAGCCCTCTGGTGAGATAGGGTTCAGCCTCATCGGGATAATTTTGTTTTCCGAGAATGACTGCCATGAGCACATAACTCTGACCGACATCGTGGTGTGTGGCGCCGAGCGCTTTGCGCCGGGCGACAATTGCTTGCTTGCAGATTGTCGCTGCTTTCTCATAATTGCCGTGCATATAGTTGACCAGAGCCAGACCGTGAGCCGCCTTTCCAAAGCTTTCGCTTTCCTCCCCGCCTTTGCGAGCTGCCTGATATGCCCAGCTGTAAAGCTTTTCGGCTTCGTCGTATTTTTCCAGCGCGCAGTAGACATCAGCCAGAGCTGTGCGGGCGAGAATTAATCGCTGGTCACCGGTTGAGCCTGATGAGCCCTTTTTAGCGTCTTTTACTGCAGCCAAAAGCTTTTGCTCTGCTTCTGCGTACATGCGATTCTGAACCGCTTTTAAACCGGAGTTGTACTCCCTCGTCCACGTGTCAGTAACAGGCAGTTCGACGTTCTCGCTGAATTTCTTTTCCGGCTCGATTCTCTCGGAGGGTGGTCCAATCGCCGCTACGTCGCCACTTTCTGCAGAAGCTGCCTGTAAGAGCAGTCCTGATAAGCATCCGACCAGAATTAGCGATTGCCTGGCTTTGAATAACATGAACGAGCATCTGAGACGATACGTCATTTTAGCCTAAGAGGCTCAAATTTGCGAGGTTGTGCTTACTTCAGGGGCAGTCGGAACCAGAACGTGCTGCCTTTGCCTTCTTCGCTTTCGACGCCGATTGAACCGTTTAGTTGCTCGACAATTGCTTTTGAGATGGCTAATCCCAGACCGGTGCCGCCCTTTTGCCGCCAGTCAGACGAGTTGACTTGCTGGAACTTCTCGAAGATCAATGCCTTGTACTGTTCCGGAATTCCTTTGCCATGATCTTTGACGCGCACCTCGAGCCACTCTTCCTGGGTAACTGTGCTCACTTCGATTGTGCCCCCACTGGGTGAATATTTGATGGCGTTGGAAAGTAAGTTGACGATCACTTGCACAATTCTGTCACCGTCAGCGGTGACAATGGCATCGCTGTCGGATACGCTTATTGTGATATTCTCCTTGTCGGCTAGCGCCTTTACGGCATCGACCGAACGATCGATGAGTGGCTTAATAGGGATTTCTTCTATCTCCATACTCAAACGTCCTGCCTCGGTTCTGTCGATTTCCAGCAGATCGTTGATCAGTCTGATCAGGCGATTGACGTTGCGTTCGGCCACGGTCACCTTCTCCTGACCGGTCGCGTTCAACTCGCCATAGATTCCCTCGGGCAGCATCTCCAGAAAGCCGAGCACCGAATTAAGTGGACTGCGCAGCTCGTGACTGACCATGGAAATGAACTCTTGTTTCAATTGTTCTACTACGTGGCGCTCGGTCACATCCATAACCAGTACAAGATATCTTTTCCCTTCCAGTGTTTCGAATTCGTTCATTGAAAGTTCGATTGGCAGTGATTCTTTGTAGACTGAAGGCACGGTCATTTCATAGGCATGATTTCTGGTTTTTTGAATTAAATCGGCTGTAAACTCTGCCTCTGTCACCGTGTCTGGTTTGCCGAATAGTGAGCCAATGTACTTGCCTTGCAGTTTATCCTGGGTCAGTCCGAACATGCGCTCTACGCTCGGGTTATTCAACTCCATGCGCCCGTTGTTATCGATAATAATCAAGCCTATCGGCATACTCTCGACAATCAGCCTGATACGCGCTTCCGCTAAGCGCAACAAATTCTCCGCTCGTTTCCGCTCTGTGATGTCGTGAGCAACGCAGAAGTAGAGCTTTTCTTCTTTAGACCAGTGAACACTCCAGAGTACGTCGATAATGGTGCCACCATATTTAGTGACATGACTTTCAAATTGAGCATCACCGTGTTGTGTAGCCGTTAATTTATCCAGTATCGCATCTGCTTCGTCAGGCGGTAGCAGGAAGCGAACGTTATGCCCGCGCAAATCTTCTGATTCATATCCAAAAACCTGCAGTGAGGCCGGACTGACTTTTTCCAGCGAACCTCTTTCGTCAACCGAGAAAATTACATCAACCGCGTTTTCTACAACGGCCCGTTCTTTACGCGCTGACTCTTCCAATATTTTTGCCATGGCGTTGAACATCTCGTCCAGTTTGGCGATTTCGTCGGTGCCTGAGAGCGGGGGATGCAGCGGCTGCCCTGTAGCTAACCTGATCGAATTGTCTACGAGTATAGAGAGCCTATGTGTGGTGCCCCTGTAGAAGAAGAGCGATAGCAGCGAGGCGATTAAGATGTTGACAAATGTGGCCAGCATCAACACCATTTTTACTGTCGTTCGCCGTGCCGACCAGTTTTCAGTGCCGGCGTCCTCGAGCTGGTCTTCCAGGTCATTTATTGTCTGTAGCTGATTTTCCAATTCTGCAATTTGAGGACGCAGCAAATTGAATTGCCTGACTGCAACCAGATAATTATCGGTACTGATGTCTTTGCGCACACGACGAAAGTCCTGGACGATTTTTGTCGCCAGGTCTCTCATCTGTTGAATGTTTTTCAACTCTTGAGGGTCGTCTTGCGATAGTCTCTCCAGTGCTTCGAATTCTGCTGGTACGGCATCTGAAACGTGCTTGTAACGAACCTCCGGGCCGCTCACGTCGCTTCCCCGTCTGATGCCATAAATGGCTAACCCGCCGGCGTCAGCCAGAATAATGCGGGAAATTTTGGCCAGGTGTCGCTTTTTCTCTTTGTAAATCGACTCTTGTACGCGTTCTTTTTCCGCCTGGTCCAGTTGACCGTTGAGGACGTAGATGAACCCGAGCTGAAACAGTAGTGGAATCACTACCAGGATGAGGCCCTTTTGCGATAAGTTCAAGTTGGAGAACATCGGGTGCAAACACAACGCTAGTTATGTTTCTCTTTCCCTGTTTACGGCGGCGTCATTCGCGGCAGAGGCGTTGCCTTGTGCGCACTGACCGGTAACCTTTACGCTTCCGCCCTGGGTCGTTCTTATTATCAGCCGCTGCCGATCAAGAAACGAGCTTGTAGCCAACGCCATGCAGCGTCTGGATGAGCGATTCCTGGTCTTCATTGTCTATCTTCCGACGCAAGCGCTTCAGGCAGGTGCGCACGGTCTCCGGAGAGACGTTCGACTCTGATTTCCAGACTCGGTCGAGCAACGCATCAGCGCTAAAAACCTGGTTCGGATGTCGCATCAGGAATTCCAACAAAGCAAACTCTTTGGGCAGCAGTGAAATATCAGCACCACCTTTGGTGACGCGGAAAGTGGCTGGTTCCAGGCAGATATCTCGGGCCGTCAGGATGTTTCCCGTGACACTGCCGGGACGGCGCAGCAGCGCTCGCAACCTGGCCGAGAGTTCTTTCATGTGGAATGGTTTGGTTAAATAGTCGTCTGCGCCTGCATCCAGTCCGATTTCTTTTTCCGAGATTGCACCTTTGCCCGTGAGCATCAAGACGGGTGTTTGACCTCCACCGGCGCGGTAGTTACGGAGCACATCTACGCCTTCCATCTTCGGCAATTGCCAGTCGAGAATGATTACGTCGAATTGATAAGACTTGAGCATACTGACTGCGTCTTCACCGTCATGCACGACTTCCACCAGGTGGTGCTCGAACTTGAGCCAGTCAATGACCATTCCGGCCAGATCGCGATCGTCTTCAACTAAGAGAATTTTTGCCATTCCAGTGCCGCGCCGTCAGGTGCTCTTTTCCTCTTCGGTTTGTTTCAAGGTAATTGTATGTGAATTTTCGGCTTGTTTGTTGCCGCCGAAATTGATAGCCGGAGCATCGAAGGCTGCTGGGTCTTCTATGCCGAAGTACGGTTGGGCGCGGAATCCGAAGCTAGTTGCAACCAGTACGGTAGGAAAAGATTCGACCGCGGCATTCAGCTCTCTCACATTGGCGTTGTAGAAGCGACGTGCCTGTGAAATTCTTGTTTCGGTCTCGGTCAATTCTCTTTGCAGCTGATTGAAATTATCGTTTGCTTTTAGTTCAGGATAGGCTTCGCTCAGGGCGACGAGCTTGGTCAACGCTCCAGTCAGTGCCATGTTGGCAGCATTCTGTGCGTCAGGCATGCCGACTGTAGATACGGCCGAATTGCGTGCGCGTATAACTTCTTCTAGAGTGCTTTTCTCGTGAGTCGCGTAACCTTTTACTGTTTCAACCAGATTTGGTATCAGGTCATATCGACGTCTCAGTTCGGTCTCAATTGCTGACCAGCTTTCTCGAACATTTTGGCGCAGCATGACCATATGGTTGTAATTGCCAATCATCCAGAATGCAAGAAGAACAATGATTCCGAGTACTATCCACAGCCACATATGCCAGACCGCCTTAGAGGTGCGTTCCGATTATACCCGAATGTAGCTATAATAGCCGTCACGGGCTCGATTGGATTGTCATGAACCCAATGCGAAAATTCTTTTCTAGATCTTTTTGCCAGACTCTGGTACTTGCCGGTGCCATTTTTGGTATCACATGCGCTTTTGCAGATGCAAAAGTTGCGACGTCTGATTTGCGTCATCAGTCGGTTAAGGCGCCTGCTACGAAGGTGCCAACAGCGAAAATGATCAGCTTTGATGCAGATATTGCCTTGTCGAAGCATGGGGTACTCGACATCACTGAGACGATCGATATGGACTATGCCAACCAACCAAGACACGGCATTTTCCGATTTATTCCCGTGAAATTTCATCGCGCCTTAGGTACTTACACTACGTTCATTCGCGTCTTGTCTGTGGCAGATGAAAAAGGAGTGCCTTATCATTTTCAAAAAACCGATGCGGGAAGCGACGTTACTATCAAAATCGGTGATGCCGGCACGCTAATAAGCGGGCGTCATGTCTATAAAGTTCATTATCAAGTAGCCAGGGCTGTCAATTTTTTCGGCAATGAGCCCGAACTCTATTGGAACGTCACTGGCGATCAGTCGCAATATGCCATCGATTCAGCCTCGGCGACGATACATTTGCCTATGACCAGTCTGTCGGGAATTCGAACGGAAGCTTTCGTCGGACCGCCAGGTTCCACTAAGACTGTTCCCGTGAGCGAGTCGAACAATGTCGTAACAGTCAGGTCTCCGGCTAAGTTGCCACCAGGTCAGGGCTTGACTTTTGCCATTCGTATGCCCGCCGGTACTGTGACACCACCGAAGGTGTCGCAAGAGATTATTTGGTTTGCGCAGGATTGGTGGGAAGCCTTTGTTTTGCCGTTGGCAACGGCAGTAATGCTCTGGATTTACTGGTTGTTCTTCGGAAGAGATAGAGGCGGCTCGAAAGCAATTGGCGTCGAGTGGGAGCCTCCTAAAGATCTGACTCCGGCTGAAGTTGGAACTTTGATTGATGAACAGTGCGATATGTCCGACATTACCTCGACTCTCATCGATCTGGCGGCTCGAGGTTTCATGAAGATCGAGCGCATTCCGTACGACGGAATCATGATGATGTCCAAATCAGATTATCGTTTCACTGAACTGAAACCGCCCCCTGATGCCATTCCATTGAAGCTGCATGAGTCATTGATGCTGAACGCAGTCTTTGGTTATGTCTCTCGAGAGAGTTCTTTATCTCGACTGGTGGGCAAGTTTTACGCCAACATTCCGGAAATTCGCAGTGCTGTATACGACTCGCTACTGGCCAAGAAATACTTCGCACGAGATCCAAATACCGATCGCAGCACCTTCGTTACCTTCGGCATCACGGTAGTTGTCGTGGGCGTATTCTTCGTTATCCTCGGCGGCAATGATCTGCGCGCATCTTCCGTTGGCTTTCTGCTTTCCGGTATCGTCCTGGCTGCTTCTGCCCGAGCCATGCCCTCTCGCACTGCTGCTGGAGTCAAGGCTCTAAATCAGTGTCAGGCTTTTCAACGTTTTGTTCAGAAGGCTGAAAAGAAGCGACTCGAAGTTTTAGCGAAGGAAGATCCTACAATCTTCGGCAGACTGTTGCCTTATGCAATGGTGCTGGGCTGCGCCGAACAATGGTCGAAAGCCTTTAAGGATCTGGCTACGACTCCACCTGACTGGTACGTTGGCACTGGTGACGTAGAGTGGACTACTTACTCGTTTCTGCAGGAGCTTGATAATTCATTGTTTACGATGTCGCGTGCTTTGACATCTGAGCCGGCTCCGTCTGTGCCCAGTTACTCGAGTGGACAGTCGGACGGATGGGGCGGTGGCGACTCTGCCGGCGGCGGCTTCAGCGGCTTCGATGGAGGCGGCTTTTCTGGCGGTGGATTCGGAGGCGGTGGAGTTGATTCCTGGTAGAACCACAACTGCCACCGCCACTAAATGTAGTATCGGATTTTCGGCCCTGTGATCATTGAACTGTTCTAAGAGCCGGTGATACGATTATTTTGCTACTCGCTTCTCCAGGCGATATTTCTGTATTTTAAGTGAAACATCGTTCAAGCTCTTCTCGATCTTGCCCTGGTCTTTGATGCTCAATTTGCCTAAGTTCTTTGCTTTCATTTTCTTGATTCGTTCATCGATTTTCGTCAATGAATCGTTCAACCCGTCATATTCTTTTTTAGTCAATTCGTTGGCTTTCATGCCCTGACTGACTTCTTTTCTCAGGCGGACTTGTCTTTCATAGATTGTCCAACCAGCCTGCGCAGGCTGCTGAAGTGCTGAAATACTTACCAACAGCCCGAGGACTGCTGCAAAAATTGATGTACGTTTCATTGAATTTCCCTTCACCTTTAGAAGTGCCGAACAGTTGCGTTTTCTCGACGGAAAGCGGGCGGTAACTGTTGCAGTATGACAAAGCTAACTGCCCGGTTCAAGCAAGTTCGATTTTTGTAAAATGGTCTGTACTGTTCAGGAATTTAGCCCTCCGGCAGGGTACATACTAGGCAGCAACTCTCAAGATCAGGCGCCAGGATCTTTTGCAACTCATCCTAATTTTTTAGAGCCGCGAGTGTTAGATTAATGAACTATCGAATGTATCTAGCGCTTTCTTTCTTTCTGCTTGCAACCCTGAGTGCAGGAACAGCCAGGGCCGATGATGCTGCTGATCCCAGAATCAGCAAAGCTGAGCAGCTGTTGCTCGGCAAGATTTCAGCAGACCAGTCCCTTGAAACTCGCCTCGATACGATCGAGATGAGCCTTTACGGAAAGACGAAGCATGGATCGGTTTCTAAGCGTCTTGATGCTATCTCGGACTTTCTTGGCGTAAAGTCTGATGATTCTGCGGCGCCTGAAGATTCGAAGGAGTCAGTGAGCAAAGATGTTGCGCCGCATGATGCTTCGATGAATGAAGTAAGTAAGGCTGTAGAGCCGAAACGTGAGGCGACAGAATCTGCGCCGAAAGGTGTCGCTGGCTCATCGAACGACAGCTATTTGAAAACCGCGTCCAAAACAGAAGCACCATCGAAAAGTTCGCAAGCTCGGGATTTGCTGCGCGAAGGTATGCGGCAGTTTTCAAACGGTCGGTATAACGACGCTGAGGAGACGTTTCGCCGGGTCCTCACCGTCGATCCTCGCAATGCTGATGCTTTCTACAATCTGGGATCGCTGGCTGAACGCCGACGCGATTATGTCGTTGCTTTGACGAACTATCGCGCTGCGCTGAATTTCAATCCCACCGACAAAGATTACATCACTGCTGTCGACGCCATGGAGCACCAGTTATCAGCTTCACCGGCTTCATCTGCGGCGCCCCTTCATGCGACGAAAACTGCTACTGTTGGTCATTTCAGGGTGCCTGTAGATGCTGCAACTGCCGGCGCTCCTCTGGTAGACGTGGGCTCACCAATCAGCGGCGGAGTGAACGGTCAGCCTTTTCAACTGAGTGGTACCAAAAACGATTTGATCATGAATACAACGCAGTTCACTAATAACTACGCCCCGACAATGTCGGTCAGCCAGCCGTTTGCCGGAAGGATGTCAGTGAATCAGCAAGGTCCGCCGCCAACCATGGGTGTAGCACAGCAGCCGCCCAAAAATGGCAGCGGGTTTGGCAAGGTCCTCAATGTCGGAATGCGCGCAGCGCTTTACTCGTCAGGATTGCACTGCCCGATTTGTCGGATGATGGGCGGCGGCTTTCATTTTTAGAGTATTGGGATGAGCATGAAAGACTGGCAGCTTATCCGCTTGTTGATATACCGGAGGGCTTTTCCCGGCGCCACCATAAAGAGCTCTTGTGGTGCGCTGATAGCTATTGTTTTTTCTCTGCTGTGGGTGCCATTGGCCTTTGCTGAAGAGAGTGCGGATTGCTTTCGCATTCCCAGACCAGACGCGCATGGAACGCAAAATCTATCCGATCGACAGACAAACGACCGTCTCCTTGGAGATCTGATATATGCCGGTATGCGCACGCCGACGTTTCGCAGTTCCTTTGAGAGATGGCGGCAGAACTACTGCTGTCCATATATCTGCAATATGGTTCTGTGTCATGGTACCTGCGCCGACTTTGCTGAGCATTGCCCCAGTTTCTCAGAGTCCGGCCGAGTTATCCGTCTTGATTCGCCCGGCTGCTTTTCACCTGGAAACGAGACCGAGCATCTAATCCCTCCCCAGCCTCTAGACCATGCCCAGGGCAGCATCTCAAGAATTCCTCAGTGCTGCAAATAATTCTAAAATTTCGAAAAAAATCTTGATTGGCATCTGGAAACATCTGGACTTTTCGATAGTCTATTTAATTAGATTCAACGCAGTTGTTACTCGTTGAATTGAACTTAGTAGTCGCGGCGTCAATCGATCGACTGCCGTTGAAATACTTTCCGTCGTTGGGGAACCGCGCTAAATCTGCGCGCATCGACTCTAGAGGTAGAAGGGAATGACTTATCTCGCCAAGGAAAAATCGAATTTCGGAGCAATATTTATGGCTCTCAGTGTGGTCGCGGCCATAGGTTTCGGCTTGATGTACTTCATGTTTGGAAAGACTGTCGCCAGTGAAGGCGGGTCTGAAGTCAGTCCATCTGCGCCGCCCGCCAATGTGCAAACAATGTCTTCAAAGCAATTGCACACGCATGTCTAAACACAGTCGTGCCTGGTAGACCCGGTCTTACTTAGTACCTTCAATTTCTGTCCAGGTGGCGAACCACTTAATCACTTCACCGTCCGTACCTCGTAAGGCTACTGCCCGGGCGAGGTGGGAGCGATAGGCGTGGTTTTTCATCGTCTTCACACCTACTGCGCGGCGCAATCTGAATTCGATTTCGTGGCTGTCTCCGGTTGCAAGAGAGCGGTTCCATTCAGCCATGTACTTATCAAGATCGTCAGGGTGAATCAGTAATTGCCAGCCATTGTTCTGGCTCTGTGCCAGCGACAATCCGGTGTATTCAAACCATCTGTCATTGAAAAAATCGATCTCGCCGGCTGCATCTGCTGTGAACACTATCTGTGGTATCGCATCGGCGAGCATGCGATATCTCATTTCGCTCTCTTTGATTTCTTCTGCGGCTCGTTTTTTATCGTCAATATCTGTGCTTGTGCCGAACCAGATTTTTTCTCCGGTTCGCGGATCAGTTATTGTCTGAGCTCGCACCAGGTGCCACACGTATGAACCATTTGCAGCACGATATCTGATTTCCATGTTGAAAGTTGTGTCGGTGCGAAATGCTCGTTCCGCTTCTTCCAGGCAAAGTCGTCTATCGTCAGGATGAAGCACGGAAAGCCATTTCCGTTCGTGATCTTCAGTTGAGAGTCCAGTGAAGTCAAACCATCTTTGATTTGCGTAGGCGATTTTTCCGGATGGATCGCACATCCAGACGATGTGCGGTATCGCTTCAGCCAATAAACGAAATTGGTTCTCGCTCTCCCTTAGCTGTCGCTCCAATTTTTCCATTTCAGTCAGGTCGAAGACGACTGTGAAGCAGTCTGTTGCTTCGCTGTTGATGGCGGTCACTTGCACCAGCGCTGGAATTCTGGTGCCGTCGCTGCGAATGTATTCTTTTCGGTAGAACGGTGTTCGTCCTGTGGTGCGCAGCTGGACTATCGCTTTATCATCCATGTGCAGATATTCGGGAGGGGTGAAATCAGTCCACTTCACTCGGCCCGAATACAGTTCATCTTTGCTGTAGCCCAGCAACTTCACGGTTGCGTCGTTTGCTTCAGTTATATTTCCGTATATATCTGCCCGATGGATTGCCACGATGTTGGAGTCAACGAAGCGCCGCAGCCGATCCAGATCGGTAAAATCTTTAAAGCCGGTGCTTTTCAGTTTTCTTTGCAGCTTGGCGCGCTCAACCCGCGTTTCCAATTCAAAAATCTTCGCCCGCAGCAAAAGCAGTTCGGAGGATCTTGCCGATGTGTCGCTGGCCGTCATGGCTATTCGTTCGTCCCTTGATGTTCGATCTCAGTCCACGTGGCGAACCATTTAGTTACTTGCCCATTTTTGCCCCTTAAGGCAACAGCGCGGCCCAAATGCCGTCTGTATTGATTCTTTGAGCCGTTCTTTACCCCAACGGCTCGACGCAGTCTGAAATTTACCTCGTAGGTGTCGCCTGTTTCGATGGCGTTCTCCCATTCTTTGACATACAGCGGCAGGTCGTCCGGGTGGATCAAAAGCTTCCAACCGTCATCCAGGCTTTGCTCAATGGTCAGACCGGTATATTCAAACCAGCGGTTATTGAAGAAGTCGATTTGCCCGCTCGCGTCGGCCGTCCAGACAATTTGTGGAATGGCGTCAGCCAGTGTGCGAAAGCGGACTTCGCTGGCTCTTATCTCTTCTTCGGCTCGTTTCTGATCGTCTATGTCGGTGAGAGTGCCGAACCACTTCGCAATGCTGCCGTCTTCAGCAATGAGAGGATAAGCTCGTTGCATCGCCCATGCGAAAGTGCCGTCTTTTCGTTTGTATCTCGATTCAATTTCGACGACGCTTTTGTTGGCCTGGGCAACGTCCCAGTGCTCTTGCACGCGCTGAACGTCGTCTGGGTGGCATAGTTCGTGCCACGTTTTCTCAAATCCTCGTGTTGGTTGAAAACCGGTCAGTTCGCCCCAACGCTTGTTGAAATAGTCTGTTGTGCCGTCTGCACCGACTGTGAACACCATTTGCGGGATAGATTCCGCCAGTAACCTGAATTGCGCTTCGGTCAACTTGAGCTCGGCTTCTTTGCGCTTCTGCTCCGACATGTCGACAAACAGACAGAAGCAGTCTTCTCCGTTTGGGTCAGCGCCGCCAACAGCCAGCATCACCGGCACTTTGTGCCCGTCTTTATGGACAAGTTCTTTTTCATAAGGTGCGGCATTGCCTGTTTGCAAAATCTGCTCTTTAGCCAGTTCGTCGTGTGGTATCCACTCCGGTGGAGTGATTTCTGTCCACTGCAAGGCACCCGACAGGGCTTCCTCTCTGGTGTATCCGAGCATGTCAGTGAAGGCCTGGTTCACATCCAGTATGGCGCCGGCCAGGCTGGCGCGGATTATAGCGATGGAGTCGGCGGCGAGGAAACGTTCCAGACTGCTGCGATACTCTGTGCCTATGTTGCTTTCAGTGGATGCAGGTGCATATTCGATGTCGCTTTCCAGCATACGGAGCTCGTTTTCGAGTTCCGCAATACGCTGTTCAAGCTGCTCTTTCAGGTCTGGCCGCTCGTGTTGCAACATTATTCTCTTCCCTATGATCTGAATATAACTCATCTCCGTGGCAACAGCGTGTCATTTTCAACAATTATCAAGAGGTTGGAGGTTGGCGAGGAGCCTGGCAATTTATGCGCAAAATACTCCAAGTACTGCGTGGCACGGCATTTCTTATCCGTCTGGGCTATGGCTTATAAATATTAAAGAGCCCCTGAAAGCCTGGTGAAGGTTTGCACCTGTGGCAATCAGAGACTCGTTGTCTTCCAGAGACTCGTTGTTCTGGAGTTGTTCTTCTGTTCTAAGTTTCTACTGCTATGCCCTTACTTGTTCACGCAGCCTGCGGACGTTCGGGCTTCCAATTAGTCGGACAGACCCCGTCGGCACATACGTCCGCCAGCAATTCGTCTTGCTCCCGGGGCACAGACTCAAAGTCGTGCATCAGGCTCGAATTATCCACCAATTCGTTGTCCAGAAGCTCAGAAGTGTTCCCCACGTCTGCATATTCGGCACCATATTTGATACCGGCAGAAGCGCCCACGCAAAAATTGACCGAATCCAGTTCGCTCATCTTCCCATCCTCACTTACAAGAGTATTGACGGTTGGCAGGAGCTCATGTTCCGCAAGGCGCGGCGATCCTCCCCAACTGTAGTCAGGGAGGCAGTTTCGCGCTTTATTAAACGGTGAATTTACTGGTTGTTCAAGGCTGGATCTTTGCGTTCGATGACAGTTGCTTTTTCAACAGTCGTATCCTGGCGTTGAATCACAGTCGGTTCGATAACCTTTTTTTCTACGACCGTCTTTTGAGCAACGGCAACACTTTTCGGCTTAGCTGCTACGCAAGCACGGCGGTGGTGTCGTACACGGTGCGCGACCTTGCGCCGCGGGGCACTGCGGAAGGTGCTTCTCGCAACTGCGGTAGCCTCGGTTTTGACTGTCTGGCTCGTGCCCGTGTGCTCAGTCATAGTGGTAGTTGTTTCGCTCGAAGGCAACATGACGTGCTCATGTCGTTCTTGAATAATCGGCGCGACCGATTTCTCTACATTGCCGTTGGCATCGGTAGTCTCTTTTGTCTGCACAACCGTGGGCTTCATGTAACTGTCCAGCACTACTGGCGGTCCTTCGGTCTTGACTGTTGTTGTGCTGACGGCGTCGTCGGCAAAACAAAGAGGTTGCAGTGCGACAGTCAAAGCTATGGCCAGGCATCCTTTCAAACTATTGGCGTTCATTTCCCATTCCTCCATTCACCTTTGCTGCGACGGAAACCACTGCTACTCGGTTCCAAACGGGTGGTTGTCAATGGGAATAATCGTTATCGGTCGCCGGAAACTTTCTATTAATCTCGCAGATTTCGGCATAGTAAGTGTGCAGTTGGGGAACAAATCTATCAGCGACGATTTAAGAGGGAATAGGTCATGAATCTTTTTATTGACAGCCGATCGGCGACATTCAGCTACTCTCCGGATAGTTTTGAAAACCTGATCGACCGTCTTGAGCGGCTCGGCTATGAACCACTGATGCGGAAAGCAGCGCAAAATTTTTCGCAGGCTTTTGGTGGCAACGGTGACGAAGCGCTCTCAGGAGAGGATGACGAACTCGAAGATCTGGAGAAGGAATGTGAGTTCGGTCGGCGCAAACTCATGAGCCTCGAAAAGTTGGGATATGATTTCGGTCTCGAGAGCCACAAAGGCACCACAAAAACGCCCGAGATTCGAGGCGAAGTGTTTTTCAGTGAAGATGGAGCCGGACTGCTGTTCGTTACCATGGTTGACTACTACACTAAAGGCACAGAACAGAAGCCTACTCCAGACACCGTCAGCAGGCTGCGCATCGGATTCATCGGCGACCCCGATGAGACAGGAAGTTTACTTGAATTCTCTGATGCGGTGGCAAAAGCTTTCGAAGAGAAAAATGTAGATATTGTCTGGACGAACGATGTTGTGCAGAGCAAGCAGTTCAACGATATTGTTGGGGCTCACGATGAGTCGTATCATTTAGCTTCCAAGATTGGCGAGAAAGACCTGAAAGCAGCCAAGGCTCTCGAAAATGCTGCCATCCGCGATACCGCTCAGCTGGTGCGCCGCTCGGGTGTAATCCTGGCTAAGGAGTTGCTCAAGCAGAAGGCCGAGAACGCAAGCGAGTTGATCAAATATGTCGATCAGCTATTGCAAGCCGATCTGGTTCATCAAGAATATGTAGTCATGTGCTCCAAAACCGGTGCACACGTAAACAGGGTGGAAAGCCGCGAAACTATTGAGCAAATGGGCGCGCTCGGTGTTTTGTGCTCGTGCGGAAAAAATATCGCTTCTGAGCCCATCGAAGGTCTGCTGGCTGCCGATGAGTCCTTACAGAGTATGCTGGACAGCAACTATTGGATGACCGCTACTGTTGTCAGGCTACTCAATAGTCTGGGCGTAACGTCAGATCGGATAATTTTGCACACCGAGGAAGGTTCTGATCACGTCGAATTTATTGTAGATATAGACGGCACGCTTGTTCTCTTCGAACTCAAAGATAGTGAATATGGTTTGAGTGATGCCTATTCTCTCGGCACGAGAATAGCTTTGCAGAGACCGAAGTTGGCATTTGTGGTCTCTACTGCCGGCGTATCGCAAGAAGTAAAAGATCACTTCAAGCGTGTGAAACCGGAAGCTCAAATTGTATATGTAGCCAATCTTCTGCAACTCGAATCAACTGTTCGTAAGGTTGTGGAAGGGATGCGCATGATGCGAGCCAAGACCTGGATGAATTGCTTTCAATCCTTCATCTCATTCTCTATGCCGGCAATTCTTATGCCAAAATTGAAGAATGACCGATTTGAGATACCGCATGTGGTGACATCAGTGCAGTCGGTCGCTACCGAACCTGAAAATACGGTAGCTGCTCCAAGCACAGCGGCACGTTGACATCAATCGAGTGTAAGAAGGAGAGGGCTGCGTAAGCAGCCCTCTTCTTTTTCGAAATTACAGCCTGAATTGAATCGCAGTCCCAGCTTGTTCGAAGTTCGAATCGCTGACCTGCGACTATCTCTTTTCGACTTTGGCTTCTGATGTGCGATGAACATCTTTTGCACCCAGGTCTTTAAAGATCTCCTCGGCTGCTTTCAGCAAATCTTTACTGTCGCTGTGTGCCGCTATGAGGATATTTCCTTCGCGAATTTTGCCTTCGTACATTTTTGCCTCATATTCGGGGATACCCAAGCCGATGAGAGCACCAGCTGCGCCGCCGACGGTGGCTCCGACTGCGGCTCCGCTGAGCGCTGCCATGATTGGTCCGGCCGCCACGAAAGCGCCCAGTCCGGGTATCGCCAGCGCGCCAATACCAGCCAACCAACCCAGTGCTCCACCAATCACGCCGCCGGTAGATGCACCAGTGGTGGCGCCTTCAGGAGCCTTGGTCGTGTTCTTGTGAGCAAAATCTTGCGCACCTTCTCTGTCTGGCAATAGCACTGATATGTCGTTGCTGCTAAAGCCGGCTGTTTTCAGTCTGTCTACCAATAATTCAGCTTGGTCGATGGTGGTTGTTAAACCGATAACTGTTTGCGCCATTTATCCTCCAGTATCCTTCAGTTGAAGGGCCGTTGTAATTAACTGATCACTTCGACTTTTAGTCGGTGACCTAGTGACGCAAGATCTAAAAATTCGTTGCAACTTTTGTAGAAATATCTTTTCGGATATTAAGTTCACTCAGATCCGAGTGTGGAATGATTGCCTGAGTATGCGCGTAGAGTTGTAGGACCGAAACGTTGTACTGAACATTGATCTCCGCTTTGCCTTCGCTTGGGAATCCATAGTTTCGAAGCAAGCGGAAATTAGACTCGGGAACTTGCAGTGCCTCATCCCGTCATTGTTTCCGTACTACAGGCTGGTAGACGTGCGTCTGTACATGGGGTTTTCCATAGATGAATATGACCGAATCCAGCACCAGCAGCCGATTCGCGTCAATAATTCGTGATATAACGGGAACAGGCGTACGAACCCGCGTTGAGCGGGAGGGAGCTAAAACAATGCATTCAGTTATACTACATTCCGAAACAGACTCTGACACTTTTCCGTACAGCTATCTTCTGGAGTGGGATTGGCCCGAACATATAGAGTTGTTGCTGAGAAGGTTGATTTGGGCGCGTCTGGTTGAGTTGACAGACGATAATGCAGATCAATCTAAAGTGTCTGAGTCAGATCATTTGGCCGCAAAAGTTTGTTGGATGATTGCCAAAAATCCGCAGACAAGTCCTGCTGTTTTGGACGTGTTGGCCAGTGTCGATAGCTCGGTTTTTGCTGAGCGTATCGCCGAGAATCCTAACGCCGCACCTTCTACACTGGCGCGGCTAGCCGGACACGCATCACCAGCCGTTCGCATCGCTGTGGCAGAAAACATCAATACACCAGTTGAGATTTTGAATATACTGGTCAACGATGAGCATGCAGATGTTCGCTTTTCAATGGCCGAAAACCACAACTTGAGTGAAGAATTACTGCAGTTGCTGGCCGCCGATGAGAACTGTTATGTCGCACACAGAGCCAGGCGTACACTCAATAGAATCGCCCCACCGGCACTTGTGAAAATGCCTATGTCGTTCAATCAACGTGCCAGGGTATCACTCAGAAAAGTAGCGATGAGCTAAAAGGATAGCGTCTTCAAGGGAGCTGCTTATCACCGTATGTGGTGGTCGATTTATGCAGCTCCTCTTTTCTTCTCCGGAGCTTTCTTCTTTACTGAAGGCTTAGATCCTGTCGAGCGCCTGCCTTTTCTCGCAGGTGCTTGTTTATCTGCTGATTTCTTGCTTGCTGTTTGGCGCTTAATTGATTTGAGCACTTTTTCTTCTTCGGCTTGAGGCGATTTCTTCGACCGACTTGATTTTGCATTCTCGACGCTGGCGCGTAACGCTTCCATCAAATCCACAACGCGCGTTGGTTTGGTTTCTTCCGGCTGCTCGATTGTCTCATCGCCATCGATTTTGGCTTTGATTAGCGCCTGTAGCGCCTCTCTGTAGTGGTCCTCGTAATCGTCCGGCTGGAAATCTTGTGTCATCATATCAATCAAGCTAGAAGCCATAGAGAGTTCTTGTTTGCTCAATTTTGCTGCCGGCAATTTTTTGTCCATGTCTACTCTTATTTCGTCGGGATAGAGCAACATCTCTACAAGGAGGTTGCCGCCCAACACCCTGAGCGAGCACAGCCGTTCTTTGTTGCGAAGTGCCAGAGTACCTATCGCCACCATTCCCTTCTCCTCCATGGCGTGCATGAACAGGGCGCAGGGCTTTTGGGCAAGTTTTTCCGGTTCGAGATAGTAACTGCCGTTGAAATAAAGAGGATCAATCTCTTCTGCCTTAATAAATGCACTAATGTTGATGATGTTCTTGCTTGGCAGTGGCAACTCTTCCAGATCGTCCCTGGTCACCACAACGTAATCACCCTTGCTGTACTCGAAGCCCTTGACGATTTCATCGTAGTCTACTTGCTTGTCGCAGTGAGGGCACCAGCGTTGTTCCTTTATGCGGGTCTTGCATTTTTCGTGAAGCTGGTGAAATGACAGACTCTTGCTTTCCGTCGCCGTGTACAGCTTAACCGGAATGCTTACAAGTCCAAAGCTAATTACTCCGCTCCAAATCGCTCTAGGCATAATGGCACCACTTGATCGGGGAACGTTCTCTAGACGGGGGCTGTGACGATCTGTTCCTGCCGTCTGATCGCTTCGATGTGGAAGTGCAGAACGGCTGACTCGACTCGAATTTGGGAACTTTGCTCAGGCTCAATAGTCTTCAACACCAGTTCCTACGAGGTGCTTTTGATGACTGAAGCCGTGATAAGCGTTTTGAATTCACTATTAATGGAAGAAATGACAGCGGCAGAAGCTTACAGACAGGTTGTTCAGAGGCAACCGAACCTGGACATCAAGGCGGAACTAGAGGAACTCCACATCGCTCATTCCAAGCGCGCTCAGAAGCTGAAGAAGCGTCTGCGTGAGCTTGCCGGCAAGCCAGTCGAGAGACTTTCGCGCCGTCCACCACTGGACTTCATTTTCAACGGTGCAGCTGATGATATTTCATCGCGAATTTTGATGTTCTTCGAAAATATCGAAAACGGCGTTCTTGCTCTGTACGAGTCGAGCTTAAGCGACCTGGATAACTTGTCACTGTCTCTGGTGCAGACAGATTTGCTGCCGGAGCAGGATGTGACCCACAATGTCGTCTATACGCTCAAGTCCGCTATGGTTTCGCTGGCTAAGAGCGCATAGCAAGGGCATGGCGGATAGCTCAGTGGAACAGTTCGCCTTCTCGGTGCGCTTGCTCAGTGCGAGGCGTGCTTGCCGCCACCATCGGGAATCCATCTGCAGATCATTTCTCTGAACTCTTCAGCAGTAAATGGTTTGCTCATGTAGTCATCCATACCAGCACCGAGGCACTTTTTCTTGTCGCCGTCCATGGCCCGACCGGTAATGGCGACAATGGGCGTATGGTAACCTTTGTCGCGCTCCAGCTCGCGTATTCGCTGGGTGCACGTCAGCCCATCGCTGCCGGGCAGTTTCCAGTCCATCAAAATCAAAGCGAACGGACGACCTTTCTCTATCTCGCTCAGTGCTTCTTCTGAGCTTGAAACGATTTGTACATCGTACCCGTACTTCTTGGCCAGGAGGAAGAGCAGTTTTTGTTCGATGACGTGATCTTCGACTACTAGGATTGCTGGTTTTTCCATTCTCGTTCCGCGATTAAGCTCCAAGATATATTCTACGTCTAATATTTCGAGAAGAACAACATTTTGCTACCAAAGAGTTAAAAAGTGTGCCTGTTACGATGTTGGAACCTCCCATGGTGTTTTGAACCTGGAACAGTTGAGTAACCGGTTGGCATGAAGATTTGAGTTGAAGTCATGCACCGCATGTGGTGTTGAAGTGCAGCAGCGCTGGCTCAACAGTGAGTCGATTTGCACAGTTGTTATTGCATGGCTGACTCTGGCATCTCATCATTGTCAGACGGTTTTTACCAGAGCCCTTTAAGTGTTGAGGGAAAAGTTTGATTTGTTCGTGTCTTCATTTTGTTACCAGGCGCGGAACTGCAGAGTTCTCCTGATATCATATCTGCAAGCGAAAAATTACTGCAGCAGAGTTGCGGTCTAAAGGGATGACAACAAGCACATGAAAGATTGGCATTGGTTCATTGTTTTTGCAGTGATCTTGATCACTCCACTGCTCCCGAATATATTGCGTGACAAGTGTCCCAGCTGTAAACGACGCAAGCTGAATTCACTCGAAACGCTCAAAGTGCATGCTGACGGCGGTCCCCAGACTTATTCGTACATTACTTTTTATCGTTGTGATAATTGTTCGAACGTTTACAAGCGCGTCAAGAGCGCACCGCTGGAGCTTTCATCAGCGGAGGAATATCGCCTGCTCTCAGAGGCTGCTGTCGCCGCCCGTCATCCTGAGAGTTAGCCATCTCGCCTGTCTTTCCATCTCACCTGTCTTTCAATCATCTATGGCTCGCTGGGTCCAAGCCAATGTCGAATTGTTTTTTCAAGCTCTTCGCGCGTGAACGGCTTGGAGAGATAATCGCTCATCCCGGCCCAGATACAGCGTTCTTTGTCGCCATCCATAGCCTGCGCGGTGACGGCAACGATGGGGATTTGTTTGCCGTTGACCGAACCCAACGAACGTATTGTTTTTGTGGCTTCCAGCCCATCTAACTCCGGCATTCGAATATCCATCAGGATAATCGAATAAGTACGCTCTCTTACCGCCTGCACTGCTTGTCGGCCTGTCTCAGCCAGGTCGAAGTCGAGACCCATGTTCTTCAATAGTGTGGAAAAAACTATTTGATTGCTTTTGTCATCTTCAACGACCAGAACTCTTGTCTCGTCCATATGTGGCCTCGGATCTCGGACTGCGCCGTATGGTCAATCTTAAGTATAAGCGTAAAGTACAAATCCGGCGCATTTCCTGACTGAGCGGGAACTCTGGTAGCGCTTGTTGCGTCCCAGATTCGTCTCACGGAGAAATGACTATGTCAACCACTAAAGAAGAAAAGGATATCGACTACTTGCATCCCGATGGTAAGCCATCAACGCCTGTCGGCAAAGCACATGATGAAGAGAACGCATTGAAGGAGAAAAGCGTCGAAAAATCTATTGCTGAAGCTGATGGACACCACATGTGCTCACCAGATTGTCAGAAACATCATCAGGTCTAGTGTCCTGTTTGTGGTGTCGCATGTGGTGCAAAATTGGGCTGCGCGAACTGCCGCTCAAGCGCCGCTTAGCGGTGGACCTTCGAATGGCTCTTCCTTTGGAGCCTGGCAAAGAAGTCGCCAGCGGTGCAGTTCAGCCAGGCTCAACTTGCCATGGACGATAAACTGACACAGCACTTCCCTGTCCATGGGCGTGATCATGGTCTGCGGGCCTGGTTCATCATCGACCAGGTTGGCAATTGTGTCGAAATACTTGGCTAACATGACGAGCATGACGTACTCATCATGGCTGAAGGCGTCTGGACGCATAATCAGTTTGCTCAGGTGCTCTTTGGTCAGCCCCTGGTTTTTCGGGTCCAGGCGGGGATAAGTCTGAATGAAGATACGTGCGAAAGCTTCTGAGTCGAGCGTTTCCTGCTCGAGAGACTCGACGTGCTCGACTGTGGTGGGCGCACTGGCCTTGTGCAACCACAGTAAATCGTCCAAAGAGCCGTGCCCCTGAGCATTACGAGGATTGCGATTTTTTCCGGCGGTCAAATTCGCTGACCTCGAATGCGTGGCTACTCAGGCTTTATACCCTCTACTTGGAAATCTTAGCGGCAATTTCAGAAAGCGCAATAGCCCTTTCCTCCCTCAGAGACTGCTTTGCCGCCTGTGCGATCAACACCGGCATCCTTCCATCGGCGCCGGATACAGGCACGTCGGCGTCGTCTAAAACGGCTTGCACGAATTCATTAATTTCACAGAGATAGGAGTCAATGTACCGGTCCATGAAAAAATTAAGCGGCAGCGGTGTGTGAACTCCCGTTTTGTCGGACTTAACGGTTCGATGGGGCGTATTGTTGTCGGCAGCGACTGCACCCTCCGAACCGAAAACCTCAACTCGCTGGTCATAGCCATACGCGGCCTGACGGCTGTTGTCGATTGTCGCTATGGCGCCGTTTTCGAACTCGAGGGTGACGACGGCTGTATCTATGTCGCCTGCCTCACCGATGCGTGGGTCGACTCTGACGCCACCTGTGGCGAACACTTTGGTTACTTCGGACCCGGCAAGAAAGCGAGCCATATCGAAATCATGGATGGTCATATCCATGAACATGCCGCCCGAGACTTTGATGTACTCAATCGGCGGTGGTGCGGGGTCGCGGCTTGTGATCCGAATGATGTGAGGTATTCCTATCTGTCCTGCTTTTACGACCGCATGAACTTGTCGAAAGTTAGGGTCGAAGCGGCGGTTGAATCCGATTTGCAGCTTGACTCCAGCTTGTTGCACAGCTTTGAGGGCTCTATCTATTTTGCTCACCTCATGGTCAATGGGCTTTTCGCAAAAGATGTGAAGCCCTGCAGCGGCAGCGTCCTGGATGATTTGAGAATGTGTATCTGTCGAGGAGCAAATTAGAACCGCATCAAGTTCTTCTTTCTCGAACATTTTCTTGTGGTCGGAATAAACTGCGTCAATATTCAGCTCGTCTGCAAGCTTCCTCGCGCTTGGTTCATGGGTGTCTGCAATGGCAATCAGTCTGGCCCGGGCAATGCGGTTTGTTAAGTGCTGTGCATGTACTCGTCCGATGCGACCGGCGCCGATGACAGCGACTCTGAGTTGCTTGTTTCTATTCACAATTTTTTCCTCAAATGCGGGTGCGTGTCTTCGATGCGTTCGTTTGATCCGAGGCTTGAATTTAAATGCCGATGCTCTCCAAAAATGATCGGTTACGGATGGCGCTTTCGAGCGGTGTTCCCATGCCTGGAAGCACATCTTGCTCGACGACGATCCAGCCGCCGTATCCTCGGTCGACCAGCTCTCTCGTTAGCCCGGCAAAATCAACCGTTCCTTTGCCTAATTCGCAGAAAATGCCTCTGCGGACAGACTCGAAATAATCCCAGCCGTCCTCTCTCGATTCTTTCGCCAGCTCGCTCTGGCAATCTTTGAAGTGGACATGCCAGACGCGATCTGCGTGCTTTCTATAACCGGCAAGAGCATCGCCACCACCAAAAGTATAGTGACCGGTGTCAAGGCACAGCCCGATCAGCAAGGGATTTGTGCTCTGCAAAAATCTTTCGATTTCAGCCGGTGTTTCAATAAACCCGGCGCAGTGATGATGGAACACCGTCTTGACGCCGGTTTCCTCGAGCACCGCACGTGCCACCGCTTCAGCTCCTGACGTGAATGTTTTCCATTGTGACTCAGTCAACTGTTGCTGTTCAGTAATGCGTCCAGCCATCCTGGTTCTCGTATCGTTCGTGCCGTTATTATCGGAGAGCACGATGAAGGGATGAGGACTGACACGCGCTAACAGACGGGCTGTTTTGACAGCTGTCTCTATGCCTTCCTGGTGAGCCGATTGTTGAGCAAGCGCAACCGGCACGAAGGCGGCAAGCATGCTGAGATTACGCCTGGAGAGCTCATTTTGCAATTCTAGAGCATCGGTAGGCATGAAGCCCCAGTCACCAAGTTCGGTGCCTGCGTAACCTGCTTGCGCCATTTCGTCCAGAACCCGATCGAACGTGTGGGGCTTCTGGTCGAGTTCGAATTCTAAAACACCCCAGGAACAAGGTGCATTTGCCACTTTTATCTTTTTCATTTGACTGCTGCCTCTTTCAATTTGCCTGGCTCGACTTTTGTTTTTTTGCTTGGCTGGTAGTATGCCACCTGTTTTTTTCGCTGCCGCTCATAACTTGTGCGTGCGTCTTGAACAGCCGCCATAGTCGACGTCTCCGCCACCGGTACGTCCCACCACGTCTCATAGCCTGGCACTTTCTTGTCGCTCGTTATAGATACGACGATCATTGATACACCGGGATGATGTTTTGTTTGATTGATAGCCAGAATAAGTTCTTTTCTGTTATTAGCTTTCCAGATGGAGGCGCCGAGACTGGCTGCGTTAGCGGCAAAATCTATAGGCAGGAACTCCCCATTGAGCTGTCCATGCTCGTCTCTATATCTGTATGCTGTGCCAAATCCACCGCTACCCAACGATTTCGAAAGACTGCCGATGCTTCCGAACCCGTGATTGTCCAGCAGCACGATCGTCAGTTTTACGCCTTCTTGCACAGCCGTCGTGATCTCTTGCGCCATCATAAGGTATGACCCGTCGCCGACCATGACGAATACCTGACGCTCCGGCGCGGCCATTTTGATGCCGAGTCCGCCTGCAATTTCATAACCCATGCAAGAATAGCCATACTCGACGTGATAGCCTTTTACGTCTCGGCAGCGCCACAGCTTGTGCAGGTCGCCAGGCAAACTACCGGCGGCACAGACGACAACATCTTCCGGTGCGGAAAGTTCGTTCAGTACTCCAATTACCTCACCCTGACTGATTGGTGAGTCGGCGGGCTGGTCAGGGGGATTGTAAATGGATTCGACGATGTTGTTCCATTCGTTGCGATATTCATGCACACTTTGAATGTATTTTTCTCGTTGTCCCTTTTGAACGAGCGGTAATAGTTCTTCCAGAGTGACGCGCGCGTCTCCCACCAGAGCCAGCGCGTTGTGCTTGTGCGAGTCGAAATCGGTGACGTTGATGTTGATGAATTTTACATCGTCATTTTGAAACGCCGACTTGGAGGCTGTAGTGAAGTCACTATATCTGGTGCCAACGCCGATAATCAAGTCGGCTTCTCTGGCGAGAATATTAGCTCCCTTAGTTCCTGTGACACCGATTGCGCCAAGTGCCATCGGATGTTCATAGTGGAGCGAGCCTTTGCCCGCTTGAGTTTCAACTACAGGAATGCCGGCGACTTTGGACAGCTCTGCCAGCACGTCAGACGCGCCGCTGTAGATGGTGCCACCACCGGCAATGATCAAGGGTTGCTTGCTCGAGTTGATAAGATCGGCTGCTGTCTGAATCGAATCAGTGTCTGCCCTCAGTCTTGTTACATGCCAGGTGCGTTTCTCAAAAAAACTTTCCGGATAGTCATATGCTTCGGCTTGAACATCTTGCGGCAAGCAGAGCGTGACAGCACCCGTCTCGGCAGGCGAGGTGAGGACGCGCATCGCTTCCGGCAAAGCTGTAAGCAGCTGTTCGGGGCGGTTGATTCTGTCCCAGTATCTGGAGACTGGTTTGAAACAGTCATTTACTGAAATATCTTGAGAGTGTTCAGATTCAAGCTGCTGCAGTACCGGCGCCACGTCGCGACGGGCAAATATATCACCGGGTAACAAAAGAACGGGCAACCTGTTGATGGTGGCAAGTGCTGCACCTGTTACCATATTTGTCGCACCGGGACCTATTGATGTTGTGCAGGCGATAGTTTGTAGCCGGTTTTTTGTGCGAGCATAGGCTACTGCCGCGTGAACCATCGCTTGCTCATTGCGACTCTGGTAGTAGGTGAAGTCTTCATGCTCTTGCAGCGCCTGCCCTATTCCGGCCAGATTGCCATGTCCGAAAATTCCGAAGCAGCCGGCAAAGAATGGCTGTGAAGAGCCGTCGCGGCACACATATTGGTTCTTGATGAACTTTACCAGCGCCTGAGCCATGGTCAACTTCACTGTTTTCACGGCAATTCCCTCTCAAGTTATGATGATGATCTGATCGTGTACGAGCCCATTGATTTCTTCCGCCATGCTGACGTGTGAGCGCTGGTTGGAGTAGAGAATGTTGCGCCCGATCATGGTGCCGCAGACATTAGGATGGTCTGCCAGAGCTGCTTTAATTCCTTTCAGCACAACCTTCTCGTCTTGCGATTCGCCGCCCAATAACAGAATCGGCAGTGTGGTGCTCTGGGCTACTATTTGGAAATTGTCGCAGTATGGCAGTTTGAGCCACAAGCGGCTGCTTGATTCACCCAGTGCAGATGCGACTCCAACAATGGTTGCCAGTGACTCTGCATCTTTCTTGACTTTGAGGAGTCCGCTCTTTTCGCGCACTACAGGCAGTGGCTCCAGGAACATCGGCAGGTTGAGATAGAGAAGATGGTTAATTGCTTCGGTGCAATAAGTGATTGTCTTTAAAGAGTTTGGATCTTCGTCGTCGATGCGCAGTAGCATCTTGGCACCATCCAGGTTCCAATCTGCGCAGGTGCGTGGATTTGCTCCAGTGACAGGGTCGTCGAGTTCCCATGCGCTTCGTGCCAGTCCTCCGCGGTTGAGGCTGGCGATCAGAACTTTATTGTCGATGAAAGACTTTCCGCCGCTCTGTTCGATCAGATGTGAAAGTATCAGCAGTTCTTCCAGCACATCCATTGTCGCCATGACACCGTCAGCGGCATCGGCGATGAGGATTTCACTGATTCGGCGCAAGTAATCGGCTCGATCAGCCATAGCCAGCGGATTGCTTCCAGCTTGCACTACACGCCTGGCCGGGTGGTCTGCTGCCACGATGTTGAGGCGTCCATCCGTTGTCAGCGATTCTCGCCGCAAGCGCTTCTCGGCTAACACTCGACCCAGATCAGGTGTTTCGATACGTTGTCTTGTAATTTCCTTGATATGTTCACTCAATGTTTTTTTCATCGTGGGACCCCAGCTGATTCCTTTGTAAAGCCACCATGCAAACTGACAAAGTCGAGAGCTTCAGTTTCGCTCGGCATGAAGTTTGCGCAACCCTGTCGTGTTACCACGATGGCACCGACGGCGTTGCCCATGCGCACGCATTTTGCCCAATTCCAACCTTTCAAGTAACCATATATGAAACCACTGGCGAAGGCATCGCCTGCACCGAGAACGTTGCATATGTCAACTTTGAACGGTTGAGCAGTCTCGCTCTTTCCGCCCGGCAAGTGAACGATTGCACCTGCGGCGCCTCTCTTTTCGATTACCGCTTTAAGTCCGGTTTTCAAAAGCGCCTCGATGCCGTCTTCGACATTACCTGACACTTCTGGTGCCGAGATCTTTGAATCTTTGACTTGCACGAATGATTTGTCTTTCAGCATCGAGGCTTTAATTTCTTCCTGGGTGCCAATTACAAAATCGACATGGTTCAAGATACTGCGCACAGTCACTCCGTAGGCGCGGATGTCGGCGGATGGACCGTTTGTCCACTGGTCTGCACGAAAATCCAGATCGAGGAAAACAGTGACTTTAGCCGCGCGTGCTTTTTCCACAGCGTAGATTGTGGCGCTGCGGCTCGGTTCTCGGCTCAAACCTGTGCCTGAAACAAGGATTGCTCTCGCTTCCTCTATTGGCACCGCGTCAACGTCGTCCATAGTCAATTGGAAATCAGCACAGTTTTCCCGGTAGAAAACGAGCGGAAATTTGTCTGGGGGTTCTATTCCAAGTAGAACGGCGCTGCTTCTGAAGCCGCTTTTGCGTGGAATGAACTTGCTTTCCACATCTTCGTTTTGCAAAAAGTTGAGTATGAAGTCGCCGACCGGATCTTCGCCTACAGCCGTGAGCAGAAGTGTTTTCAATCCCAACCTGCGGGTGCCCACGGCAATGTTAGTCGGGCAGCCTCCCACGAAGCTTGAAAAGCTTGTGATGTGCTTGAACTCGGCACCACTGTCGTTTGAGTAAAGGTCGATGGAACTGCGACCCATGCAGATCAAATCGTATTTTCTATCGCTCATGAGAGGACCATCTCTTCCATCGCATGTGTGACGAGGGGCAGACGTGGATCTCTTGCGTGCCAGGTCTCTCGTGTCCAGGCATGCGCCGGATCATCAGTAGCAGCAAGCGACTGTGCTGAGCCCGCTAGAAAGTTCAGGTAGTAGCAATCGTAGCCATAAGCCGCAGAAACTGGATGATAACCTTCTGGTATCAACACAATGTCATTGTTCGATGCCGCAATCGATTCATCGAGTGAACGGTCGTCTGTATAGACTCTTTGATAAGCAAAAGCTTCTGGACGATTGAACTTGTAGAAGTAAATCTCTTCGAGATCTGCTTCCAGTAGCTTTCCTTGCTCTTCCTTATGAACGTCATGTTTGTGAGGCGGATAACTGCTCCAGTTGCCGCCTGGCGTATACACTTCGACGCAGACAAGACGATGACAATCGAACCCGGGCTCAATGATGCTGTTTATCTGCCTGGTGGCGTTGCCACCGCCTCGAATTTCGATTTTGGACTGGTCTGCAGTAATCAGTCGTGCCGGATGCTCCTGGTCGGTCGCCGTCCAGGCTGCCGCAATTTCAGTATGTTCAGTCAGAGACTGCACCTCAAATTCAGTCTCCCGCGGCAGATAAAGAGCGTTTGGCATACCGTCGAATACGTTTGCTCTTCGCCCGATGTTTAGCCAGTCACCGCGATTCGAACGTACATTTATACGTCCTCCTAGTATGACCAGCACAAGTTCGTTGCTGTCGGTCTGATGTTTCCATGTCTGGCCTTTACCGAGGCGACGCGCCTCCATGTTGAGAAATTCCCAGCCTGCACTTTCGGCGGTTACTCTTGTGATAACGCCGTTCTCGTCGTCTGGTAGCTGACTGCAAACGAGCAGATGACTGGTCATAATTCCCTCATGATGTGGCAGTTGTGCGCCAACCGGGCTGCGTTTGCACATACCAGTTGCGGGCAAGATATTATTGGACAGCCATATTTTACGATCATCTTGGCAATGTTGAGCGAAACTGTGTCAACGTTAATATGCGATGATGCTACTGTGTCAGTTCTCCGGGAATAAAATAACCGGAGTCAAACGAGCCGCCCATGTACAAACCGAAGCCTGAGCAAAGAAATACTAACCGTTTGAGACTCGATATCGAGTCTAAGCTGCCTTCCCTCTATACCGTAGAAGCCCAGCTCAATGAAGCTAAAGGGCGTCGCGGATGCCTGGTCGAATTGCCGTGGCAGGGCAATAAGCCCATGCAGTTGTGGATATTGGGCGTCGAATGGCAGTCTAACGGCGACGGTCCGATCTGGTCGCTTTATGAGCAGTATGGTCAAGAATCCAAGTTGCACTGGGCTAATCCGTATGCTCCGGGCGATATTCCGATAATGTATGACGTTGTCTGTATGTCGACGATGGGTGACCCTATTCCCAAGGCAGCTGCTGAGCCGCCGCCACCCCCTCCACCACCGCCGCCACCGCCGCCGCCACCTCCGGAGCCGGTCGCGCCGCAGATGCCTCCACCTGGCTACTATCCTCCGATGTATCCGATGCCGGGCTATCCTCCGATGGACCCGAACATGGCTTATCCGCCTATGGACCCGAATATGGCTGCTCAATATGGCTATCCGCCTTACTACCCGGGTCAGCCCTATCCGGCGATGCCACCACCTGGTTGGCCATACCCGCCTCAAGGTCAGCCACCTGCCAACTACCCGCAGCAGCAACCACCGGGCACCTCGTATCCTCCGGGGCAAATTTATCCTCCTGCCGGCGCTCCCCCACAGGCTCCTCCGCCTCAGGCTCCCCAGGAATCTTCGTCTTTAGCTGGCGGTAGCGCTCCTACTGCTAAGCTGCCGGTTGACTACAATCTTGTCTCCAAACGAGCCAAAATTCAGCTTGGGAAGCTGCTTCTGGAATCAACATTGATCTCTGAACTGACACTCGATGCGGCTTTGAAACTTCAAACTCTGGTCGAAGAGGGACTTTGTACGCCTGAACAAGCAGCTAAGGGGCTTTTCAAGTTTCACTCGAAGGGACAGGCAATCGGTGAGTATCTGACTGATTTTGATTCGGTCGTATTGCCTGAAGTGCAAAAGAAAAAGCCGAACGAAGTACGACCACATAGTGGAGCGCAGGCGAAGGCCGCGTTCGATTTGCTGGTGAAAGCCGGTTTGTTAACGCAAAGCGATTTGAACGCTGCTGCTGCCACACGGTCAAAAGTCGGCGGTGATATCGCTCAACTTTTGCAGGCGGCTGGAAAGCTCGATAAACAGACCTTTGATGCGGCCGTGATTTGTCTGCCCATGATTCGAGAAGGCTTCTTGAAGTTGGAACAATGCATCATCGCTTTGAACTACTGCAGTCGCAGTCGCGTCGATTTCGACACTGCCCTTGACGAAATGGGCTGGCAAAATCCACGCAAGCTGCGCAAGGATCTGTTCCAGTAGTCGCACCACATTCGGTGCTTAAACCTTTATTCGTATCTGTGCTGTATTAGTCGATCGGGTACCAGCGACCGTTGGCATCGCCGAACCAGTAACTGGAATTGCTTGAGCGCACGAGCACATAACTCTGATGACGGCGCACTGTCGCACCACTGGCATACTGAATTTGACTGACACGACCATCATCATTCAGCTTCATCTGAGTGCCATCGACCAGACGAGTCGAGTTTTCTCCAGCGAAGTCGGAAAGCTCATATTTGGTAACTGCTGCTTGTTGTCCAAAAAATGCTGGAAGCATCACGCTCATGCGATTTCTCCTCGTTCGTTCGCCAGTCCATGACTTTAATTTAGGAGGAAGTTGTGACCAAAGGGTGGCTTTAATTTCTCAGAAATTGATTACCGAAAAAGATCGTGCACTTTTTTAGTTTTGAAAAGACGATTTATGAGAATGCCGCACATTCGCTGGCAATTTGCCAATCTTCTCTGGCTTTCACAACTAGAATTCGCACCGCCGAATTTGCTGAAGATATGTCGACATCGGCAGGATGTTTTTCGTTGAGCACGGCGTTCAGGTGCAGGTTGAAAAATGAGAGTTTCTCACAGACGGCGGCGCGCACCTGAGCACTGTGTTCGCCAATTCCGCCTGTGAAAAGGAGCGTGTCAATTCCGCCCAATGCCGGCACCATGGCGGCTACACTGGCAGCCAGCCGGTGCGTGAACATATCAAAAGTCAATTGCGCGCGGATATCGCCCTCACCTAGCGCTTTGACGATGTCTCTCAAGTCGGCTGACTTTTCGAAGATGCCTTTCATTCCCGACTCTTTGTTGAGGACATGATCGAGGTCCTCGACTGAATACTTGTGGTTTTTCAATAGATAGATCAGTATGCCTGGGTCCACGGCGCCGCTGCGCGAGCGCATCATCAAGCCGTCCAGAGGCGTGAAGCCCATAGTGGTCTCGACGCTGATTCCGTTCAGTACTGCGGCCAGTGAACATCCACCACCGAGGTGACAGGAGACGAGGCGCAGATCTTTGCGTCCCAGGATAGCGGCAGCCTTTTCACTGCAATACTTGTGGCTGATCCCGTGGAATCCGTATTTTTTGATCTTCAGGTCTTTGTACCAGGAATAGGGACCTGGATAGACAGCCGCTTCCTCTGGTAAGGTGGCGTGAAAGGCAGTGTCAAAAACTGCTATGTGCCTTGCTTTCGGCAGAATTCTCTGCACGGAGTGCAGCGCTTTGAGGTTGATTGGATTGTGCAAAGGCGCAAATTCGTTCAACTGCTCGAGGTTTTGTACGACCGCGGGCTTTAACTCTACGGGCGATGAATAAAGTGAACCACCGTGAACAATGCGGTGCCCGACGAAGCCGACTTCCTCCGGACCTCGTAAAACTTGGTTTGTGCCGCTCCAGATCTCAGACAGCGTCGATTCAATTTTATGATCGATTTCGCTGGCGCTCTCTGTTTGCCAGTCGAGGTCTTGTTCGTGGTCCCAGGCTGTCTGTTGAGGCACAGAACCGTCATTTGTCTGAAACATGGACATTTTTAGGCTGCTGGAGCCAGAATTGACCACGACGATGTTCATTGAAATTCCTGATTCCCTGGTGCGGCAACCTCAGGGTATCATGTGACGCCTGGGCGGCGTAGTGCCCGTAAAATGGCATTCTCACTTGACATTTAATGGTTTTTCCTTCAATATATATACGCTCAACAATTACCAGCCTTTTCAGTTTATTAGTTGACCGTTGAGCTGTATCTGCAACCTGGCTTTTCAGGTTGGCGGTACGAATCACCAGACATGGTGTCATTCTAATTTCCTGCGAAGGTGCAAATGAATAAGACATTGCCTGCCAAGCTTCTCTTCTGCCTCTGTCTGACTGTGGCGCTTGTGACGCCGGCCATGGCACAACTAAATAGCAAGGGATTGCCTCCTACCAGCACCGACAGTTTTGTCAGGCAGGCTGCAGGTCAAGCTGAAAATATCTATGGAGATGAAGGTCATGAAGGACCGCCTCCGTTTTCCGAGTTTGTGTATGAGAACCGCATCAACAGCGGCATTTTCGATAGACGTGATGCAGGTTTGACGACAGGGCACGGCAGCTATTTGCCATCTGCCTGGGGCAATGATGAGTTCCTCGGAGCAGAGTGGAGTCAAGCTGGGCACAACGGCGGCAACCCGAGACTGGGTGGTCCCGGCGCTCAGATGGATGCGGCAGGCAATCCGCAAAACCCGGCTAATGCGCCCGAAGGCAATCCGCAATATCCCATCGGTCCCGACTGGGTGCAGGTCAGAAATCCTAATACCGCGCAAGTAATGGGTTACATGGCGCCCGGCGAAACCTATCAGCAGTTCTTCTCGGGCCAATCTGGTCATATTTTGCCCCAGTGGAGAGACGTGGGACAAGAGCTGATGACCAACCCTGACTATCAAAAGGGACAAATTCCGACCGGACCAGTTTCGAGTGGAGCCGGACGGTAAGTAGAACTATCTAGAAAATCGAATCACTTTTTTGTCGTTGTCGATGACGAAGCGTCGATCATGCAGGAAGGGCTGGCCAAGAAGCGGCAGCGGTGGTCCGCCTGAGAGCATAACGTAGACTGGAATGTTGTTCTTTTCCATGGAACCCAGTTTCATCGATCTGACATTGAAACTGTACGCTGGTGCAGAACCGCCCACGCCACCTACCATAGCCATCGAAGCATCAGAAGGAATAGATAGCCCCATCGCCAGGAACGTCTGCATAGCGAAGCAATTCATTGCTGCGCCAGTGTCGAAATACATGGGGCACTGGTGACCATTTATCTGGGCTGTAACGACGAGATTGTTGCCTACTGTTTGGAAAGGAATTTCGATAGCGTCGTAACCCATGTTGTTGCGAGCGGCGCTTTTCTTTGTGAAGCGAATGACGCCCGCCTGGTTATCGATGTCGTACTGATAGCCGTTATAGAAAGTCTGCCCCAGCAGTGGTGGCAGATCGAACCTGTCTTGCACCATGATAGGCATGCGTCGTTGGATACCGGCGACTCGCAAGTCAACGATCATCGGAGCGGCAGAGTTGGTAGCACTCCCGACACCGCCCATCTGGGTGTGCTGTCCTTTGATCACATTGTCCATCACTCCGGCTGCTTCTAACTGATTTTTGCCGATCAAGCAGGTAGAGGCACCGGTATCAAACATCATTTTTACAGTGCGCCCGTTTATTTGTGTGTCAACGAACAAGTGTCCGCCTGAACCTCGTGTAAACGGCACACTGCCTGTATCAGGCAACTTGCTCAGATCTTCGCTGGTTGCGTTGGCAGCGGCGAAAGTGGTCATGTCGCCCATGGGCGCAGTTGCAGCTGTGGAGGCTCTGGAGCGCTGCGCCGCCTGGCTGGAGGTCGCCGCTCCGGCTGTCGTAGCCGCACCAACATTGTTGACTCTAGCTAGATAGATGTTTGCATTTTTAGCTTCCTCAGACTCCGGGAATTTGCGGGCGATGACTGAGTACAAATATTTCGCTTTCTGCGCATCACCAAGCTGCGAGTAGGCTAGAGCCTGGTAATAGAGCGGCGTGGGAAGCCCAGGATTGGCATTTGCAGACCTGGTGAGCAATTCAATTGCTTTCTTGTAGTCGTGTTTGTTGTAGCAAGCGATGCCCTCATTCAGCGCTGCGTCTGCGTGTGCGGCAGGCGCAAAGCCGAGCAGACACGCTAGAAGAGTGGCAGAGAGAATTTGACGGGTGTTATGCATTATGAGTGTTCCGCGGGTTCGGTCGCCGTTTCCAATTTAGCTATTCCCTTTTAAAACGCACGAGCCATGCTTTTTCTAACTGCTCTTGAGCCGGGTCATCCTCGTGAATCAAGATTAGATAATCGGTTTGCTCATCACTGATGCGCAGGAGTAGACGCCATTTGTGTGCCTGGGCGATAAGATGCGAATAACAGTCATCATTTGCTCTTGCTTCGTTATATGTTATGCCGTTCGAGGAAAACGCGCAGATTGCCTTCGCCTCTTCGATGCGGGGGTGAGTATCTGTGGTGATTGAGAGATTGGAGATTCCAGTCATAATCCGAGGAGTCGGCTGTGATGAAGCGGCTGTTGTCTCCTCGCCTGTTGGTGTCACATGTGGTGCGAGCGCATTCCCATGTGTCCAGATTATCTTGAAACACGTCCTGTCCTTCGATTGACATTGCTCGATGTAATGACTGACAAAGACATTAATGATGCCGTGTTGAGGCAAGTATCCACTCGACCCTGGCAAGCTTGAATTTCGCAGCGCCAAATCGTGCAGATCAACTGCGGCAAGCAGTTTCATTGGGCGGGACTGTTTATCCAGGGGCGTCTGCATTGGTACTCAAGCGTGCTTTCAGGAACCATTTCATCAGATTCATACATTATGGACGCCCAGCAATGATTTTGCATCTGCTGGATGTATTGTTTCAACTTGACAGCGGGTGGTCATTCCGCTAGAGTTATCATTCTCAGGGCTTTTCCTGGGTTTGGAAGCACTTACTAAATTCAAAAAACTGAGCGTGGCCGCAAGGTCTTTTTCGCTTGTCCAGTTCAATTAAGCGAACTGGTCGGTTGGTTGCGGGCTGTCTCTTGTCCTGCAGGACTATTATCAATGATTATCATCGAAACGCGCGATGTACCCGCAGTCAGTTATAAGCTTTCCGAGGCTCCTCCAGACTGGCTTTACTTCGACTACTGTTTTGTTAAATCGAAACCGGCGCGCATCGCCTCATCGTTTGTTAAAGGGCTTATGGCCGCGACCGCGATGTTGATGATAAGCGGTTACTCGATCTGTAGTCACAATCAATTTGTTGTCTGTTTAATCGCCTCTATAGCGTTGGCATTTGCGATAAATGAACTTTTCGAGCAGCATCTCTCCGCCACCAGAGCATCCAAATTAGTGTCGGCTGCTCCTCAGTTTTCTCTGCGCAGCGTTAATCCTGCTTTCTCCGCCATTCCGGTTGTGTTTCTGTTTTCGATGATGAACGTTCAGACCCTGATGCTGGCAGTCTCAAATGCTATTGAAGTGGTGGGAATCGCTTGCGGAGTGCCGTTCTTACTTTATGGACTGATAAAAATCTCCGAAGATTCTAGTTTTGGCAAGCGGCACGTGTTGGCAGGCTCGGTTAGTGCATTCGGAGGCGTCGCTGTAGCCGTTGTCGTCAATTTGATTGCAGCCAACGTTATCGATGCCAGTATTTTCTCTGCTACCAATTACTTTGGCAATGCCATCGCCACGATTTATGCACCAGATATGGTGCTAAAATTTGACGAGTAATTACTGATTGATCTGCTAAGATAGGCTTCTTTCTGGAACTTATCTTTTGTCATCGGAACCTTTGTCATCGGAACCACTACCTGCAAGTAACGCCGCTTCTGAGTCGTCACCGACACGCGAAGCTCCGGAGCTGTCACGGGCTCGAGCCGCAGTAGGTTTTGTCTTTTTCGTCAATGGCGCTGTTGTTGCCACCTGGGCCTCGCGCATTCCGGCGATTCAAGTCAAGTTGGCTCTCGGCACCGGTAACCTTGGCATCGCGTTGTTAAGCATGGCATTCGGTGCGCTTGCAGCAATGTCGTTCGCTGGAGCGCTTTCCGCTCGTTTCGGCAGTCGTCCTGTAATCGTCTGGACCCTTGTTTTTACCTGCCTCACCCTGATATTTCCGGCTTACGCCCCAGACCTGACTAGTCTTTCAGCTTCAGTCGCCGCTCTTGGTTTGTTTGCCGGGTCGATGGATGTAGCTATGAATGCGCATGCTGTAGCCGTCGAACGTGCTTACCAGAGACCTATTATGTCGGCATTTCATGCTTTGTTCAGTATCGGCGGTATTGCCGGGGCTTGTTTGGGGGCGGTTATGGCGTCTTTGAAAATCTCGCCTGAACTGCATTTCCCCGCTGTAGCAGCGGTTTTGTTGCTTTCCGGACTTCTTTGTAAGGGCTGGTTGCTGCCCGCATCTGCAGACAAGACTGGTGCGAAGGTAAGCGGCTCTATGCATCTTGACACACTGAAACTTCTATCCAGCTCCAGTTTCTTGCTGGCTCTCAGTGTGATGATGTTCTGTTGTTTTCTCGTGGAAGGTGCAATGGGCGACTGGAGCGGAGTGTTTTTGCAGCAGTCACTGAAAACCGACGCTGGATTTGCCGCTCTCGGCTATGCTGGGTTTTCGGTGGCAATGACTGCGGGGCGGTTGCTTGGCGATAAGTTGAATACCAGGTTCGGTGCAGCTGCAATGGTTCGCTACGGCTGTTTAGTGGCGTTAGTCGGATTGTGTCTCATAATATTTCCCGCAAACCCGGTCTTGGCTTTGTGTGGATTTTCATTGATCGGTTTGGGTGTGGCAAATATCGTGCCGATTTGTTTTACATCAGCCGGAAATGCACCAAATATGGAGCCTGGACCGACCATTGCAACCGTTGCGCTGGTCGGCTACTTCGGCTTACTTGCCGGACCTCCTATCATCGGTTTTGCCGCTGAAATTTTGACCTTAAGGGTAGCATTAGCACTTCTTTGTATTCTCTTAATAAGCATGATTTTTCTGGCTCGTTTTGTGCGTTCAGCGCCGTAGGTCGGCAGTTTTACGTCAGGGTTTTCAACGGTTTACGGCGCTGCGCCATAGCTTAGAATTGGAAGGCTGGTGGTAAACCTATAATGCTGACTATGCCAGATATCGGAGCAAATTTGAAATGACTCAGAAGCCGAAGAGTGCGATTGCTAGTGCTGGAAGCGGAATCATGAGAGCAATCGGCGATCTTCTCTTGTTGCTGTTGATGTTGGGAGCCAGCGGCGGCGCCGGTTACTGGTTCGGCACGATACAGCGCATGGCGCCTGTTCAATTAGTAGGTGCAGGTACGCCTGGTGCAGTTCCTGCAACACCAAATACAGTGGCTCCAAAATCTGGAGGTGGTAAACCCGAAGAGACTGATGAGCAACCAGAAGAGACTGTGACTGTAACTCCGACACCGGCATCATCTTCGACGAAGAAGCACGGTAAAAAATTCTGGATTGCATCCAGCGGCTCAGACTACATCGGCTATTCGATCAAGGTCACAGTCAACGATCAAGACGTCGATAATTTTTTCGCTCCAGGCAAGGCTGTTGATATCACGCGTTTGCTGAAGAAGGGCGACAACTCGATTACTTTCAATGCGCAGGAACTGGAAGAGAAGTTCAACGCACACAAGGGTGATGACTCGAAGAAGTTGATTTTGAATTTGGTTTCTGGCCCTGTTATTCAAGAGAATTACAAACCTGGTGATGTTGTGCTGAGTTATCAGCGCAATGCTGCTCAGACTGAAAACGACACCCAGACAATGAAATTCACGAAGAGTAACTAGTGGACGCAGTTAAAAGAATCAAGTTCTATTTCATTTGTTGTCTCGTTACTTTGAACGGACTGTTCATTGGCTACGCGGTCGGTTTGAATAGCCGTCATGTGCTGGTTGTCGACCCGAGTTTGCCCAAGTATGTCAAACCGGAAGTCAAAGCGGATGTCATTTCGAAGGGCAAGAGTGAAACAACGGATAAAACTAAGAGCAGTGCCGGCAAAGGCTCTAAGGACAAAAGCGAGGCTGGATCGAAGGATAAGTCTGAGTCGGGTGTGAATAAAGGTACAAAGGATTCTGGAGTGAAGAGTAAGAGCGGGGAAGCAGGAAGCGGCAAGCCGAACTCTGACTCAAAGGCTGCTGGAACAAAGAATAAGACTAACTCAAAGGGTAAAGCTGCGCCTGCACACGAGTCTGGAAACCAGAACCACGGTGCTGCTGGTACAAAGGACAAACCAACCGGGAAATCCGTTTCGTCGCATGAAAAAACATAGCACCGGTGAGCGGGAAGGATTCCTATGTTCGGAGTGATGAAAAATCGCTCTTGCTCGCAGAGTGATGAACAGAAACTTGAATATCGGATGCATTACTGCGGAACGTGCAAAACGATGGGTACGTTGTTCGGTCAAGCGTCCCGCTTTCTTTTGAATAATGATGCCGTTTTTCTTGCGGAAGTGTTGTCTGCTATATCTCCGCAACCCGCAAACATCTCATCCTGGGCCGGCGCATACCAATCATTTAATTGCCTGGCTGTGCCTGCCAATGAAAACACAATTCCGCTTCCTCTCTCGATTGCGGCTAACGTGACGATGGTGCTGACCGAACTTAAAATCGCTGACCATCTGATTGATACGGAAAAGAATCATTGGAAAACTGCGCAGAAGTTGTTTTCGAAAAAATTTCAGCAAGCTTCGAACGCTTTAGAAGAACTCTGTTTCCCTGTCGATCAACTCTGGAAGTGGTTTGACGAGCAGGGAAAGCATGAACTCTCCGCTGAAGAGTTTATGGAAACGCACTTTCCTCGACAGTTGATCGATTATTGCGCAAATCCTACTGCTCATATGACCGCTATTGTATTTGAAAGTGGTGCGCGTGCTGTTGGCTGTTCCGACAATATGGTGCTCAGCCGGATGCATCAGTTGGGCAATGCTTTTGGAAAACTCGTTTATGTGCTTGATGCATTTGATGATTTTGCCAGAGACGTAAGACGCGGTGAGTTCAATCCATTCGCAGTCGCCTACAGCATTGAAGCAACTGTGTTGCCCGAACACTGTAAGCAGGATATTTATCCTTACGTGCAGTCATTGGCGAAGACCATTGAGAATGCTCTTTCCGCGTTGATTCTGGATCCTGAGCAGCTGCAGCAGTTCCGCTCCAGATTGCGCCAGAATATTTCTGACAAACTAGGAACAGACTGGCTCGAGTTTGTCAGATCGGCTTGCGCATCGCATGTGCATTCTTGCTCTTCATCAGTTCGAGATTCTGCTCGGTCATGCTCCAATGCGCGGTTGAGCATGACGCAGAGATATAGCGCTGCTGTGTCAATTTGTGAACATGCCTGTTCCAACCAAAGCTCCTGGTTCGATTTCATCATCAAGCCTTTTGTTTTCTTGATTGCTTTTGCTTTTCCTTATCATGCACGGCTGGTTAAGAATCGAGACCAGATCTTCGGACTTCCTTTCAATTTGATTGCCTGGGGCGCTCTGGTCAATGAACTTTTGGCTTTTCCGAATCAAAAACTTCAGTTTGCTTTTGCAATGAGCAGCGGCAGTGGTAGTGGTTCGGGCAGCGGCAGTTCCGGCGGTGGTAGTGCCGAAGGTAGTAGTTCATCTGGTGGCAGTGCCGATGATGGAAGTGCCGAAGGTGGCAGTGCTGAAGGTGGTAGTACTGGCGGTGGCGATGTCCCATCTGATCAGCATGCGAAGGCCGAGCCACAAAAATGGGGCGGCAGGCGTCCTCGAAAATTCTCTGACGAGCGTATATCTGAGCCGCTTCCTGAGTTGGTTGAGGTTTCTGACACTAAACCCTTAGATGTCGATGAACAAAAATCATCTCCTGAGATTAGTTCGTCGCAAGACGGCGTTGTCTCCCCCTTCATTTCTTCCTTGTCGTATCACAATTCTTCGGAACCGCTTCACTCGGAACCGCTCCACTCGGAACCAGCTGCATCGGCGGACTCTGGAGCATCGCCAGATCCACATGTTGAAAATTCTGAGCCACCACCACTACAAAACAATTCCAGAAGAAGATTCAGAAGAGCGGAGAATTATCGCGCCAGCCAGACGCCGAATGACTTCTTCTGCAATCAATGTCTGATGAATTGCAGCTTCAATATGTGCGCCAATTGCTGTTTTGATGCCTGCGAGTCCGGAGAATGTGCCGGTGATTGTTGCGACTGCCTCGGTATGGGTACTAACGGTTGCTGCACAGGCTTGGATTGCTGTGCCACTGGTGGAGACGCCTGCGCTGGTGCAGATTGTTGCTCAGGTTGTGCCGATTGCGGTGCGGGGCTCGACGTCTGCTCTGGATGCGGTGATTGTGCGTCGGGCTGCGGTGATTGTGCCGGTGGCTGCGGCGATTGCGCCGGTGGGCTCGACGCTTGCTCAGGCTGTGGCGACTGCAGTTGTTGAAAACAAAGTTCATAACCCGTAGTATCTGAGTTTCCATTTTTTAGGAGTCGGATATGGAAGTCAGTAAATGGGTTTGCGGCGAGCGCGAAGGCACGCTTAATCCCGCTCCTGAAGCTATTTCCAGTGATAAGGACAATCACGTCAAAGATCTTTGCGGCAAACTCGAGGCTGCCAACATCAACGTCAGCACGCTTGGTCGGCTGAATTGGCCACTTGTCGACATGATTTATTCGCTTTCAGTCAAGGGCTCCGAAGCTGAAAATATCTGGGGCACGCTGCGCAGAATTTCAATACAAACCGGCTACTGGCCGGTCATTGCTGCGGATGAGGACGAACTGGATGGAATTGTAGAAAATTTGTCTTGTCATCTTGAATTTTCTCAGAGCAAGAACGTCTGGACGCCGCGCAAGAAGTCATACAACAGCAACGACCTGGTGCTGGATGAAGGAGACCGAGCCGCGCTTCTTTTTCGAGATTTGAAGGAGCTGGAAGGCTCGGCTGATCCTGTTGATTTAGACGGCAGCGGTGCCGTTAAGCCTTCTCTTGATGATCTGGTCGCGGCCGGCGAAAAGATGAATATGGATAAATGGTTGCACCTCAAATCTGCATTAAGAGATGGCGTTGATGAGGATGAGGGCGAATGGCCGTTTGATGTCATGCCTGATAACAACCTGCAGTCGCTTCAGATTTGGGACCCTGAATTGGGCAGCCGTGAATTGGACTCAGTCTACATTTTGCTTGTTCGAGCTGATTATGCATGGGAAGTGCCGGCAAAGCTTTTGTACGGGGGCTGGAACGATTGCCCCGTGCCTCAGGTGCACGTTGGATTTTTCAAAAGATGGTTCAAAATGCACGACGCCGAGATTGTTTCGATCGGGCGAGCAACAATCGAGATGGTCGTAGAAAGACCTCCATCAACGCGCGAGGAGGCGCTCGAAATAGCTCGTGAACACTTTGTCTATTGCCCGGACTCCGTCGATCAAGGGGCTGGAAATGTGTCCAGCCTGGCTGCCGAGCTGCTCAATGGTCGAGTCTGGCACTTCTGGTGGGATTAGCAGAATCTGGCATGACAACGATTTTATCGAATCGTCGCTTGACTAGACGCGGAAAGCGCCGTTTCTGTGGTGATCCTGGTGACTAAGAAACGTCACGTATGTTGAGAGTGACGCGATAGATCGTGTATCGTATGATGTCCGGAATGCAAAGAAGCTGTCATGCCTCTGCTGGCAGCGCTCAGGAGCTTATTAGTGCCAATACCTAAGATTAGTGCGGTTGGAGCCTGCGTTCCGCCCGGCATTCTTTCCAATAAAGACCTGGAAGGCATGGTTGAGACATCCGACCAGTGGATTGTCGAGCGAACAGGTATTCATCAGCGTCACATAGCCGCCAAGGGAGTGGCATCGTCAGACCTGGCCACCGAAGCTGTGAGAGAACTCATGGCTAAAACCGGAATCAAGGCAACGGAAATCGACCTGATTATTCTCGCCACGATAACGCCGGACATGCAGTTGCCAGCCACAGCCTGTCTAGTTCAGAACAACATCGGTGCGACGAACGCCTGGGGCTTCGATGTCTCGATAGCCTGCTCAGGCTTCCTCTATGCGTTGCAAGTTGGCGCTCAATTTGTACAGACGGGTGCTCACAAAAATGTTGTGGTGATTGGCGTTGATGTGATGTCTTCAATCATCGACTACACAGACAGGCAAACTTGCATCATATTTGGTGACGGTGGTGGCGCGGCGTTGATACAGCCGTGCGAAGCCGGGGAAGAGTTTGGATTAATCGACTTCGTGCATGAAGTTGATGGTTCAGGTGGTGTTTCGCTCTGCTTACCCGCGGGCGGTAGCCGTTATCCTGCCTCACATGAAACTGTCGATAAGCGCATGCACTATGTGCATCAAGACGGACCAGCTGTTTTCAAATTCGCTACGCGCAAGATGGCAGAGGTTTGCACTCGAGTACTCGATCGCAATGGCTTGACTGGTAAAGACGTTGATGTATTCATCCCGCATCAAGCCAATCTTCGTATCATCACTTCAGCCATGGAACGCCTCGGCATGACCATGGATAAAGTTGTTGTAAATATCGGCGAGTACGGAAATACCACAGCCGGTACGATACCACTGGCGATGCACACAGCCCTCGAGAAAGGTATGCTCAAGAAAGGCGACCTGGTTCTACTTGCATCTATGGGCGCTGGTTTCAGCGCCGGTGCGACGCTTTTGCGTTGGGCTTACTAGAATAACGAACGCTCACTAGTTCGCAGCATCGGGATCGGCCTTTATCCGACCCGACTCGATTGCCGCAAGCAGCAACGCATGATCTTTTACGCATTGGTCTGCATAAGCCAGTGAAAACTCAGCGATAGCCTCGTCAAAACTGGGACTGCTGCCTAGATAGCCGCGAATGTAGGCGGCGTCTCCTGAACGGGCATGAGCGCGAGCCAGCACGGAACCGAGCGTTTCTGCGATTTCGAGAAGCTGTGGTCCCTGCCAGAGTTCCGGCTCCGGCTTGACCTTCGTGTCTCGCAGTTGCCTGATATAGAAGTGTCTGCCGTCGTCAATTGAAGTCCATCCAAGGAAGATATCACTTGCCGATTGAACAATTCTCTGCCCCGCTACGACACGTTGACCGTGATTTTCAAACTCGCTTTTGCCTGCATACGGCTCGAGTACCGAAGCACGCGCTTCTTTGAGTTGCAGCAAGAGCGGCTCATCATCAGGCGCGAGCATGACTGCAACGGCGCACATCGTGCCCACGCTGCCGATACCAACTACCTTAATAGCAAAGTCTGAGAGTCTGTATCTATTGAAAAGGCGCGCCCGGTCTTCTTGCAGTGTGGTTTGATATTTTTCGAATGCCTTTGTAATGCGTTCGTGCCATGCTTCTTGCTCATCTTCAGGAAAGTGATAGACGATGGGCGGCGTGTCTTTCAGCTTGTACGCACCATTTATCTGCTGCGTCATTTTCGGAAAGTAATAATCTTGTATCGTTCGCTTCATCGCTTTCTTCAGCTGCTTCTTGTGCTGCTTCTGCAACTCAACGTCTGTGGTGCGCTCGATAACGCTGTTCCAATCGACTGCGGCATACCAGATGTCCAGGATGCTCATTTTCGCGAATTCGCCCATTCGCTCGCGATACGCTCTGGCAACTGTTTGGGCGGCTTGCTCCCCATATTTGGGACTGAGATTGTTATCTTGAGCGGTGAGCACAAAACTGACGGCGAGCCGCTTCAAATCCCACTCCCATGGCGCTGGAAGTGTCTCGTCGAAGTCGTTGATGTCAAAAACAATGTTTCGTTCCGGCGTTGCAAACGCACCAAAGTTGAGAAGATGACAGTCACCGCAAGCCTGGACTCGAATACCTGTATTGGGCGTAATCGAAAGGTCTTCAGCCATGATTGCTGAAGCGCCACGGTAGAAGGTGAATGGCGACTGCATCATGCGTCCGTAGCGCACTGGCGCCAGTTCCTGGATGCGCCCGACATTCGATTCCTCCAGCACTGTGATTGGATCTCGGCGAGTCGGTGATGGATTCCACGGCGCATGGAGTTTGTGCGGAAATGCAGCTCTCAGTGCCTTTCCTCTCTCTTTTCGATTATCGCGGGGCGAAATCGTATTGTCGTGAAGAACGGCTGATGCATCCTTCTTTGCCGGCTTGCCCTGCTCATCCTGTGGCGCCATGTCACACCTCCCTTCGGGGTTCGTCTACCGTTTTCATACCACGGAAGAGTTAACCGACCTCGTTGCTTCTAAGCTATTGAAACTACTCGTTAACCTGTGCGTTTAATATTCGGGGCCAAACCCTCTGCTACCCTGATTTCAGGTTTCGGGAACTTCTTTGTTTAGTTCACGACATAAAACCAAATGCAGAGCTACGTTGTGACTGAAATCAGGAGTGGGCACTGATGCGTGTGCTGGTCGTCGAAGATAATCCGACGCAGTCGACCTTTGCTCGCATCAGCTTGCAGCGGCGGGGGTTGGACGTTAATTGTGCCTCCACCCTGGATGAGGCGATGAGCTATTTGAGACGGGATGCCATCGACGTCGTCTTACTCGATCTGTCGTTGCCCGACAGCAACGGCATTGAGACATTCTATAAAATCAGGCAAATTGCCTCAGGCGTGCCAACTGTGGTTTTTACAGGTTTAGATGATCAGGATATCGCCATTGAGGCGCTGAAGAACGGCGCTCAGGACTATCTAATCAAAGGTCTTGCCGGTGATGATTCGGTCTATCGCTGTTTGCAGTACGCCATCGAGCGAAATAAGGTGGAAGTGGCGCTACGCAAAAGCGAACGCCGTTTGCGCATTATTCTGGAACATTCATATGATGCGTTCGCGTCTATGGACAATCAATTCAACATTACTGATTGGAATAATCAAGCGGAAAAGACTTTCGGCATCAAGAGAACTGAAGCGCTGGGCAGGAGTCTGGCAATTATCGCGCCTCATCATCTGAGGAAGCAGTATGCTCGCGAAGTCGACGAATTCTTCAAGGCCAGTGAGGGCAAAATCCAGCGCTACACGACCGAGTTGATCGCTCAGCACAGAGATGGTCATGAATTTCCAATCGAAATCGTTGTTTTCCGAATCTACGAAGATGACAGCTATATGTATTGTGCATTCGCCCGCGACATTACTGAAAGAAAGCACGTTGCTGAAGAGCTTGAACGCCGTGTGCAAGAGCGAACTGCTGAATTAACGCATTCGAACGAAGAGCTGAGACAATTCGCCAAGATTGCCTCTCATGATTTGCAGGAGCCACTAAGAGCGGTGCAAGGCTTCGCTAATCTATTGCAGGAGAGCACGAAAGGTAAATTGGATCAGGATTCGATTGAATTCATCGACTATATTCTCGATGGCACGCAACGAATGCAGCAGTTGATTCAGTCCGTTTTGGTGCATTCGAACATCGCTACCAGAGATGAAACGGTAGAAGATATTGAAACTGACTGCAATGCAATTATTGAAGAGGTTCTCGATAATCTTGACGCGACGATAAAAGAGTGTCACGCTAAATTAGAGGTGGACAATCTTCCAACTGTAGCTGTTGAGCGCGCGCAGTTGATTCAGCTGTTTCAAAATATCATCAGTAACGCCCTGAAATACAGGGACAAAGCGGCGCCTCAGATTTTCATCACTGCAGAGAAGAGTGTTAATGAGTGGCTGTTTTCCATACGTGACAATGGTATCGGCATCGATCCTAAATACGCTGACAAAATTTTTGACATGTTTGCCCGTCTTCATGGCAAAACGAAATATTCAGGAACGGGAATGGGTTTAGCGATTTGCAAAAAAATTGTCAATTCGCATGGCGGAAAAATTTGGGTGGAATCAGAAGTCGGGCAGGGGTGCATATTTCTTTTCACTTTGCCGGCAGGAAAAATGAAGGAGAGCGGTAATGGAAAATAACATCGAATTACTTCTGGTCGAGGACACACCTAGTGATGTCCGTTTGACCCAGGAGGCTCTCAAGAGATCCGGATTGAAGTACACGATGTCCGTTGTTAACGACGGCGTCGAGGCTATGGACTACCTCAATGAGCGTAAGAATGGCGGGCAGAAACTGCCTGATTTGATTCTCTTGGACCTCAATATGCCAAGAAAGAATGGTCATGAAGTGCTCGCTGATGTTCAATCAGACAAAGACTTGTCTAAAATTCCGGTTGTGCTCTTGACCGTATCACAGCGCGATGAGGATGTGCTTGAAGCGTTGAAATTGAAAATGAACTACTATCTGGCGAAGCCTGTGACTGCACAGAATTTGACGGCGCTGGTCAAGTCCATTTATGAATTGAACACAGACGGCGAAGCTAAGGACGCCAAGGCTGATCCAACAGCTCAGGCTCATGTGCATTATGTGCTTGCCGGCAATCCTCACACATCTCCTATGGTGCTGACAAAGTTGGCTGACGATACGACTGTAAAAGTGCGTGCTCGAGTGGCGGAGAATCCAGAAACTCCAGCTGAAGTGCTTTTGCGCCTGGCAAGTGACGATCATCCTGATGTTAGACTTGCCGTATCAGAAAATCCTAAGGCACCGCCATTGGTGCTAGAGCGATTAGCGAAAGACTCAAGCGAAGATGTTCGCCTTGGGCTGGCAAACAACCCTAAGATTCCGCCTGAAATTCTTGCGTTGTTGCTCGATGACGAAAATATGTTCGTCCAGTCGAACGCAAAGAAAACTCTAGCTGAGCTCTCGTCACACGCGAAATAAACGGATGGAGCACTCGGCGGGTGCATAAAAGACTGCTCTCTTTTGGGAGCAGTCTTTCTCAACGCTTATATTTCAGCCAATGCAATCTCGCTAAACAGTTTCAGCAAAACTGCAATTTCAGTTACCTGCGCGCTTTTAGTAGACCCGAACAGGCGTTCCGGAAACTTTTACAGCTTCAGCGGAAGGCTTCTTCGGCTCTCGTCCGAAGCAAACGCCCAGCGTCTCGAACAGCGCGACATCTGCTTCAGTGACGTGACGTTGCACGATCGCATCTTTCACGTCCATGTACTCGATTTTGCCGCCGCGGTAGGAAACAACGGTGACTCCAAATATATTCTGAGTCATCAATTCAACTGCAGCAGAGCCGACTTCCAATCCAAAATTTGAATCGACAGCTGAGCTGAAGCCGCATCGCACAAGATGGCTCGGGCGAATTTCGCGCACTTCGGGAATTTCATAAAGTCCTTCAACAAACTGTCCGGTGCGTTTCATGAACTCTTTGATTTCGGGATCTTTCTTGATTCGATCTTCGATTTGTTTTACGACGTATCGTCCTGCGCCCATCAGCTTTCTGTGACCGAACGAGTCAGGTTCTGAACTCATGTCGACCAATTCGTTTCCGGATGCATCGCGAAGACCTTCAGCTACCACTACGACTGCAGTGCCTGCGTGCACATCGCTTGATTCGATGCGTTTGCAGAAGGCTGCTTTGACGCTCTTGTACAAGACGTCAAAATCAACCGGTATTTCCGGAATTAAAACTGCGTCGGCGTCTGCTGCTACACCACCGCGGAATGCTGTGTGTCCGGCGTAACGACCGAAAACTTCCATGACGACAATTCTGTTGTGTGTTCTTCCTGTTGTTTTTAAGTCGCGAACAAATTCCGCGATGCGATTGATTGTTGAATCGCCGCCGACGCTGTATGGCATCAAGTCCAGGTCCATCGTTTTCGGTGCATGAACACAAGGAATTCCGCGGCTCGCCAGGTCGACTACAACGCTTCCTGTATCGTCACCACCTGCGATGACCAGCGCATCGAGGTTGAATTTTTTCAATCCTTCTTTGATCCGTTCATATTTGTTGTCATCTTTAATTTTCGAGACTTTGACGCGCGAATTTCCCGCTTCGCTGCCTGCGATGATTACATCGATTTCCTCGACGCGTTCTTTGGTCAGTTTAGTCAAGCTCTTAAGATCTTTCAGGTTGTAAAGCCCAGCGTAGCCGTTGGGAATGATCCAGGCCGTAATGCCTTTGCTCAACGCCATCAATGCAGCGCCCTTGATGACTCCATTCAACCCACCGCAATCGCCGCCGGATGTAATGATTCCTATGTTTTTCACGACTTTCTCCACTCGTACGAATCCAATTATGGATTTGTATCATGGATATACTCGTGCGGTATGGGCAGACTGTTAATGACGAATAAATCTTTGTGAGCCGCTGGCGTTTCAGCAGTCTTACTTGCCAAGAAATGCTGCTGCTTCGTCGAAGTTAAATGGACTGGAAATTGCTCCAATTTCGTACAAAATTGATGCCGCTCCGCTTATGCCACCATAATAACGATCGCTTCTCAGAATGCTTACCAGGGCGGCAGGAAAGTCTGTTTGGGAAAGAGCGACTTCCTCCGGGCTGTACCATCCCACAAATTGTCCGTGCTGCGTCATGGGCTGGTAGTCAGGACCTGGTTTGGGTGGATATCCTGTCGTATCGACGCCGCCGCTTGAGCCGCCGCTGCCACCGCTGCCGCCGCCCGGTCCAGCCGATGGACGCGATCTGCCGCCGATGAAATCCATGTCGCAAGTGTTGAGGTCGACCGATGCAGTCGATACGTTCGGCAGCATGATGACACCAGGGATGACACCACCTTGAGGCGAATTTTGAGTAACTGCACGATTGGAATTTCCGGTGGCTTGTCTGAGCACGTTGCCGACCGCCCTGGTGGCTATGCGATTTACTGCCTGGCGGACATTTTGTGCACCGGCGGGACCGGCTGTAAACAGACCGATCAGGAGGCTCAGCAAAGCAAATCTAGCCGCAGTCGCAAACATCGCGTCGTTCCTCTTTAATGAGCAAACCCAGGTTTCGGTTTGTACACCCATAATGAGCTACGGTCGTGACCTGCTTATGACAGCCGCGTGACGCGCTTGTGACATTTCAAACAGTTTCGGCATTTTCGGACTTATCGCATGTTTGGCGATGGTTCGACGGCCGTGGTCGGGGTGTATTGCCCGCTTGCGACCTGCTCCGCTTTGTCCGGGTTCCCGAGTTGACGAAGTACTTCAGCGTAGTCACTGCGCGCCTCGCCTTCCATTCCGAAGCCCGGTCCATGAATTTTTTTCTGCTCGCCGTAAATCTTCAGAGCCATTTCATAGTAAGGCAGGGCAAGTGCGTACTTGTGCAAGCCGAGGTAGCATTTGCCGATATGTTGATAATTGTCGGCGAGATAGTAAGGACCTCGGTCTTTGTAGGCGCTCAATCCAAACTGCAGAAGCGGAATTGCCTTTTCATAGTCTTTGTTGACGAAGTATTGATAGGATTTATTGTCGAAATCGTTGGCGTCTTTGAGTGGATCGTAAGGGCCTGGCTGGCTGTGCTGAACCGGGGCAGGAGCGGGGACATTTTTGATCACTAAAAATGCTCCTGCGATAAACATGAAATTCACTAGCAGTGCAACGGCGCTAACAGCGCCTACATAAGCCTTGTTGTCCAAACCGTAGGACTTCTTGCGTTGAGAGTTCTTAACTTTGAGTGTCTTTCCGTCTCTGAGATCTTGCAAGTCTTTCAACAGTTCGTCGGCACTTTGATATCTGTCGTTTGGGTCCTTTTCCAGGCATCGCCTGATCACCGCTTCCAGTTGAGCGGGAATTTTGTAATCATTGACAAGGCTGGAAAACGGCTTGGCTTGCTCGTTTAAGTGCTTGAGAATTATTTTGATTGGATTCTCCGCCGCAAAAGGTGCTTGCCCGGTCAATGTTTCATACATGACACAGCCAAAGGCATAAATGTCGCTGCGATTGTCGAGCTTGTTGCCCAGGCACTGCTCAGGTGACATGTACAGCGGGCTTCCGAAGATATCTCCGGTCTGGGTAAGATTCTGCGTTGCTTTCTGCTGACTGGGCAGGACTTTGGCGATACCAAAATCGACCAGTTTGACGAAGTCACCGCCGTTGATGCCTTTCGTGAGCATAATGTTGCTTGGCTTGATGTCTCTATGGACTACTGATTTGCCGTGAGCATGCACCATCGCTTCGCAGACTTGTATAAAGATATCCTGGGCGCGCGGAACGTCCATATAGCCGCCGTCTGCCAGTACTGCATCAAGACTGGTGCCGTCCAGATAGTCCATAACGATATATGGTGAGCCTTTTTTGCCCATGCCATAATCGTAAACAGCAACCAGATTTGGGCTGGTCAGACCGCGCGCTGCTTGGGCTTCTTGCTCGAAACGTTTGAGCGAGTTTTTGTCTTCAACCAGATTTGAATTTAGAACTTTGATGGCGAATGTCTTTTGCAGTTCTTTATCTCTAACTTTGTAGACGGCGCCCATTCCGCCCTGACCAAGCAGCGTTTGCACCTCATAGCGCTCACCAAGATTTTCGCTAACGTTGTTTCTTAATGCCTCTTCGTCTACGGGCGCTGTTTCGCCAGGTTCTGCGTCGTGCGTATTCGCTGGCGAGTCGGCACTATCTGCGGTATCTCCTGATGGCGGAGCGCCGCATGTGCAACGACTCTCGAAGGAAAGAAAACGGGTCACGTCACTTTCTGCCTTTGTTGAAATCGGCTTTCCGCAAGTTGAACAGCAAGTTTTCAATTCAAACTTTGATTTTTCTTTGAAACTCAAACCAGTGCCTCGTAATAGCCCTAATCTTTATTCCCAATTTGGATATAGTCGACTTGAAATTCATAACTTTCCGCCTAAATTAGGAGCTTTTTGTCGTTGAATCCGTCAGTGACAACAATCAACGCAGGAGTCAACGCGAGGCGTCAGTGGAGGAACCATGAAATCAGCAAAAGTACGTTTTTTGATAGCTAGCTTGCTCGCTCTGCTGCTTTATGGTGCCGAAGCCTATGCGAAGGATGCGAATTCGGCAGAAGGTCATGCTCCGCAGTTAAGTACCGGGCTTTCGATCTAAAAACTAGCCATAGTGCGCCTGGCTCATGGACGTGGTCAGCGTGGCTGTATGTTTTACTGGACGTTTATAAGTCAGGTCTAATGCAACTGCTAGCTGCTGGCGGCTTTTCGGGCTTTTTATTCGTGGACGTGTAGACAAGAGACACGGTAAAATTGTTCGACGCTAGCCAAGTGGAAAGCCTGGTTGGTCCGAAAAGAACGGCTGCGGTATCGCTTTGACCGATTTGAAATCAAGACAAAATGTGCCCGTCAGCGCTGCCATAGTCGCGTTGGTAATTGTGTTCGTGGTTAATCTCTGGCTTTCGGGGCAAGACAGCCTCTCCCGTGAGAGCCGTTTAGACCCCCACGCCAGTGATGCGTTGGCTGTTTCCAGTTTCATGCGTGAGCAGAAATTGTCGCCTGACATTGGACTTTTAGGTTCGTCGCTGGTGGCTGTCTCGTCTGTTCAGGCGGCAGCAATTGCTGAAAAGAAACCGGTGGACCGGTTGACCCATCGAAACAGCGAATATTTCGACCAGGCTCTGTCTCGGAATCTTGGCGTACAGACCAATACTGCTTGCCTCGCTCTTGGAGGGGCAATGGCTTCTGATGCTTATTTGCTGGCTAAACATGTTTTGAACGGCAACAAAGCCCCACGCGCCATCATATATGGTATCAGCGTCAGAGACTTTCAAGATAATTTGATGTTTGGTGTCGAGACTAGCGAAGCATTCAAATTGTTCTACCAGCCTGAAGATTTGCCGGATATCTGGCGTCTTCCGAAGATGACAGCCGACACAAAGTTGGCCCTGACTCTGGCATCTGTCTGTCCTCTTTGGGATGATCGCAGCGCCTTGAGCAATCAGGTGGGCAAGGTTGCATTCAAGCCTGTTGGCTCGTTACTTCCCGCAGTCGCGGCGAAACCTTCAGCCGCTCCGGCTATGCAGATTGATGGACCCCTCGCGCCTGGAGAGTCTGTCGGTCATCCCAGCGCTGAGCATATGAAGGAAGCTTATCTGAATCGGTATAACCCTCTTGCTCCCAGTCAAATCAAAACTCAATTTGCTTATTTCGATCGCCTGCTCAAGCTCTGTCGCAGTCGGCATGTGCCCGTTTTGGTAGTTAACATGCCTATCTCTCAAGATAATGTCGCCATCATGCCGCCGCAACTCTACGATTACTACATGAAAGAATCACAACGCCTGTGTCGCGAGAATTCCGTCGAGTTCCAAGATTTGAACAAGGCGCCGTTGAACGATGCTTCCAATTTCCTTGAGACGGTGCATCTCAACCCGCATGGCAGCACGATGTTCTTCGATGCGCTGGCTAAAACAGTAGGAACTTCTGCTGTCGCACAAGCCTTGAATGCAGGCAGCGGTCAGGCTCCCCATTATGCATCTGTAGGACAGAACGGAAACATGTAGCTACTGTGCAGTGCTCTTGCCCCAGAGCAGCTCCAGATTTATCATCTGTTGCCTGAGGGCATTTTTGTGCCGTCTATCAGCGCAGGCATCTGCCTCGTAGTGAAGCTGCCACCATTGGCGGTGTGCAATTTTTTTCAGTTTAACTGCTTCCTCAGCGCATGCTTCGTAGAGCTGCTCCATGAGATTGCGCGCATTCTCGGCTTCTTCGGTGTTCGGCTGTTCAAGCCCATCTCTGAATGCAGCAAAATCCTGTGGAGTGGTGTTTTGTCTGCCTTCGGCGAAGCACCATCTGTAGCGCACTACGACGTCTTTGTGTATGCGTTCGAGTTGTGACTGGTAGGCATCTTCGCGACGTTTCACGCCCTCAGGATAGAACTCCAGCGTGCCGCTCTCCGGCCAGTCTACGCCCGGTTCGACCGGCGTTTTGCTTTCGTCGTCGTAAATGATGAAGTGGCCTGGAAATGATGAAATTAAGTAGTCGAAGCAATCATCTCGAATGCGTGACCATCCTTTTGCGGTCAGTCTTCGACAGAGGGCTGGACTGTCTTCTGCCAGCGCCAGGTCGATTGTGCGTATGGCGTTGCACAACTTATGCAAGTTGGCACGCTCAGTGCCTTCCTTGAGTTTGTGCCAGTAGATGTTAACTTCGTCAAGCGTTAGTTTGCGTCTACGTTCTAAGCTAGCCATAGATTTACCCCAGACAGATTGTCTGAGATGGTTATACCCATAAGGCTCTCGGGTTAAGCGCTACCGGTATCGCAGCTTAATTAGTGTGGGAGTTCGAGCCCACTGAAACGGCTGTCACTGCATCTTCAACTGATGGATATTGCAATGAGACGAGTTGAACTGCCGGGCTCTGCGCGATCGGATATTGTTCCTTATTGCCATAGATCTGCGCGAGCTCAGAGATACTGTTGACCGGTCTTTCGTTGCTGACCTCTAGCTTTTCCTTGAAGTTTTTGATTTTGGGGTCCTGAAAAATGCCAGGACCAGTTAGCTTCTTCTTGTCGAAAACGACTGTAGCTGTAGGTGTATCGCCTGGTCCGACGATGACATCGAACACTCCTGGAATGCCCTTGATCATCGAACTGGCTGAATTGACTTTGCATTTGCAATTAGCCATCGGTATTTTGAAATCGATGGCCTGTGCAAAGCACTTGTATCCGTCCTTATCCGCAACGAACAGTTTTGCCAACGCGTCGTCCTGTGCTTTTCGTGCCTTCCTGTAATAGTTTGAGAGGTACACATCTTGTTCCGCTTCTGCCTGAGTCACAGGTGACGGTGTATGGATAATTTTCAGTGCTTGCTTTTTGTCACCGAGCTGTTCGTCGTTAGCTGCGAGCAATGCTTTGTTTTCCAGGTCGGCAGGTTTTAGCGTCAATGCCTGTGTAAGCGCTTCCTGAGAAAGCTTGAGCCACGCAGTTTGTTCCGATGGATTTGCTTTGGCCATGGCATCGAAAATTCTTGCGTAGCTTCGATATTCCGAGTCTGTGATTGTCTCAGTTTCTGCCAGTTGCAGAGCCAATTTTGCTTCTTTTGGAGTCTTTGCAAGTTTGATATCGCCTGTGCGCAACCAGGATCTTTGTCTGGCATCAAGAATTGGCGATACTTTTGGTTTGAGTTCTGTTATCAATGCTGCATCGTTAGTGTTTACGGCTATTTCAAACAACTGAATCAGCAACTTGTCTTTGATTTTTGGATCTGGATTGTTGGCTAGACCTCGTTTCAATACGTCTTTGGCTTTCTCTTGTTCGCCGGTCTTCTTGTAGTAGTTGCCCATCATCAGCAGCGCTGGTGGTTCTTTAACGCCCGCATTGTTCAATTCATCGAGAATGGCATTGGCGGATTTCGCATCACCCTTATTCATATAGCAAGCCGCAAGACCGACCTTAGCGCGCCAGGAGGTTGGATCTTCTGCGGCTAGCTTCTTGTATCTTTCCATCGCTGAGGCGAAGGCATGCAGTGAGCCGATCAGTGCAGCATGTGTGTTTTCTGCCATGGCTGGGTGTTCGCATTTGACGCCCATCGCAGCTTGTTCCAGGGCAGGACCGCCGCCTTTGTAATATGAGTACAGATAGGCCAGGGCAACGTGAGGCAGCCAGTAGTGCGGAGCTGCTTTCATCGCTTCTTCGTCTAATTTGATTGCTTGTTCGATGTTGTCCTTTTTCAGTTGTTCTGCCGCCTGGGCATGCAGCTCATTCGCCTTTTTAATGGCTTCATCGCTCTCTCTCGGGAGGAGTGCTTCTTCTTCGTCCTTTCCGTTAGCGACGCCCTGGCTGGTCGTGGGTTGCATCAGGTGAAGAGGGGCGTTTCCCGGTACAGGTGCAGTGGAATGCTTTGCCTCGCCAGTCGTCTCCTCCGCAAAAGCCGCCGAATAACAGAGTGACAACGTCATCGCCGTAGATAGAAAGAACTTTTGCCGAAATTCCAGCATTGCCAACTAACCTCGCATAAAAATTCCGCTGGGTGCCGCGGTGTGGTTGATTTTACCGTATCGAACGCCGAAATAATTTAGCCCGTTCTAAGACCGTTACAGGCGCATTGCTTTCATTTTTCGAGTAAGAACTTGGTAACAAGGAAACGGCAATATAACCTTGCCCCCGATTCTGGAGAGATTTCAATGGTAAGACATCGAGATTCAGGCGACACAGTCTGCAAAGGTACAACGTTCGTCGACTTAATGGACATGGCCAGGGAGGCCGGAACCCCGAAAGAGGGGCGTGTCGAGACGATTTATACGCCTCAGGGAATGGGACTTCAGTTTTACACGGTGTTGCCCCACGCGCCTCAGTATGGAGACCGTGAGTTTCCCCACAGCCGGAGCGCTTCGTATCTAGCAACTAGAGAACACGAAGGGGATAAGCTCACTTCTGATGAGCGGAAGGCGCTGGCAGGGTACAGGCAGTATCCAAACAGCCAAGAATTAGGATACTTTGCCGGTCTTGAGAAACAAGGAAAGTTGACTCCGGCAATGAAGAAAGAATTTCAGGAAGCGAAGGAAGAGGCAGGTTGTTTGACTAGCGCCAGGGTTCAAAAGGATGGATCAATAGAGTTTAAGCGCTAGCCGTGGTAATTTGGTCTGCGTAGGTCGTTTCGCTGAACTCTTCGCAGGACATCCTATGACCACGAGCCAAATTGCGCCTCCACAGATTTACAGATTGCCTCAGCCCTTTCGTGGCTTCTTCTCAAAGGCTGTCCACTACAAAGGCTTCTTGATCATGGGTCATGAAGACGTCAGTGATGTGGCACTGATTGAGGCGCACCGAAGGATTTCATATGCCTTGCACAAGGCTCCTGAGGTTCTGGCAAATCTTCTGCACGCGAAGGCTGAATATCACATTATTGGTCTCAAGCAAAAGACTTCAGATTTGCCCCAGCATCGCTTTAGAGGCAGGCGAAAACCTCGTCCGGGTATTTTCTCTTTCGACCAGAGGGTGCGCGGGCAGGGCGGTTTGTTTTCGTCGTGCGGTGAGGAAAATCTTTTGCCTGAGCGTGAAGGGTTAGACTTGCGCGATGTTTGTATTCATGAATTCGCTCACGGTCTGATGGACTTTGGGTTTGATGCCGCCATGCGCGATGCGGTCAAAGAGCAATATCTTGCCTCCAAAAATCACTGGGCTGCCACCTGGGCGCGAACTAATTCAGACGAGTTTTTTGCTGAGATGAGCACATGGTATTGCGGCAGCGAGGGCGACGGCGGATACATGGATCCTTACCCCGAGCGCGGTCCCGCTTGGCTCGCACAATTTGATCCATCCACATTTGAGTTGCTCGATGCTATTTATCAGGGAAGATTTGTGCCTCAGACGTACTTACCCAATATGTATGTTTCACCGCGATTATACGGAACCGCAACGACCGCTTTTGAATTGCTTGGAGTTTCTCGGGAGCAGTCGATTGCTGAAGGTGACAGCAAATTTGCTGAGCGAGTCTTCGCCCATGCCGAAAAGATCAAAGACATAAGCCACCGTCTGTAGTGGTTAAGCAAACACAGAGCAGCAGGCGCGACATTTACGCGCGGCCGTCGGCACTGTCTCCAAACATTCCGGACATTGCTTGGTCGGGTCAGCCGGTGCAGGTTCTGGGTCCTTCGGTAATACAGTCTTGGTGATGGCGAACACAACAAAGGCAATGATGGTGAAATCGATGACCGAGCCAAGAAAGTGCCCGTACTTGACCGCACTCACCGTCGGCTTACCACTGGGATCAACGCCTTTGCTCAGCACAATTTGTGCATCGCGCCAATCACCTGCAGGCATGACGCAAGAGATTGGCGGCATGAGCAAGTCGTCGACAACTGCTGAAACGACTTTTCCTGTGGCTGCACCGATGATGACGCCTACGGCAAGGGCAAACGCGTTTGTTTTGAGGAGAAATTCTTTGAAATCTTTGATCATCGGGTGGCACCTTCAAAATGTTTCCCGAGTATATCCTCTTGAAATTCTCACTCCAGTTTTTGCATAAATTCGGCTAAGCCGTTCTTATAGACGGGAGATGACATCATTACTCTGTCTCCGTGCCCACCTCCGTCTATACGAAGAATTCCTTTCGGTTCCGCAGCCATATCAAAGAGCAGATTGGCTTGTTCGATCGGTGTTAGATGGTCAGCCGTTCCGGCAATCAATAAAAGTGGTGCATGTTGCTCGTGGAAAGCTGTCGAGTTGTCTAGATAATATCCAGGAGCAAACCATAGCCACTGCGGATAATACTGCAGAAACGGCAGAATGGAGAGCGCTTTATGGCGCAGTGAGTAAAGCGGACACTCAAGGATAACCGCCGCGCTTTTGTGGCGCCGCGAAAGTTCGCCGCTTACGAGCGTCCCTATCGATTCACCAAAGAAAATGATCTGCTCCGGCTTGTAGTTATGACTGAGCAGAAATTTGTAGGCGCCCTCCGCGTCCTGCACGATGCCCTCCAGCGACGGCTCGCCCTGGCTGCGACCATAGCCGGAATAGTCGTATGCAAAGACGGAGCAATTGTTGCTCAGCGGTCGTTCGGCAAGAAATGCTCGTTGCAACGCGTTTCCCGCATTGCCGTGACTGATCAGGGCGATTTTCTTTGCCCCCGGCAATCTGTAAAGTAATCCATGTAGCTTATTGCCGTTCTCAGATTGGAAGTAAATGTCTTCGGGCGTTATGCCGCAGGCTTTCTGCGGCCAGTCGCTGCCAACAGGATATTTTGATGGATGAAAAATTACCTGGTTGTACAACGGCCGTCCAACAATAGGCGCCAGCCCGATCATAATAGCGATTGGTATAGCAAGAATGGTGGCGAGAACGCCCTTTAAGACGAAGCTCCAGTTGATTGATTTCAGTTTCTGAATCAATGGATGCATAAATTCACGTGTACGCGAGGTGTCCTGACCTCCATTCACGTTACCAAATTTTGGTCTGAGAGACTACTGTCAGACTTTCACACACGCCATGAGCGCGAGCCGTCCGGCGACGAAAAGAGTGTGTGCGTCATGCCATCTGCACAGCAAAGAACGGTCAAATATAAATTTGATGAGTTGTCGTAGGTTGTTTTAATCGAGCGTACTAACGATAGTTCAATCACTCCGCCAATTGTCATAAATTTCAGCGTCGTACCAAAGCCATCATATTCGATACTACTCGAAAGTAGGTGCCCGGTCGATGTTCTCGTTTCAGTGGCGGTGAAGAATGAGCGGAACAGCCCCAGAAAGCTTGATGCGAGTTCGCCCTGGTAATTGTAGGTCACTGTTTCGGTAGTATCGTCTACCTCTGGTGCTGCTGCCGTGCGCATGCGAATTAATGGATCGGCTTTAACGCACATACCGGGAACTGTCGAGAGACCCGGTGGGGCGATCACAGTCTGCACATTCGCCGGTCTCGGGCTATTGGCAGTTTCAATCACCTTGCGTGTCACATCTGGTGAAGGACCAGGTTTTCGGACACTATGGTTGAGCGCATGTTCGTGATCGATTGGCAATAAAAATACATCGCCCGGTTTGAGATGATCGACATCAGCGTTCAGCTCTTTGACTTCGTGGAGATAGCTCTCGATCTCGCCATGCGTCGCCTCGCGCTTCAGTCTTTTGGCCAGCGCAATCGTCACGATCGAGCGCGCCGTGTCGCCTGATCTGACTCTGTAAACAGACGAAAGATCGGGGCTTTCCATCATGGACATGAATGTCACATTGATGACTCTTTCGAGATTCAGCTTTTCCGTTGCCGGCTGCGCGGTCGCTTGTACAGTAGAGAATGCAATAGGTGGCGGAACCGGTACACTCATCGAATTGACCTCGAAGAAACGACCGGCTGTGAACCCGGTCAAGTCCTGTGTGTGTGTGGCGCTAGTAAGTAGAGTTACCCTAACTTTATAGTTGTATCGATAACGTGTTACCAGGATGTTACGGATGGCAGCAGATTGCCAGGCCAATCTAATTTGCGATGCCATTTTGTCGAAAATTTTGGGCAGAGTTGTGGTCGTTTGGTCAGGAGCTTAGATTAAATCGGAATGTATGTGTCCAGAATCTTCAGGTTGTGTATAGACACTTGAGCCCTAAATATATTTGCCCATGGAGGGATTGCCATGACCTGGAGATCCGAGCGCGGCTCAAACGACTACGACTGTCAACAAGGCGTGAACCCTTTTGATAACGGAATGCAGGATCAATCAATGAGAGACAAAGCAGATTTGTCGAGCGCCATTTGGAAGCGTGATTCAGGATGTGGCGGCGGCGGTTGTTCTTGCGGATGCTGTCATGGCAGAAGCGGCAATGAGCGCCCCGTGATCGAGGATCCAAAAGCTTTTGAAGCCGGAATAAGTCAAATGACCAAAGTTTTGCAAGGGCTTGGTTTGACTATTGATCTACCTGCCCTCTGGCCGAAGTTGTACGAAGGCACCCCGTACGCCAATATGTTGCCTGATTTGGAGACGAACTTGAACAACTCCGGTAGTTTCGAGCCGAATGGGAAAAACTCCGGTAATTCCGATTCACCATATTCAACCGACAGTTCTGACCGAACCAAAACGATTACCGTAAGTAATGGCGATCAATTGACACTGGGCGGAATGCACGGATTTTCTTTAGTCGATAAAGATGGAATGCCCGTGACTGTCGTTAAGACTCTAGATTCTGGAGCTATGGACGCTCCCGTCGAGCATGTGCTGAGCAACGGTGCGATCTATCGCAGTCGCGGTGGATGGAATCACAATGAATCCATCACCTGGCCAAATGGTGATGTTGTGCGCTTTTCCGATGCAGGTAAGTTTGAATCATACGAGCCTCATGATTAATGTTCAAGATCCTGGTTTAGAATCCGCGTTCATGCGGCAGGATATTGAAGCAATCTATAGTGAGGCTGAACGCTATGACAACACCCAATGCGAGCGCGGGTTCGGTTAAAGACGCGACCAAATGTCGATTGGTGACACGCAGTGATTTTGACGGACTTGTGTGTGCTGTGCTGTTAAAGCATTTGGATATGATTGACGACATTTTGTTCGTTCATCCTAAAGACATGCAAGATGGAAAAGTTGAAATTACAAATAAGGATATTACAACCAACTTGCCATACGTCGAAGGCGTACATCTGGCTTTCGATCACCATTCCAGTGAAATGATACGCAACAAGGGCGAGAAAGATAACTACATTATCGACCCCAAAGCAATGTCAGCTGCTCGTGTTGTTTATGATCACTTCGGCGGCGCAAAAACATTTCCTTCTAAATGGAATGACATGATGGTCGCCGTTGATAAAGCAGATGCTGCACAATTCAGCAAAGAAGAGATATTGCATCCAACTGACTGGGTGCTGCTCAACTATTTGATGGACCCGCGTACAGGGCTGGGTCGGTTCAGAAACTTTCGCATCTCGAACTATAACCTGATGATGGAGTTGATTGATGCCTGCAAAGACAAAGAGATTTCAGAAATCATGCAGATGCCCGATGTGAAAGAGAGAGTCGATCTATATTTCGAGCAGGAAGAGCTCTTCAAGGAGCAGGTCAATCGCTGCTCTCAGATACATAAGAATCTGCTCGTTTTGAATTTAAAGAACGAGGAAACGATTTACGCCGGTAATCGTTTCATGATTTATGCAATGCATCCGGAAACCAACATCTCAATCCATGTTTTGTGGGGGTTGAAGCAGCAGAATACTGTCTTTGCAATTGGGAAGTCGATCGTTAATCGCAGCTCAAAAACAAATATCGGGGAACTCTGCCTGAAGTACGAGGGCGGCGGGCACGAAAACGCCGGTACGTGTCAAGTCAGCAATGAGCGCGCCGACGAAGTGTTGCAAGAACTCATCAAAAAAATAAACTCAGATGGATAAGTGACGACGCTGTGCTAAACTCGGTCGAAGTCTTTTAGCGGTGGTAACGGAGTTGCTTAACCGTTAGCTATTCAGTGGCTTTCTGCGGCGGCAGGCAATAAGAGGTAACAGAGCACGATGATAGAAGTGGTAGCGGTTTCAATCAATGGACATCCCCTGAAAGTAGCAGACGCGAAGAGAGTGGGCTTAAACGGTCACCGTCTGGCAATCAAGAGATTGAGCCCGGAAGATGAGGCTGAATTGCAAGGCCAAATTAAGGCTAATCGTAAGGCTGGCGCCAAAGTGCCGGTGACTTTGATCTTTTCAAGCGACAGAGAGCACAAAATTGAGGCGTTCAGCGATTCGTTCAGATTTCACGAAGACCTGTTGACTTTCGAAGAAATAGAGAATCTGCCGAAGAAGTAGAGATCTGCCGAAGAAGTAGAGATCTGCCGAAGAAGTAGAAATCTGCCTAAGAAGTAGAAATCTGCTGAAGAAGTAGAGAAGCATTATCCAGCATATTGTAAGAGCGGCATCATTCATGCCGCTCTTTGCTTTTGTACGCGTAGTTTACGCAAGTATTGGACACAGTTCGGACACTGGTCCATACGAACATGTAGGAAATCGCACAGACGATGACGGCGTTGAACAAATGAGCTTTTCAAAAGCCATTCATATCAACAATCTGCGGTGCGCCTGATGTAAGTAATCGACTCAGTGTGCGGAATCATTTTTACGAAGAGGACAGCGATCATGGATGGACACAGCAATCATCACCGACACCACTCCGCCCGCAGCGGTCACGACAGCTTTCAAGCTGATGAAATAGCTGCACAGCGCGCATGGGAGATGTGGAAGAGTAGTGAGCCAGACAATTGGGATCGTGCACTCGACGAACGCGAGAGGATTATCAAACACAATCCTAAAGCCTGGTCGAAAGCGATGCACCAGATCGATGAAGAAGAAGCGAAGGCGAAAGCGGTGGCACCACAGGTAGTGGAACACCAGTCTGGTGCCGCAGACAGACATCTTGATAAATCGCACAAAGACTCACAGACATCTGCAGCCGACCGCCTTCGCGATGAGTATCTCGCCGGTCGACCGGGCGACCGACAGGATGCTGATAAGCAACGCATAGAACCACAATCAGAAGTTAAACTTCACCCTGGCTACGCTCCGCACAGCAAGTTTGCTCCGGAAACACCGGCAAGCCCTGCTTATGATTCGGCCTACAATGAGCCGGAGCCGGAATTCTATGGATTGGACCTGGGCATTATCAAAGCCGGCGTAAAAGGCGGATCTCTAGACCTGGGTGTGAATGTAGGCGTAGCCAGCACCGAGTTGCAACTTGGGCAAGAGACGCGCGTCGATGCTGAGTTCATGCCAATGGGCGGACCAGTGCATGCCAGAGCCGGTGCGGGAATCGGATTTAACCGTGATGGCGTGCACAGTCAGGTAGGCGCAGGTGCAAACGTCTTCAATCTGGTCAATGGAGACGCAGATTTCGGTGTTAATGCAGGAAGACACACAGGCGTGTCCGGTGATGTGCGCGGCAATGTCTGGCCCGTGCATGTGCAAGCCGCTGCCGGGGCTGATGTCTCACCTGACGGCGCCGATGCCTATACGGGTGCAAATACCGGCATCGCAAATGTCTTTGATGTTCGTGCCGGTGGACACGTCAATGCGGACGATAATTCCGGAGTTGGCGCAGGAGTTGGCTTGAAACTTGGCGACAAAACTCTGGATTTCGGACCGAGCATTTCGACTGACGGCAATAGCACGGTGCGACCGCAAGTGCATCTCGATCCTGGAAACGAAGGAGATCCGACCTTTTATCCGACCGGAGACAGAGTATTGGATGCCGGGCAGCCTCCAAAAAGTTGATTCAAAAGAATTTGATTGGACTTCAAAAAAAATGCTTTGAAGTTGAAATCTGATGGCCAAAAATTTTAGGGAGAGAAGGAGCGGCATTATGTGCCGCTCTTTTCATTGGTTCAGGAGCGCATTAGTAAGTCAGCGACGTTTTCGTGTTATCCAGTCTGTCCGCAAGGACACTAGCGGTGCCTTTATGTTCAGTTGATTTCAGCGCTGTTGCAAGTGTAGGGGTTGCCGCAATGACGCGGGCGATTCTTCCTGCGACTTTCCAACCACCTCGTGCACTCAAATGCACACCATCGACAAAATCGCCTCGTCCAAATTCTGAGTCATGTGAGAGGTCCATGAAGGTGGCGGCACTGTTGGTGCAGGCTGCCTGTACTCGATCTCGATAGTCATTCCAGAATGAATCAGGAAGTAATTCCCAGTTTGTGCAATCCAGTGGCATGCCGACGACCAGGACGCTGATGCCCCGCGTTTTAGCGTCGGCAAGCATCTTGTTGAAGCAGGTTATTTGGTGCTCGTACATTGCACCCGATGGCTTGCTATAGCGCTTTTTGTAGTCGCTGGAATTATCGAGGAAGAACTCCTGCATCTCGGGAGAGACGATACATTGTCCCGGACGTAAGTTGGTCAGAGAATCTCTGGTTGTCGTTAGTAGCGGGTCTTGCTCGACCCTGTGCCACGCATCGTTGCTCTCCTGGAATGTTAGTTCAGCAGAGTCGAGTTCGCTATGCGTATTGCGAAATGCCTTGCGTAGAGGGAGTCCAGCTGTAGTGAACCAGGTTACCTTTTCGATTGGTTCGCTGAGAAAGTCTTCGCCGATGGCGACATTAGTCAGGTATGGTGAAAACCAGCGAAAGACCTCGGTTGATGTGACCGAGGAAAGATATCCGTCGATAAAGTCGCGCGGAGATATTGTCACAACCATGATCTTGGGACTGTTCTGCGGCGTAAATAACACTTTGCTGATCATAAAGTGATCCGAAATCATGCTGCCGACGATTCCAATGGAAAAACAATTTGCGAATAGATTCAGCTCTTGTAAGTGTTTTTCGACACTCACACATTTGTGGTCGAGTACGTAGTCTTGTGGTGTTCTCAGGAATTTAGCGTCGGCGGCCTGGAGCCCGCCTAACTGGGAACTGCCAAATAACACCACATCTGGTGCTGGTGTTTCATTCAGGTAAGCATGCGAAAACCACCAACTGGCGACGCGACCGCTTTTCAGTGCGGCATCGCGATCACCAATCGTGCCGCGATTCAGTGTCCGCTGTGCGCCCAGACCAGAAAGGTGCAGGACAAAATTAATGAGAACGAAAAAGACCGCAGCGACCAGTGCAGCGCTCACGACGAATTTTGTGGCTGTAGGGGATCTCAAAAGGTACTGCCTGACAACGGGGCTAGCTCAACATTATAAGTTTCGACTGCGCTCTAAACCTTGAAAAAATCCAATAATCAAGTGCTCGATTCGCCCACTGGTGCCGAAATGCCTGTGGATCTAATAATTCCTGCTTTGTAAGATTTCGGTGGCTTAATGACTACCGTATCGAATAAGACATTTCCAATTTTTGTTTCTGTCACATTGGCTGAAAACGGCTGGTGAGTTTTGATATCGCATCGATATATCAACGGGCATTGCGCGTCGCTATTTGTTTGAATTTAGCCGGTAGCCCGCTCCATGCACTGTTTCAATGAAATTATCGCTGTCATCAAGATTGAGCTTGCGTCTCAGTCTCGCCAATGTTGTTCTAAAGGCATTTGTTCCAGCTTCTGTGTCTAAGCTCCAAACTCTGCTCATGATTGTTTCGGCGTTGAAAACTCGATCTGGATTGCGCAGAAAAAACTCCAGGAGACTAAATTCTTTTGGTGCCAGTTCTATCGCTATTCCATCCTGAGTGACTCTCATTTGTTCCGGGTAGAGAATGACGTTGCCGGCGCTGAGCTGGCTTGACGTTGAACCAGTCTGCCTGCGTAGTTGTACTCTAATTCTTGCTGATAGTTCCGTTAGATCAAATGGTTTCGTCAGGTAGTCATCGGCGCCGCCATCAAGGGTTGTCTCTTTGTCTGTCACAGAGGTTTTGCCTGTGAGCATGATCACAGGCGTGTTCTTGCCTTTTGCGCGCAGTTGCTTCAGCACCTCGAAGCCGGAAACATGCGGCAGATTGAGGTCAAGCAGGATGACGTCAAATTCTGCCATGCGCAAAAATTCCAGAGCCTCTTCTCCATCTCTGGCAATTTCTACGACATATCTTTGTGCCGACAGCCATGTCTTCACGATTTCGGCGGACGAACCGTCGTCTTCGACTAATAGAATTTTCGCCACTTAAACCTCAGCAACTTTCACCGCAAGCGGAAGCAAAATTATAAATGTACTTCCCTGGTCTTGTTCACTCTCGCAGCGGATTGAACCTTTATGCAACTGTAGAAGCTCTTTGCAGATGTTAAGACCTAACCCTGAGCCAACTTTGTGCGCTGTGGCACTGACTCGCTGAAAGCGCTCAAAAATCCGCTGTTGATCTTCTTTTGGAATTCCCGGGCCCTGATCCTTTATTCGAATCTCGGCGTTATCCTCAATCGTTTTAGCGTTCATTGTTACTCTGGTTTTGGGCGGTGAAAATTTGAGAGCGTTGGTGAGAACGTTAAGTAGAATCTGTTCCAACCATAGTCGATCGCCTCTGATCTCTATGGGCGTAAAGGGTTCTATTTCGATCTCGATTTGTTTGTCTCTGGAAACCAATTCCAGTGCCTTTGCACATGAGTCTAAAAGCTTGAAGAGATCTAGATTCTCTATATTCAGTTCGGTATTTCCGCTGCGCAGTTTCTCAAGCGTCAGAACACCGTCAATGAGCGTGGACATTCTTCTTGATTCTTTGTCAGCTATTGTTAGAAGACTGTCTCCCTGATCGTTCAAGTTGCCCAGCATGCCAAGCCGCAGCATCTCTAGATAGTTTCTGATTGTTTGAAGAGGTGTGCGCAGGTCGTGAGTGATCATTGCCACAACTTCTTGCCTCATGCGTTCCATCTGTCTCTGGGATGTTACGTCATGCACAATGCAATAGAATGATTTGTCTCTTGGCGAATAACTCGCCGAAACGACCACGTTAAGTGGGTCTGCGTGAGCAGCAGACATGTTCTTTCTCAGCATGTGCACTTCTAACTCGGCTTTGTGTGTCGTTGCAATCATCTGAAGAAGTGATTGCGATAACTTTTCAGCTTCTTCCGGCGCGATTAATGAAGTGATTGTTTCCCCAATTAGATCTTCCGGGCGTGTGCCTATAGTCAGTTCTGTAGAGGGATTTGCCGACGTAATAACCAGATCTTCATTGAGGGAGAAAATCAGGTCGGTGGCATTTTCTAGTATCGCTCTTTCTTTTCTCGTTGCTGTTTCTATTTGTCTCGTGGCATCATGGAATGCTCTGTCCAGTTCGGCGATTTCGTCATTACCGGTTAGTACGGTGCGCAAAGATTCACGGTTTGCGAACCTGGTGGCGTTTTCTTTCACTCTCATGATTCGGAGAGTCAAGTTTCTGCTGTATACGACGGCGAGAGAAATGCCCAGAATAGCGCTTATCCACAATGCGCAGCGGAGAAGCAACGTGATGCGATGTCTTGCCTCGATGTTTTTTTCTAAGTCTTCGCCTTGCTCTGTCTTATTGACGATGTCGAGAATCCCTGAGTTTAGTGCTACAGCCAGGTCTGCATCGAGTCTTTTTCTGCTGGCGATTAGAAATCCATTTACTTCTTCGATTGAGCTTGCATTTCGAACCTGGCTCCTGACCAGGGTAAGTTCTTCTTTGGCATTCAGCACCGCTTTCTTCGAGGTTTGGACTGACTGCAAGAGCTCTGGTTCGTCTTTAGTCAGTTCTTCGACCTTCGCAAAAGCCTGCAGCAATTCATCGACATTTTTTCTGAGAAGATTTTCTGTCGAGGAAGGACCTTGCTGAAAGCGCTTTTTCACCAGTGCGATGCGCGCCATGTCATTGATAATGGTGTTCATGCACTCATTGATTTGTCTTTTGTGCTCTAGTATTTGTGCATCGCGTTCAACCTGTTCTTGCATGTTAATCAGAACGCTGAACATTGCTATTTCGAAGCAAAGCGGAATGCTCACCAAAAGCAATCCCTTGTGCATCAAAGTAAGTTTCATATGTCCTGGTTTGGTTTGACCGCGCGGCCTAGATCAAAAAGCGTGTAAACCCTGTCGGCATGATACCACGACATTCTTGGCTCTCATGACACAACGTTGAAACACTGACGACATAACGATGAAACAGGGTCCATTTTAGACTTGATTCTACGCAGCCTGCCTCACTTACCAGAACTTCTGAACTGCCCAAGCCAGAAAAGGAGAATCAGCATGTCTGATTGTTTTTCAGAGAACCACCGTCGTAGAGATACTTCCGAGCATCAACAATTTCATTCCATCGCACGGGAGCAGTGGCATGAGCACTCGCGAGAGCACGCGCATTGTCGGAAGCACCCAAGCACGGCTTCTGAGCATCTGCCCGAGCTGTCCATTGTTAGCGATTCCGCCGCTGACGGGGAACACAATGTTGAACATGCGGTCGCGACTGGCGGCGCTGTCGACAGCAGTAAGCCTGGGAGCGAATCGGTTGGTGATTTAACACAGCGTTCCGAAGAACTTCTGCCGGTGCATGCAAATGGTTCATATCCTGATGCTTCTGATTGGGAAGGCCTTCATCGCTCGAATGTTGAGAAGGCTGCCAGTGCCGCCCAAGCCGGTTCAAATCTCGAATTCTTTGGCGATTCGATAACAGAGGCGATGGGGTACAGTCCGAGCGCTATGCAACCCTTTAAAGATTCTTTTGGTGTGGACCAACCAACTGCTCTGGGATTAGGCGGTGATGGCTCCGCACAACTCCTGTATCGGCTAAATCATGGTGAGATGCAAGGAAAGCCGAAAACAGCAGTAATCATGATCGGAACGAACGATCTGGGTAGTCTTTCAGCCTCTCAGATTGCTGAAAATACCGCTAATAGCATCAAGTCAATTCAAGAGCGGAGCTCGAACACCAGGGTGGTGCTTATGGGAATTTTGCCTCGAACTGACAGCGGCGACCCGGGTAATCGAATGGTCGATGAGGCAAATCAAGCTCTCTCTCAGTTAGCCACTTCAGGTGGTGCGGTTCAATTTGTCAATTTGAGAAATTCTTTTGTCGATCAAAGCGGCAATCAGCGTTCAGAGCTCTATCAGGCTGATAAGCTCCATCTCTCAGCGGCGGGATATCAGGCATGGGCAGACGGTTTGAAATCTGCTCTGCAAAACACGGAAGCAGATTCATTTCCGGGAGTGTGGTCAGGTACTGGAGATTCACCCGCTAATGGAAACGGTGGCGATTACACGCCGATGACACCTTCGGAAGCATCAGATCAATCGTCAGGAGCATTGACTTACAAACCGTTGAATGGCGGGTCTTCAGATGGGCAGTTGACTTTAGACACGGCTGGAATTCGCGGCGTTAATTTGTCAGGTGCAGAATGGGGAAAGAATTCTTCCCAGGATAGTCATTTTTGGCCTACCGTTCAGGAGCTTGATTACTACAAGAGTAAGGGGCTGAATACCGTTCGACTGGCCATCAGCTGGGAGCAGTTTCAGCCGACTTTGAACGGACCTCTCGATGCCAGTGAAATGGCTCGACTCGATAGTTTTTTGCATGAGGCTGATGCGCGCGGGATGAAAGTCCTGCTAAATCTGGCTAATTTCGATCGTTATACGTTGAACCACGGACCAAACGGTCAGGGCATAGACCATGAGGCGCAAGGAACAGTGGTGGGCTCGCCCGGTTTGCCTATTTCCGCTATGCAGGATTTTTGGTCAAAGATGGTGCGACACGTTGATGCCGATGCCTCCGCCAGCAGGGCGATTGCCGGTTGGGATTTAACGAATGAGCCTTTCAATACCAACGGGCTCTGGCCTGAAACAGCTACTGCTGTAGACCAGGCAATACGAGCAACTGGCGATAATCATACAGTTGTGGTCGAGGGCGATCAGTGGGCGCGAAACTTTAGCGGATTGGAAGGGCTCGCTAAGTTAGACAAAAATGTTGCTTTTGAAGCTCACAGTTACTGGGATGACGGCTCGGGCGCGTATTCGAATCCTAATCCACCAGACAACGTAAATGTTGGCGTTGATAATATTCGTCCTTTTGTTGAGTGGCTCAAGCAAAATGACGCCAGGGGATTTGTCGGCGAGTGGGGTGTACCAACCGATAACCCAGCCTGGGCGCCGGCTGTTACTAATTTCATCCACTATCTCAATCAGAACGGTATGGGCAACATGGTGTGGGCTGGCGGACCGGGCTGGCAATCGGACTACACCCTGAGCGTCGAGCCTGTAAATGGCCAGGACCGCGCCATAATGTCTACGATTGTTCAAGCCAATAATTCATGACCTGGTTTCGCTGAAGGGAAGCGGGAAAGACCTTGCTGCAAAGCAGGGTCTTTTCTTGTAGAATTGCTTTCTTCAATTTCGGGAAAGACTGGTAATGCTACAGACAGCGGTAGTGTGGATAAGAGACGGCGTGCTGATAGATCGCATGCCGATTAATGCTGCTGCTTTTGGCTGCGCTTCCTGGCTGTACGCTCCGGTTGAGGCTAGAAAACCAGGAACCCTGGAGCATTTGATCAATTTTGCCTTCGAAAAATCAGGGTTCTCCTGTGCAGCTAAGATGATGATGTACAATGCGCAACGCGAAAACATAATCAGCGATGTCGAGGCAGCATCTGGTTTGTACAACGTTCTTGCTGCCGCCGCAGGAAATCTGGCCGAGTACTTCAGTGGCACGATCGAATTGCTGGATAATTTGACAGCTGGCGGAGTGCGGAATTTCGTATCTTCAGCCGTCGAGCAAAGTGTGCTGGACGAATGGCTAGCTGGTCCGCAAGGAAGTCAAATCGCAAGTCTCCTGACTGAAGCGATGGGAAAAAGGCAGCGCTTTGCCAAAGGCAAGGACCACTTCAAGCATGTTTCAGAGTTGGGATGCAACCGCATTTTTTATGTTGCCGATGCACTATCTGAGGTGCGCACCGCTTCGTCGCATTCTCATGAGTTCAACATTTATCCGATCGGATTCGCTAATGAAATCAGCACTTCCCGCGTGCTTGACGCGATCGCGATAGTGCGGAATGAACTTGCCAAACTTGAAGATGCAAAAAGACCGCCTTTTGCCGACGAACTTTTGCAACTCGAAATAGACGCATCAAAGCTTGTGTGCCCCGACCCGGAGCTTAACCGTCAGAGCCTAGCAGCCGAGGGGGCTGTTGAAGTGATTGAGGGCGACAGAGATAATCTTATGCCGAATTTGAGAATGTACTTCGATAAGGTGCTGTAACTCGAATAATGCTGGAAAGGATATAATGCTTTGAATATTGACTTGAAGCAAATTCCTGGTGGAAGCGTGAAAATTTTTGAGAACACAATTTCTTTGATTTCGGCAGAGGTTGTACTGGTGCTCCTCGGGGCAAGTGTGGTGTTAGCTCAAGCACCGACGCCGCAGCAAGTCAAGGACTCGATGCAGGGACTTTCCAAAGAGCAGATTCGTGACAAATACATGAAGCTGGCTGCTAAAAATCTTCACTTTGCTGATTCCTGGCCGATTAATTTTCCGCTTCCAAAATACTCAAGCAATGTGGTTGACGCGAAGTGGCTGAACACAACGAAGGGCCGACCGACTGCGGTTGCGACTCTTCACACAAAAGATTCTCCTCAAACGGTATTCAAGTTTTATCAGGATGCCTGTATTCAAAGCGGTTGGAAGACTAAATCTCCTACCGCTAAAGCACTAGAAGGCACAAAGTCTGCCGGAAATTTCTTTATGCTCGAAGGCAGTAAAGATAAGCAGATGATTCGTTTGTTCTGTTCCCCGAATGCAAAACTACATGGCACTACAGTTAGTATTACCTGGTTCAAAGTTCGGCAAGCGACTTAGTGCCCGTTTGGTAAGTAACGTTATCTGGTACCTATAGTTATCTGGTCCCTATAAAGGCACACATATACTCAGTGTGTGTATTTCTGTATAACGTTCCAGGCGTACCGTTCCAAGACAGCCGTTGTACCCGCTGCCTGGTGTCCAGTAAACGTTTTCATCCCAGGTTGCCCAGTCTATATCCAGGAAATTACTGAATGGTATTGGGATTTGTAAAGGCACTGACGATGGATTGCCATCAACAACGAATGGGATGTTCGCGTCATCGATGATCTTTTTCTCGGTACCGTCAGGATCGTTTGCGATCATATTCATGTCGGTTCGGAGCCATGGCGCCATAAAAGGAGTAGTTGCAATTTCTTCCGGCTGACAAGTAATTGTTTTACCGTCTTTGCTGAATATATAGAAGTCCTGGATGCCCTTGCGCAAATACAGAATGGTCAGCGGGTTATTCAGGCATTCATGCAAATCGTTGGCCGTCAGGGCTTTGGGTGGTGTCTTTGCTGTGCCGGCATCAGAGACCATTTCGTTAATGCGGTTGACCATGTATCCTTCCAGCTGCGACATGTCATTGTCGCCTATTTTGAATTCTGGAGGGAACATGAGCATGTCGAGTGTTCGTAAAGTTACGTCTAATCCGATTCCATCGACTTCGCCTGCGCTGCTGGTGGTACAGCCTACGCCACCGAGTGGCATTGTGGGACCACTCTGGCTCTGCTTCCCTGAGAAATCGTATTCTTGCGGGTCTCCAAATTCTACCCAGTCAACGTATGGCAAGAATTTCCAATGTGTCTTGGGCTTTTCAACGTGGATTTTTAAGAATGAGTGCGGAATCGACAAACGAAAGGATTGATGCGGGTTTGTGATTACGTATGAAGTGGCGTGTTCTCCTGGTCCTCCGCCGGTTTTTACAGAGGCTCCTTCGGCTGAGAATGCATTTGGTATTGGTTTTGCCCATGAGAGTGGCTTGTTCGCGGGTTTATCTCTGACGAATTCAGGACCTGAAACCAGGTGAGTTTTTTCGTCGTAAGGGAAAGGAATTTGCCAAATTGTTTTCCCCGCCACCGTAATTGGTGTATATCCTTTCAAGAAATGTCTTCCACCGGCACCGGCAACTTTTGACTCTCGGGTGCTGCTTGTGTAGGCGTCAGCGCTTAGCTGATAGCCAGGCGGCAAGTTGAAGTTGGGCGCATCGCCGAATAGTTCAATGTTGCTCTCCGCTCCGCGCATCATGCAAGAATTTTGCCATTGATCGACATTTATCGGCTTCATTGCTGCGTCTTGTCCGAGCATGCGCACCGAATTCAGCTTGGCAATATCATCGAACCAGCCGCGCCAGTTTTTGCTGTCGACGACATCCTTCTGCAGGTCATTGCTCAAAGCCTCGGCGCCTTCGATTGCACTTTTTGCGTTCGCTGTCGCTGAACCGGCGTTGCCATCTTTTTCGGCTGCATCAGCATTGATACCAATCAAAAGTGCTTTGCCCCAAACACGATTTATATTTCGCAGGGAAGCTTTTACCTTCAGGTCCGGGATTAATTTATACGGATCATCAGCCAGCACGTCATAGAAAATTCTCTGCTTTTCGTCTAGAAAGCCCAAGCCCAATCTGGTGCTTGCGTTATCTATGATTTGTTTTCCGATATTCAGTGCACCGGCGTCCACAGCGTTTTTTGTTTCATGCTGACCGCCCATGTATAGCACCAGCACCATGAATCCTACACCCAGCATGACGAGTATGAGAGCAAGCACTACGCCGAAGGCGATGGCGCCCCTCTTGCCTCTGTATCTGGTGCGGCAGATTCTTTTGTTTTCAGCAATAGAAGGTTTATTCATGGAGTTCTTTAGTTGGCTTTACTAGTAAGTGGTCATTCGTGCTAGAGAATTGTTCAGTTTTACAAATCCGTCAGTATTACAATCAATCAGTTTTAAAAGTCGGTCAGCGGCAGAAATTCAATAAACATCTTTATTTGACCAGTATCGGCTCCACATCTTTAGCTATAAATTTGACGTCGCTATATCCGGGAACTGGCACGGGCAAATGAACAACGAGTTCGGTTTGCACTGCCACGATGGTGTGACCCACTTCGTCGTAATCTAAGGTGACAATGCGTATGCTTTTCACAATGGAATTCTTTCTGTAGGAGTTTATGGCTTTTTCTGCAGCCTGAACCGCGTCATCCCCGATTCGCTGATTGGCCGCAACTCTTGCTGCATTTTTGCAGGCTGCATCATTAGTCCAGTTTGCCAGCACCAGGACAATGAGATCGAGAAAGAATAGGGTAACCGGAATAAGAACTATGGCCATGACGATTGCTTCAATCAGTCCCACCCCGCGCTTGCTGCGCCTCTCACGGTTGCTGTGGGGCACGCTGGGTCTGCGGCTTTTCAACTTGTTAAGGCGCATAATCCGGGTTCTCCATCGTTTTTTCGGCTGAGATCGTCACCGTATATGAACCATTGAGACCCGGAATGTTCGCAACGGGAATTGGCAGCGGCACAAATGGATTGCAGCGCACAGATGTTTCGACTTTGACCACTTTGTCTATCTGGTCATCAGAATTTTTGTCGCCATCGCGGTAACCGACTGTTGTCTGGGGTGTGCCTGAGGCTCTGACGAACCTACCCATACCACGCGCCCATGTGGTCGGAATAACCTTCATCACAGTGCCATTTGGATCAGCAGCATCTTGCCATCGTTCCAGCGAAGCTTCATGTAATTGATTTGAATTGAGCACGGTACAAATGCCGAAAGACAGCCCTACTGCAAGCAAGTCAACGAGTGGGAAGAAGAAAAAGATCAAAAGAACAATCAAAGCCGGACCGAATTCGGCGATCGACACTCCCTTGTTTTCGCGATTGGGTTTGAACTTGCGCTTCATTCCGGCACCTTTGCTACCCGGGATTCGGTGGGTAACGTAGAATATTACACAGTCGAAAGGATAATTAGGACGAAAGCGACCAGTTATTTAGTGCCGCTCGCTGTGAGGAGCTTAGAGAAACCAAATGAGCGAAGCACCAGACGGTCCGATCCCGCCGCTCGACAGTAGCACACCCGAGCCTGTGGAGCCGCGTGCACAGTCGGATCAGAGCAGTTCGGTATCAAATGCGAAATCGAATGCGGATGCCCCGGAACGACGTGTCGCGCGAACGATGTTGGATATTTCTCACATTCCTAAGAAGTCGAACCGGCGCGTTGCAAAAACGCTGCAGGAGCAGGCTGTTCCTTCGCCTGACATGCAGCCGGCTAAGTCTGCCAGATATGTAGCCAAGACGATGCTCGATCATTCCTTGTTGTTTCAGGCTGTATCGCAGTCAGCTAATCGTCTCGAGCATAAGGCTGCTGAAATAGCGAAGGAACGAGCGCAAGAACCAGTCGAATTGATTGAACCGATTGTTGCTGATGGCAAAGTCAGCGGATGCAAATGGTCATGGACAGACGCATCCAATAGGAAAGAGCGATATCGTGCATGCGGCGTTTGTCAGACTGCAATCTATGATTTCGAAGGTCTGGAGCAAGAGCCGGCTGCGGCGATTGTTTTCCAGCGCGAAAATTTGAAAAAGCCGAAGTTCTATCTGCGCACTGATGGAAAGTTCATGACCCGGCAATGTCCGAGAGAAGTTTCACGCAAGCTGCGAATGATTTCTCTCTCCGTACTTGGTGTGATATCACTCTTGAGCGCAATACTCCTGATGGTACTTCTGGGACAGTCATCGAAAATTCAGCCTGTTACCTCGATTTCGCCTGATGAAAGTGGTGCCAATTCGTCCATACGATCGAATCAGAGCTCTGCGGTTATATCGAAAGAGAATTCATCCACGATATCGAATGGGACTTCTTCCCCAAATGGCGTGCTCTCGCCGTCTACAACCAGCACGACAGTGCCGCCAGGCATGTTTCACTACGAGAACGGCAAGGTTACAAGAGGAGCTATGCCTACTTCCGCGCAGGAGGCACCATCTGCGCCATCAAACGCTGGTGCACCTGGTGAGAGTGAACCGATGTGGCAAGACACATCGAAGTGACACCAGCAAACAGTCAGTTGCAGGTTCGATTCGTAACAGCTGCTGTATCTTCAGGTAATTGCTTGTATCCGTGCGAGGTTGCAATAAGTACTACTCGGTCAGAAGCCGACAATTTATTATTTCTCTTAAGTTTGTGAAGTCCGGCAAGCGATGCGGCGGAAGACATCTCTGCGTAGTAGCCGTTGCGTGCTAGTTCACCCTGAGCCGAAGATGCTTCTTCCGAGCTGACACAGATTGCACCGCCTTTAGTGTTCTTAAGCGCTTGAATTGATTGGTAGGTTACCGTGTCGCCATCAATCGATGCCATGTTATTGTCATCCACCGTGAAGTGCTGCCGGTAATCTTTTCCCTCAAGTGCATCTTTAAGACGATCTCCAGGCTCGACTGCCACCAGTCGCGGTATCGTACGTATCAGCCCTGCCTGCATAGCTTCGACGAACCCTCTATAAAGTCCAAATAAAAGGTCTCCGCGGCAAGTAGGTATCAAAATCAAGGTCGGAGTTTTGTCGCGCGACTGAAGAGCAATTTCGTAGGCGACGGTTTTATATCCTTCGATGCCAAACGGATTGCTAGCAATCGGCTGGGCATGGAAGTTTGTTACAGGAAACCAGTTTTCCTCTTGCACCAATCGCTGCATCAACGGCCAGCGCTCGTGGCTGGGAACCAGTCGCAGGTGAGCTCCGGTGAGTTTGATTGCTGTTGCCCATGATTCGCTTATATCAGGTGCGGAGATGATGCAGCATTCGAGACCGGCTCGGGCCGCGTATGCCGCAAGAGACGCTCCCGCATTTCCTGAGGAACTGGCAATGACTTTCGTGAATCCTGCCGATATTGCTCTAGCAACTGCGAACGGACTCATGCGGTCTTTGTGTGATCCAGTTGGATTTTGCCCTTCGTTCTTGATTGCAACAGAGGCGACACCCATGGCTGAAGCCAGTGATTCGATTTGCGCGAGCCCTGTGCTTCGTTCGCCAATCGACGGGAAGTTGCTATAAGGAAGCATGCTCACAAATTGATGCATTCCTGATTCGTTATTCTCTACAGTCAAGCGCGCACTCTCAGAGTAGACACAATACAGAGATACAGGGAAACCTTTCTGCAAGCAGTCTTTGCACCCTAAACCGCTGTCGATGTGCGGATCATCCAGTGAATAGAGTCTCTCGCATCGTAAGCATTTCAGCCCCGTAAGATTTGGATTCTGAGCCGATTTGATTATCGAGGGAGGACTTCCTGTCTTCAAACTCGCACCATTCATTTTATTCATCCCTCCAATCCAGCCAGTCTAATAGAGTCTCCATGCCGCGGCGCCAGTGCTTTTCGAGCAGAAGCTGCGCCTCTGTCGCCTGACCACTTGCGATCGCTGTGAGAATCGCTTCGTGTTCATCTATCGATGTGTCCAATTTTTTTGAATGGCGCATGTAGGCTAGTTCATAGCGATGAGCCACATGTTTTAAAAGTTGAATCTGCTGCAATAGGCGTTTATTTTTGCAACTCTCAATCAAAATCTCGTGCCATTTGTCATCTAAAGCGTGTTGTTTTTCTGGATTGGTCGCTCTGGTCAGACTGCGGTTGAGTCGCTGAAGTTCTGTTGTGTCTACGTTGTCTGCCCCGATTTTTAACGCGAGAACTTCGAGCGTCCATATGATTGGATATATCTGCCGCACTTCCCTCGCACTGAGAGGCATGACCGAGAAACCACGAGCAGGCTCCTGGCGCACGAGCCCATCTTGCTCAAGGCGAAAGAGTGCTTCACGCATCGGAGTGCGGCTGACGCCAAGCTCTTCGCATAGAGTGGATTCGATTATCCGCGCTCCAGGGACAAGAGCACCACTCATGATGCGGTCACGGATAACATCGTATGTCTCCTGACGGCGGGGAACGGTTAACGGCTTTGACATGAAGGTGGACCTTGTTGGCTTGGTTTGCGCGATAAGAAATTGTATACATCTCGCTGGGTTTGTATACGCTCTCGCTTGAGGGAGCAGAATTTTCTCCGGAGTGCTGTAGCCAATTCATCCGGTATGTTAGATTTTTCCTGACATACTGGATGAATTGTCTTAAATAAGTGCCAGTATGTTAGAATTAAGCTAACTTACTGGACGAAAAGACCATGGCGAAGGTCGATCTTATAGATTTGCGGGAGCGGATTGGGCGGGATGAATTTGACCATCTGCTCATAAGCTCTGCGCTTTCGCCGTATCAGGCTGTCCGTCAGAAAATTAATCAGCTGTTGAAGTCTGGCAACATTCTTCGGGTCAAAAAGGGTCTGTATGTTTTCGGTCCGAAATTGCGACGCAACCCGGTTTGTAAGGAAACGCTAGCTAATCTCATTTACGGTCCGTCTTGCATTTCTCTTGAGTACGCACTTTCGCTCACTGGTTTTATCCCGGAGCGTGTTGAGGTGGTTACCAGCGTGACGCCCAAGAAGAATAAAACATTCGATACTCCAATAGGGCGCTTTACCTACCGCTATCTTTCGGCCGCTAAGTACCCGCATGGAATTGAACAAATCTGGGTCGATTCGGCTCATCCCGTTTTGATTGCCACGCCTGAAAAAGCTTTGTGCGACTACGTTGTATTAAACGACGTGCCGAATATTGACAGTCCTGATTCAGCGAGGGAATTTCTTGTCGCCGATCTTCGGATCGATCCGACGCAACTTGAAAGATTCGATATCCGTCGACTAACGCATCTCAATAAGCATTATAAAAGCGCTTCGATTGCAAGAATTTTGGAGGTGCTATGAATCCGGCCACTGATTCAATGCTGAGAAAATATAACTGCGTAACTCGTCAGGATTTCGAGAATGCGATGAAGGAAATTATTCAAGAGATTGCGTTGCTCGGATTGTGGCGAGCGAAGTTCTTTGAGCATGCCGCTTTCTATGGTGGCACAGCTTTGAGAATTCTATATGGTCTCGATAGATTTTCAGAGGATATGGATTTTTCTTTGCTGGTACCAGATCGTGACTTTGAGCTGCAACCTTATCTTGACGCCATCGGTGCTGAACTTTCTGCAATGGATTTCAACGTTGAAATTGCAGAAAAAATCAAGAACATAGACACCGCTATTGATTCAGCTTTTATCAAAGCTGACACGAAGGAGCACTTCTTGAAGATTGATGTGCCGAGAGAAATTGCCGATCAGATTGCGCCTCGCAATGTTCTAAAAATCAAGCTCGAAGTTGACACTAATCCGCCTGGTGATTTCGAAACGGAAGCGAAAGTTCTCTTGCAGCCGATTCCGTTTTCGGTCAGGACTTACAAACAACCGGATTTGTTTGCGGGCAAAATACACGCGCTGCTTGAACGCGGCTGGGGAAGCGGTAGAGTGAAGGGCCGCGACTACTATGATTTCGTCTGGTATTTGGGTCGTGACACGCCGGTGCATCTGGCTCACTTAAAGCAGAGACTTTGTCAGACAAGGTCGTGGAACGCCGATCGAGATCTGACCCGAGCAGATCTCGTCAATCTTTTGGAGTCGAAGTTCTCTCAAGTTGACATTGAGCTTGCAAAACGTGACGTTCTTCCATTCGTGAAAGATCCTCAGTCTGTAGACCTTTGGACCACCGACTTCTTTATTTCATTGTTGCCACGATTGAAGGTTTGCTGAGTGATGCAGTTATTTGTTAAGTAAGAATTGCGTTTCCGGCTCAGTTCTGTACGAGAAATAATCACGGAGAATCGAGCGCTTTTGACCAAAGATGTCGAGTGAACCGATGCGAAAAAGCCGGTTTCCGGAATACTGAACTTCGATTCTTTCTACTGTCAGAGTGTTTGCTGCAAACGAAGGCTGGAAGTCAGTGGACCTAATGTCAACGGCGTAAATACTCGCAATACTTCCGAGACCAGGGTCGCGTACTGGCGTGGTGCCAACCAAATTTGTTTGGTTGCCGGTTACGGTCGTGAAGCGAGTAAAGCCGTCGGACGTTTGAATCAGAACATCCAATTCGGGATTCAGATTTGGCGCGTTTTGCGGAACAAAATATTTGAAACTAAGAAATTGGAAGTTACCGGCATCGCGCAATCGTCCTTCAACGTTCAGTCCAACGGTCGCGCTCGATGGGTTTTGAGGAGGCTGGAGATAGTATGAGGGAACGAAATCAAGTGCGCGAAATTCTCGTTGGTCGGCAGGACGGAAAGTTGCTTGTCCTCCATCACGTGCGACCGAGCTTATGAAATAGGGTCTTGCACTTGCCGAGTACGGCGCCATCAGCAACAAGCATCCAGCGATAATCAGGCATCTCATCGCGCATTTCAACATAGATGTAGGCTTCATTGATTCCCCCCAGTGAACAAGTTTCCGAGAATTCCGCAATCGTTTTTGATTCACTCTTGAGGTTTCTCACCTTAAGCTACAAGTTATCTATTTTGATGGTTAAGCTTCAAATAGTCTAGCTGTGGTCAGAGCCATTCAATAGGTTGTTTGGAAGTCTCTCGCGCACGTACAAGCAATTTTTGCTGACGTTCCGACTTCGGCAGTTCCCGCGCTAGTCCTTCCATGTCGCATAAATTAATGCCATGAATTGAAGCGAGATGTCTCCCGAGATGAGCTTCGACAAGGTCAAATAAAAGTGCCCGCGACTTAGCAGCTGCCTCTGGCTTTGATTCAAGTGTCTGTATTCGAGCCAGCGCCTCTAAGGTTGATGCCTGCAAAAATTGAAACTCATGATATTGGCTGACAGCAGCGTTCCAATTTAGAGAGACCATCGGCACCGGTGTTGGGGTCGGTTCGAACTTGTCGGCGCTATCTCCGTAGATCTCTGAATCGCTCCGTGAACCACCAGACTCGGTGTATTCAGTTTGACCGCTCGAACCAGAACTGAAGTAGCAGCCTGTTGTGTTGAAGCCTGAGACGATGTCCCCGCAGACCGCCTGAGAGGTATCTGTTAGTTCGTTTTTGTACAGGCTATTCAGAAGATCTTCCGCTGATTTCAAATCGCCTTCTCTCGCTCGTAATTGCGCCAATAATCCGACGGCGGTGACATGCTCGCTGCTTCGACCGTAGGTTTCGACTGCTTCAATGGCCCTCTCGACGTAGTACTTCGCGCTTTCGCGTCGTTTTTGTGCGTCTTTGACGTGTGCCAGAAGGATGAACGCAGTAGCTTGAGCCTCGTGCTCAAATATATCTGTAGATTTTGGATGGGTGTATTTCACCTGCAGGTTAGCCAGCTTTTCTGCAGTCGCGAGCTGATTGTGCTCAAGATAGTATTTCACCAACGGAAATCTGTTTTCTAATCCACTGCACTTAATTTCCGTCTGGTACTGTTCGTTTAGATATTTTTCGAACCGTTTTTCGTCGTGTAATTTTTCTGAAAAATCTAGTGCGCGATCGATGAGGTTACTTCGAATAGCGATCTCATTCTGGGGAAGACTTTTGTACGATCGGCGAATAGCTCCATCGACAATTTGAAGCGCGCGTTCCAATTGCCCGGTTTGCTCATAGAAAGAGCTCAGTCGCCAGATATTGCCTGACCTCGGATCCGTCGGAATGGCTATTTGGTCGATTAAATGTGCGGCTTCTTCTTCTCTATGCTGCGCCGTGAGTATAGCTGCCAGCGCAAATTTTGCGTTGGTCACTCGGGCATCATCGTGAGCGTAGGATCTCGACCTAATGCTGAGAACCTCTCGGACACAGCGTTCTGACTCGGAGTAGTCTCTCGTTTTAAACAGAAAGCTCGCTTGCTGCATGAGAGCATATGCACGGTCCGTCGTATTAGCACTGTACTTCGCAACCAGGTTTTGATACAAAGCAAGAGCGCCAGCTTTATCTCCCGATTTCAACAATGTCGATGCTAAATCAGATCTGACCCATTTCCCCCCTTCGCTGAGCGGGTGGTTAATTCGCAGTAATTCAGTGAAGACCGTTTCTGTATACAACTTCGCTTTAGCTGAGGATGGTGCTGCTTGCCTGTAGGTTTCATGCAAGGCGCATATCAGATCGAATTTTTCCTTTTTTAATTTTGGATCTCTCTCTTCAGTGTATTGAGCAAAATATTCATCCATCAGTTTGATTGCAGCGTCTGCATGACCGGATTTTACGTACTGATTGCACAAAGAAACGCGTTCAGATTCGAGTGTGTGGGCATCAACTGTTGACCCCTGTTGCTCGTCAGAACGAATTACGTCCGCAAAAACCTTTGCGGCGATGTAACGTGCACCAGTTCCGTAATATGATTCAGCTAGTCGTATTTGACTTGAACGGTCTGCAGATGATGGAGCCAGCGAAAAGTACTTTTTGTACAAATTGAGTGCCTTGTCAAATTTCTTGCATTCAAATGACTGATTTGCATATTCCTGCAGTGTGGTGATAACGGCTTCTGGATGTTGCTTTTGCTCAAACTGAGCGTTAGTAAGGGCCTCTTCAAAGTATTTTTCCGACTCCGGTATAAGACCCATTCGGCAATAAAGTTTTGCCACCGCAACCAAGATTTCAGTTAGCTCTGGAGCGCCACTTTTGAATCGCAAACGTCTCTCCTCAAGGCATTGCAGTAAGAGCTTTCTAGAGCGAGGGTAATCGCAATGAAAATTGGCACGATCTCCTTGCTCAAACAGAAACTTGTCTTGAGCCGGCGTTATCGTTTCTGTTTCAAAAACTGGCCATTTGTCCTCGACGCCACTGAAGCCAAATGTGTATTCGATCAGCATTCGGTCAGGAGCATCTGGGGGCAGAGGTGGGGCCACTGAATCAAGAGCAGCAAGCGCGGCGCGATCGCAATTTTTGTCGCCGGAGGATTTGTGCACTTTCAAGTTTTTGATTGTTCCATCTTTCGAGACATCGAATCGGCATACGAGCTTGTAAGGATTTTTCGTCTCCTGGGCATGCCATTGGTGCTTTACCCAGTCTGCGAAGGTGACGGTGAAGTACGTGTTACAACTCGCTGAATAGGGTCTAAAAGGAGTGCATACTTCTTTGCCAAAAAGCGATAGCTCGAGGGCGGAAAATGCTTCATACCGGTCGACACCACCTATGGTGCGATATGTTCGTTCTACAAAATAGAAAGAAGCGATATAGGCAAAATACGCTATCGGCAGAATGAGGAATGCGGCGCGAATCAACACTTTTGTATGCGGCTGAAGCGACGCTGCAGGTTTTGCTGGACCAGGTCGTCTCGGAATGAGTGTTACGAGTGAGGCTGCAGCGAGGAATGCGTAGACGCAGAGCGTTGCACCTGCCATGTACGACGCAGGTGTGCTGAGTCCGTATGTGTGAACGCACCAGGCTGCAGACGCGGCAGCGACGCCGAAATACACCGCATTGAGTGCGGCGAGCAAAAGGGGACTTTTCATTAGTAAGAAATTGAAGCTGCGGAAATTAAGCTTAGGGAGGATAGCACAATTCAGGCGGGTTATCAAGTGGTGAAGACATGGCGTCGTGCGAAAGATCCAGCAGGGCGTGCGGCACTGTGGCCAAGGACATGCTGATGACGGTCTCACCAGGTCACACTAGTCATGGTGATGTGTAAGCCTTTCAGCTTGCCTCATCTGCCATTTGGCGCTATAATTTGAGGCAGATGGCAAATTGGTGGTTTCATGGATAAGGATAGAGTCATAAGAGTTCTTTCGGGCGGTGCCACCTTGCCCGAAGAAATAAATTCAGAAATCGAAATGCTGAACATCCTCAACCAAGGACTGCCGGTAGAAGCACTGGCAGAAATCGAGCATAAAGGGATCGTTGACGAGACAGAAATTAAGTCATTTATCGCACCGCGAACATTGGCAAGGCGAAAAAGCGAAAAGCGTTTGTCACCCGAAGAATCGGATCTGATAGCGCGGATCGCTCGTATCCACGATTTCGCAGTTGAAGTGTTTGGGAACTCACCGAAGGCCCACAAGTGGCTACGCACGCCGAACCGAGCATTAAACGGACATCTTCCGTTAGGACTTCTCAGAAGCGATTACGGTGCGCGCATCGTTGAGTCTATCCTTGGTCGGATCGCTCACGGGATTTATTCTTGATGCTCGTTTATCGGATTTGCGGAGCACGGAATTCAGCGCTCGATGGAGAAGGTTCGCGGTTGTACGGTGGGCGCTGGAATGCACCAGGACGTCCCGCCGTATACACGTCTACGCATCTATCTTTAGCGGCGTTGGAATACCTGGTTCATGTAGATTTCGATAACTTGCCTGTTGACCTGGTTTGGCTCAAGATCGAAGTCCCAGATGCCGCCAGCATTGAGACATTTCCTGGTCTGAAAGCACCAAACGAAAGGGATGCTGAGGCTTTTGGTGATGACTGGCTAGCGTCCGAAAGATCATTATGTTTGAACGTACCATCTGCAGTTCTGTCTGTCGAACGAAATGTCATCCTAAATCCTATCCATAGCGAAATGCCTAATGTCAGCACGCTTGAGACGAATGTTTTTGAATTCGATGACCGGCTATTTAAGCGTTAGCTGCCCGCCAACTCGCGCTGCGATGCCTGAATATCGGTTCACGCTGCCAGATCAATCAGTACTAGTGCGGAGTGAATCCAACTGATGGAGCGGTACAACAATATTCGTGGGTGTGATGACGCAAGAAGCAGAAAAGCATGAGCCCGGGGCGCCAATGTTGAAGAAGTATTTGGCTATTTTAGCCCGAATAGTTGAGCGACTTGAGTCTCAAAATGTTCCATATCAAGTTACTGGTGGTATTGCTGGAAACATTCACGGCTCCCTCTGGCCACCACACGATATCGATCTTGAGGTAGGTGCTGCTGATTTCGGAAAGGTTGCCGAATTATTTGCGGACGAACTTAAACAGCCACCTCATCACCTCGTGGATGACGAGTTCGACTTGTGGCTAATGACATTGTCTATTGATGGAATCGATGTTGATATAAACCAAGTCGAGGATGCTTTTGCCATTACTAAAGATGGTCGACGTGTGCCGTTTTTAACAGATCTGAACAGAGCCGAACGTCGGCGAATCTCAGGTATTGAAGTTATGGTGCAACCACTGGAAGATCTTATTGCATACAAGTGCCTTATTGGCAGGGAAGCTGACGTAGTGGATTTATCTTCACTCAGCCACCAAAAGCAGTGACACATTCTGGTTTTGTCTTGAAGCACGCCAGATGCCTGTTTACGGGGAGTAAGCTGCCGGAAGCCTAATCTTCCCCAGAAGTGCCCATTTATGATTATGGAAAATTGGACCGAGATTTTGAATTTAGGTACCCCAAAAAGTTTCGATACCTGGCAGAAAATGTGGCAGATCGTGTCCACTCCAGTCAAAACAAAAAAACAAAGCCTCACGGGCTTTGTCTTTCGAGCTTCAAAAAGCGAATATGGGGCAGACGAGGGGACTTGAACCCCCGAATACCGGTACCACAAACCGGTGCCTTAACCACTTGGCGACGCCTGCCATACCAGAGGACTATGTTAGCACGCTCTTCGAAGACGCGCACCATGACTTCATTGACCTTTAACAGTCGGTAAAACGGCTGGATAACCGGGAGGGATGGCAGTCCGGGAGGTCGCGGTCCAGATGCCTTCTAAAGCCCGACGAGCTTGAATACCGGCGGCAGTAGCCTGGCGATGGCGCCACCGATGACGAATGCGCAAGCCCATGAGCCGAACCAGATGGTAAATGCCACTTTGGGACCCCGTTCCTTGCACATCACGCCTACCGTGGCGATACAGGGTACGAATAAAGTAATCACAATCATGGCAGTCACGGCCTGCACCGCGGTCAGTGGCACTTCGGTCAGCCCGAATGAGGCGAAGTCTCTGCGCACAATTCCCAAAATGAATGTGGTGGCAATTCGTGGATCATTCGGCAAATTGAGCAATGTTACTGTGATTGGCTGCAGAAGCTTGATGAATGCATCAAGCAGCCCAGTCATCTGAGCGATTGTTACTGCGAATCCAGCAATGAAAAATGCTGGCGTTGCATCTTGCAGGAAGTTCCACGATTTACTCCAGGTTTTTTTCAGAACGTTGTCGGCTCTGGGCATTCTCATTGGCGGTAAGTCCATGATCAGTCCGCCTGATTTGCCAGGCATGATCATGTTCAATAACAAACCTGTGACTGCGAGTATTGTGGTAACGACGACAAGATAGACCGCCCATGCATATCCGCCGCCTACTCTAGCGAGCGTGCCTGATACCACCCCTAGTTGCGCTGAACATGGAATAGCGATTCCAAGTAAGGCGGTAGCAATCATCTTTTCGCGTTTCGTTGACAGCAGCCGAGTCGTAATTGTCGCCATGGTTACACAGCCCAGACCCAGAATAAGTGGAATGATTGCTCTTCCATTCAAACCAATCTTGTTCATCATGCGATCAACCAACACCGCCAGTCGAGGCAGATATCCTGAGTCTTCTAGAATCGACAGTCCAAGATAGAATCCGAGCACGAGCGGAAATAGAAGCCCAATCAAATATGTCACCGTCAGTGTGACCAGACCGTACTCGCCGACCAGAATATTTCCGATCACACTCATCAAAGATTTGTTCGGCCAGAAATTGAACTTTAAGTCCTCGACTGACGTATTACTTATTGTGGAGTCTAATTGAGCTGCTTCGTTTGGATTCGCCAGCGTTCCGTTGGGAAAGTCAAATGTCTTGTCGTTCGCGGTAATCGTCGACGGAAATACATTTGCAGCTAATCGTCTCACTGCTGGCTCGTAGTAGACCTTCATGATTCGTTTTTCAGTTAGATCAACGAGAGTGCCGGCGATGAGGACGCCGAGCAGTTGATAGAAGATTAAATAGCAAACCGCAAAGGAGATCAATGAGCCCCAGACTGGGTGGAGAAGAAATCGACCCAGCTTGATAGAGAAGTTGACTGTTTTTGCTTCTTGCGTGACGCACTGTTGCACGTACTCGTTTGCGAGTAATCTGCGTGTGCCATAGATTGCCGCGCGGTCAGGTAACGGCTGAACACCACATGCGGTGGCTGAGAGTTCATCACCCTCGGCGATCAATAAAGCGTGTGCCTGGTCGATGCCTTTGTCCAATAGCGGTTGAATGCAATGAAGCACTTCTTCGCTGACGTTTCCGACGGTGGCATGGTCGATATTCTGCCGAATTTCGTCGATGCCTTCCTTCCGAACAGCGACGCATTTGAGAACGGGCACGCCGAGTAGTTTGGATAAAAGGGAGGTGTCAATTTCCATCCCTCGGCGCTTAGCCTCGTCCCACTGGTTGATGACGAGCAGAAGTGGCTTTCCCATCTCAATCAGCTGAATGGATAGGAACAAATCGCGGTCGAGACTGAGTGCAGAAGCTACGTTGACTATTGTGTCGGCTTCCAAAATCATTAATCTGGCTGCTCTTTCTTCGTCGTTGAAGCTCGAGACGCCGTACACTCCAGGAGTGTCAGCGATGTCGTACTCGCCGAGTTTGCCGCGAGAGACATCGATCGTCGTGCCTGGGTAGTTCGACACGTCTGCGCTCATACCTGTCAGAGCGTTGAAAATTACAGATTTGCCCACGTTTGGGTTTCCCGCCAGCGCGATTTTGCGCGTGCTGGCAGGTGGAAAGCTATAGCGTCCTTGACCTTGAGTCATTTCCTTGGAAGAAACGCTCATACCCGCTCCTCGTGGTTATTGAGAAATCTTATCAATAATTGCGGTTTTGATTCAAGGAAAACTAACTATTTGCGAAGCTTTTCAGGGATTTTTTTGCATGGCATTGATGAGCATTCGCATTAACGCTGTCTGACCATCTAGAAACGAATAAGAGGTGTCTAACCTGGATGACCGTGCTAGAGTCATCACTGCCCCTGATGAACTGGTCGTGAATTTGGAGATAACTCTGTTGGCGAATCAAGCGCGCAAACTTTTAGCATTCATTCTTTCACTGACATTGCTGATTGTCGGGTTTTGTCCGCCGCCGACAATGGCCCAGAACCAACGCGTCCAGGCTCAGGTTTTGCCTAACGGTCTGAAAGTCCTTCTTGTTGAGGATCATTCTTTCCCTGTCGTCTCCTGCTTCGTCTGGTACAAAGTCGGTTCGCGCAATGAAACCCCTGGAATGACCGGCATCAGTCACCTTGTTGAGCACATGCTCTTTCACAATGTCGGTACGTATCGAAAAGGTGAATTGGGTGCCACGATTGTTCGCAACGGTGGTCAATTCAACGGATTTACCAGTGACGACTTCACCGCATTTTTCGAAACGGTTCATCCGTCAAAATTAGATTTGATGTTGCGCATCGAAGCCGATCGCATGCGCAAAGCGAATTTCACTGCCCAGGATCTAAAAGAGGAACTGGTTCGCATTAACCAGGACATTGAGGAGCAGGCAAGAGACCCACAAGCGACCCTGGCTAGAGAAGTGCGTTCTACAGCGTTTTCGCAGCATCCCTACAGACATCCCGCTATCGGTTACAAGACCGATCTGGAGAACATGACAGTCCAGGATGTGAAAGCTTTTTATGACAAGTATTATCATCCCGAGAATGCCACGCTGGTAATTGTTGGTGACATGAACACACAAGCTGTGTTGGGCGCTGTCGTTAAGCATTTCGCCCTCTTACCAAAGTCACCAAATCCGATACCGGTTGTGCGCACTATTGAGCCTCCGCAGCAGGCTGAACGCCGAGTCATCATGCATCAGCCCGGCAAACGCGACCTCGTGGAGATCGCCTATCACGCACCACCTTTCTCTGATGGTGACGCGCCTGCACTTATGATCATGGAAAAGCTGATGAATGCGCAGTTATCGGGCAGGCTGAGAAAGTTGGTCGAGAGTAAGTCTGCTCTTACTGCAAAGTCTGCCTATGAGCTGAAGAAAGATCCAGGTCTATTTACGGTTAGTTTTACGATTGCGCCTGGAACTTTGCAGAAGCTGTTGGAAGGCTGGGATGGAGCCATCAATCAAATCAAGGCTCAAGGTGCTTCTGATGCCGAGTTGCGACGGGCGAAGAATCTGGCGGAATTTTCTTATGCTTCTGAAAATGATGGGCCATATCACGTAGCATTCAATCTGGGTTTCTGCGAATGCTTGCAAACGTATCAGTTGGCATCTGTATGGCCGGAAAAAGTGAAGGCTGTTACTAATGCCGATCTGCAGCGTGTGGCGAAACGATATTTTGCTCAAGAGAATCGCGTTGTCGGTCTACTTGCGACACCCGTATCAGTACCGAAACCTGCACCCAATCCACCGGCTCCTCCGAGTAAAGTTCCGACTAAGTCAGCTCCCTCTGCGGACTCAGAGGCGGAGCCCCACCATCATGAGCAGCATCCGAAGCCTTATTTGCACACTCACATAACCGGTTACAAGAAGGATGACTGGACTCTTCCTCAGACAAAGTCGTCTGGCACTGATACTCAATTGATTGCTCAACGGAGCGTTAATCAGTTGGATGTTCCGATTAACGGCGCTCTTAAGAGCCCCACTAAGTCGGAGTCGCCCGCTGGTGCTTCAAAGATGCCGGCTGGAACTGGTTCGACGACTAAGTCTCCAGCTTCAGCAGGTGGCCCTACAAAGTCATCTACGTCTGCATCAGGAGGGACGGGAGCGGCTTCAGGACCAGGTGGCGTGTCTGGATCGTCCGCAGCGTCTGGCGCGACCTCTAACGGAGCCAATGGCCCGGGCGCAGGACCCGGCACAGGTGCAGGCGCCGCAGCAGGAGCACCCCGCCAACCTGCCAAACCGCTTGTTCTCGAGTCTACGCCTACACGCGTTCAGGAGCGTGTTCTGAAGAATGGTCTGACTGTGCTCGTGTTGGAAAACCATCTGTCACCGATAGTGCAAATCGGCGGTCTTGTTCGTGCAGGCACAGCCTTCGAACCGCCCACTAAGAAAGGGATTTCTGATGTGATGACTGCTTGCATGAACAACGGCACAGCAAAATATACTCGTGCTCAGTTGCAGCAAGCGCAAGAAGATCTCGGAATGGCACCGAATGCGATGCTGCAATTCGAATCTGGTCTTCAGACTATCGGCTTCAGAACTCGATGTTTGCCTCGCGACCTTTCAGCAGTGTTGGGTTTTGTCGGCTCGTGTTTGCGCGAGCCGCTTGTACAAGGTCCCGACCTGGACAAGGCTAAGCGTGATGTACTGGCGCATTTTAAACAAATCGACGATTCGTCGACAATAAAAACAGAGCGTGCGCTCCTGCGCAGTCTGATTTCACCTAACTCTCCTTATTATCCTGATGACTTGAATCAGAAAGCTACTTCAATTGCCACATTTAAGTCGTCTGAGCTGGATGATTTCCACGGAGAAAATGTTCTTCCTGAGGCAACAACGATTGTCGTGGTTGGCGATGTCACCGCAGAGATGGTTTTCAGGTTGGCCGACCAGACCTTCGGCAGTTGGGAGCAGAATACCTCCACAGCTAAGAACTTTCCGCCTATGGAACCAAATCAGAGGCGCATCGTTAAAACATCTATTCCTATAAAGGATAAGTCCAAAACTTTTGTCACTATTGGCCGCCTGGTCAATACTCCGGCAGATACATCGAATTACGCATATCTGATGATGGCAGATTGTGTGCTCAATAATCACCCCATCTTTTCGCGTATGGCGCAGCGAGTCGGTGCCGATCCGGCACTTGCGGATAATCTGTCACCCGACGCTGTTGATACTAAATTCGTACCATTAGGTAATTCTGTTGCATGGGCATTGAATATACCTGTGGAACCAAATATAGTGCCAACTGTAGCTACAGTCGTACAGGCGGAACTGCGTAAATTCGCTCGCACCCCGATTACGCCCGAGGAGTTCAGCGAGGTAAAGCGATTCCTCGTCAATGCTGTTCCGGTGAGGCAGTTCAGCACTGCAACAGATGCCGCCAAAACGATTCTGGAGTGCTACATCCAGAGCGGAGGGCACGACGGCTTCAACGAGCAGCTGACAAATCTGCGCTCGGCGAAGCTGGATAATTTGAATAAGTTCGTTCGCAGCGACCTTAAACCTGATCAATCTTCGCTCGTTATCGCCGGTACAACGGCCACCATGAAACGGGTGCACGGCGGAAAGTCCGGCGCCGTTCCAGAACCTCGTGAGGCAGTGCCGGCAAGAGATAGCGGTGAATCCGTACCTTCTGCGCTTTCTCCCTGATATTAGAAATTTGATGGAATTGTCGCGCCTGACATGCCCACTTAAATGAGAATTATTGAGTATTCAAGTGGTCGCCATTGTAAATATGAACAATTGTTCATGCGTGTCGCATATGCGTTCTGACTAACAACGGTAACCGCCACTGGGCTTGTAAAGTGAAGGTTCGAGCAGGCTGGCGGGCGCCGGACGAATTAGTAACCACGCGTGGTGCATTTCTCAATCTAAGCATCAGTACTCTCATAGCGGCGATTGTAAATAGTGGATAGGTTGTCATTTATTTAATCTGATTGGCTCAGAAACACAGTCTGCATTGTTCCGCAACTACATTGACACTTTGAAAAAGTCCGTTGTAGCCCAGTATCGTTGGCTTTTGGCGATCGTGCCTCAAGTTTGACTTTAGACCGAGAATTAGCCTAATATGCTGCATTGACCGCTGTATTTGGCGGCAAGCAGATAAATGGACATCGACCGCATATTCGTCAGCCGTCCCAATCTTCAGGCAGTCCCCAACCAGAGTAGGTAAACCGTGGCGTTAAAAGAAATGACTACAGTGATTAACTGTGAGAGAGAAGCGCTAGATTTTGATCCGGTACCTGATTTTCTGAAAGACAGTCCTCTCCCATCCAGGGAAGCCGCTGTTTCTATGTCCTCAAAATTTTTCAGTGACCGTGAGGTTCGCGATTTCAATCGTGATAACCGTGAATCGCTCCTTCCTGGTCCCGAAGCGCCGAAGTCTGATGAATTAGAGGCACTGTGGCCGGGCGTTCATCATGATTTCGAACATTCGCACCGCAAGGCCGGAAGCTTTTACGCCACAGTCGGTTTCATGGCTGGTTCTGCTCTCTCTCTGCTCTGTGTCTTTGGTTATTCAGCGATATCATCTCAAGTAGTTGCCACCAAACCAGTCGAAAACAAACAGATGGTCGCAGCTGCTGCTAAGGCACCAAATGCGGTTACTGGCGCACCTCAGACCGTGACCGGTCAAGACGGTTCGGAGACTCTGGTTCCTGCCGCCAACAGCTATCAGGTGCAACCAGGCGACACGCTCGCAAGCATTGCACAGCGCAACTACAACCGGGTCAGCCCGAGACTGCTCGACTCCATTTGCCGTGCCAACAATATGCGCAATGCAAATGTGCTCAGCCTCGGACAGAAATTGACCTTGCCTGAATATCACGCTCAATCCAACCAGGTTGCCGCGACGAGCGCCGCCCAAGTGCAGTAGTTTGAGTGGACGAAGAGCGCAGCGCGTTTTCAGTTGAAGACATCTTTGCCCGCCTGGCAGATAAGCTGCCAGGTTACGAAGCTCGCCCGCAGCAGCTTGAATTAGCGCACCTTATTGAACGTGCCTTTGCCACCCAGTCGACAGGCATATTTGAAGCAGGCACAGGTACCGGTAAGAGTCTTGCTGCTTTGATTCCTGCTTTGCTTTCGGGCAAAAAAGTGGTCGTTTCAACAAATACCATTTCACTGCAAGAGCAATATATCAATAAGGATATTCCTGCTCTGAAGCAGATGTTGCCCTTCAAATTCGACGCTGTGCTGATGAAGGGGCGTGGAAACTATCTTGGTGTGCGACGTTTCGAAGAACAAGTTTACGAGCAAGAGATGGATGAGCGACTGATCGAATGGGCGCATTCGACTTCGACCGGTGATATCTCAGAGCTTGATTTCGTTCCCCACTGGGAGACATGGAATGAAATCAACTCAGATTCGGACGACTGCATGCGCAATAAATGTCCGAATTTCAATGACTGCTTTTATTTTGATGCGAGGAAACGTGCCGAAGAAGCGGATCTTCTCGTGGTCAATCATGCGCTGCTTCTGGCTGATGCTGCATCTTATGGCAATATACTCCCGCTATACGACTTGCTCATAGTCGACGAAGCGCACCATCTACCCGATGTGGCAACCGACGCATTTGGTTTGGGTATCAGCAATCGTGGTCTGCGCATGCTGGCTAGCAAAGCAACCAAGCGTGTACAGGCGCCGTTGAGCATCGTGCGGGAGTTGGAGTTCGAAGCTGACGAGTTCTTCTTCAGACTCTCGCAGAGTTGCACCACTCAAAAGACGCGCGTAAGGCAAGCAATCGATGGAGCCAGTGAACTGGCTTTGTCGCTCGAAAATCTCAAAGTCTGGCTGGAAGAGCAGGAATTCGACACCATACTCGATGTCGGTCAGGCTCGTGAACGAGCTAAACTAAAGGCGCGTGCATTGATTTCGACAACCACTGCATACATTCATTGTCTGCAGTTGCTGGCTAATCCCGATCCCAACTGGGTCGTTTGGGTGGAACGTGGTGACATAAGCGGCAGCCGCATTCAAGTTCATGCCGCACCGCTCGATGTGGCTCCATTCATCCAGGATTACGTTTTCGACAAACCACATTTACAGTCATCAGTATGGATGTCGGCTACTCTTGCCACCGTGGGTGATGACCCATTCGGCTATTTCAAGAGTTTGTGCGGCGTAGAAGGGCATGTCATTCAAAACAAGGTGGCCAGCCCGTTCGATTATGCTCGCCAGTCGCTGCTCTATCTGCCTCGAAACCTTCCGGAGCCTAATCATCCCAGTTTTACCGCGCAGTCGGCCGATGAAATCGAGCGAATTCTCGATATCAGTGAAGGACGTGCATTTGTGCTGTTCACGAGCAAGTATGCTCTGACAACTGTGGCAAACATGCTGGGTGAGCGCCTCGCTTTTCCGTCCAAAAAGCAGGGTGACATGCCTCGCAAGAAGCTTCTCGAATGGTTCGTGCGCACACCGAATGCAGTGCTATTTGGAACCTCCAGTTTCTGGGAAGGCGTCTCAATCGATGGCGACCAGCTCAGCTGCGTGATCATCGATCGCATACCGTTTCAGGTGCCTGATGACCCGGTTCACGAGGCTCGTTGCGATGTGCTGAAGTCTAATCCTGAGTCGAGTTGGTTCAATGATCTTTCGCTTCCGCACGCTACCATGCGTCTCAAGCAGGGAGTCGGCAGGCTGATTCGCACTCATAAAGACACTGGAATTGTGGCGATTCTCGACAATCGGCTCACAAATAAGCGTTACGGCAAGCAGATACTCGAATGTTTGCCACCAATGACGGTGATTCGCTCTTTGCAGGGCATCACTTCAATCGAAGAGAAATTGCTTCAGCTTGATTCGCCAGATCCGCTCTTCGGGTCTTCGCCTGGAAAGTCTCGCCTGACAAGGCAGAGCGATATGGAGCAGTGGTCGACGAGGTAGCGCACAATCGGGTCGCGCTTCATCAAGAAAATCGGGCGTTTGGCAATATTGGTCGTGCCGACGTAGAGCAGGTCGGCTTGTAACTCCTCGGCGCCTTTCATTATGCCTTTAGCGACTTCCCCTAATTTGACGAGACCAGAGGCGTTTATACCCTGCTCTTTCAGCCGAGCTACTACTTCGTCAATCTGTCGTTGAGCTGTGTCGATCGGTCGCTCGGTTGAGATGAGCTGTGCCACTACTCCGACCTTTTCAGGGTCTGGAATAATGCGCAGCAGGATCAATTCAGCGTCCATGGCTTTTGCATGTTTTGCGGCAAGCTCAACTGTGTTGGCACTGCGCTTAGGGCTGCTGAAGGCGACGACGATTTTCATATCTCTTTCCTTGATGGCACTCTATTGTATTAGGGATGCCAGATGATTCGCAAAATTGAATAACAGATAGCTGCCAGTGCCGCCGCAATCGGTATTGTGAGGACCCAGGCGCTGAGCAAAAGTTTCATGGTTTTTGGATTTAACTTCTCTTTTCCATGCGCCGGTATCGTTCCACCAGCTACGGCGGAACTGAGGGTGTGGGTGGTGCTGATTGGTGCGCCTATGTGCGAGGCTGCCAGGATGATTAGAGCTGTGCTCATTGATGCGCCGAAGCCCTGAGAATGGCTTAATCGTTCTCTGCTGATTTTAGTTCCGACAGTGCGAATGACTCGCCATCCACCGATGATGGTGCCAAGCGCCATGGCCGTCGCCGCACTCATGATTACCCAGAGTGGGACATGGTTGGTTGTGTAGCCGCTGAAGTGAGTGCCCAGGATGAGGGTAATGATGCCCATCGTTTTCTGCCCATCGTTACTGCCGTGGCTGAAGCTGACGGAAGCGCTGGCGATGACGTGGAGAAACCGCATCAATTTAGAGTGTTCATGTTTGGTGCCAGGTGGATTGTCTTTTTCTTTCGATAACTTCAGCGTTAGCCAGGTCAGCAACCAACCGGCGAAAAATCCGATCAGTGGTGAGAGAAAGAGCGCTGCCATGACCTTGTACAGCTCGCTCCAATCTACTCCTGTAAAACCGGCTGCCGTCACTCCGGCACCGAACAAGCTTGCTATTAAGCAGTGTGAGGAGCTGACCGGAATTCCGTACCACCAGGTGATCAAGTTCCAGATCAATGCTGCCAGCAACACTGCCACCACTATCGGTAACGTGACAACAGCGGCAGGAATGATTTTCGTTATCACCGTAGCAACTGCCGTTCCAACCAGCACCGCACCAAGGAAATTCAAGATGCCGCTCATGACGATGGCGACGCCTGGTTTGAGGGCCTTTGTATATATAACCGTCGCTACTGCGTTGGCGGTGTCGTGAAAGCCGTTTACGAAGTCAAAGCCAAGCGCTAAAACAATTGCAAAGACTGCAACTATTGTTTCGACACCCATTTTGGAATCTTCGCCTCTTGAAAAAGGGCTTTTAGTGCTTATGGCGCTACGCCTGCTGATCTAAATAGCAGAGAAGCGGTTAAGGGCACTTTAAGGGAGTTCCACAATTCGTCGCTAGATTGCCACCATGTGCGAAGCATGCGCACAGATGCCGCTAGATATGGTCAATAAGATTTGTGTATCAGACTGCGCGCAGTGCTTCGACTGCTTCCAGATAACCTGGATCAAGATAGACCCACAGCTCGCCTGGGCGCCACTGGAGGGGCTGACGCAATAAGTACTTGTAAACCAGAAGTTGTCGTATGATTCTTCGAGCGGAGGGGTTTTCTTCGCCTCGACGATCATTGGCCAGGCGAGTGCGCAATTGAATTGCCTCGCGTTTTGTCCAACAATAAGCAGGTCCGGCATTTTGCCCGCGAGATCGGCAAAGTACAGCTACTTTTCCAGAGGGCTGGGGCCAACCTAAAACGTAATAGGATTCATCACTCATACAAATATTATGATAAATGATGCGCACCAAAAGTCCAGTGAAGACTAATCAATAATGCAAGCTTTTGCCAACATTCTCGTCTATCATCCCGCCGCAATCGGTGACTGCATGCTGGCTACGCCGGTTGCCACCACTCTAAAACTAAATTATCCTGCGGCTCAATTGACATATTGGACTCATTCCTCCCTGCGGCCGATTCTGCTCGAACTCTGCCCTGCCGTCGATGAAGTGATCGAATATGCGAGAGATGCGAGTCTCTTTGAGAACATGAAAACGTTTGAGCGAGTCAAACCAGATCTCTTCGTTGACCTCTCGAACTCTTTCAAATCGACCGCTTTCACCTGGCTTACGCGAATCAAGGTTTTGCGCTATGAGAAGCAGGCACCAAATGTGAGGCCAATCAAACATGCCACGGCAAATTTCCTCGATACGATCAAACCTGTATGCAATGAATATCCAGAACATCTTTTCCCGACGATTTTTCCGGATGCCCTGGCTCTTGATGTAGTGCACCGGGTAATTGCCGAACATGGTTTTGGACCTTTGCCGATGATTGGTATCGTTCCTGGTGTCGGCAAGTTACGACCGCATAGAGCCTGGATATACGATGGTTGGAGATATCTGTTGCAGCACATTCTTGGATGGCAGTCGCACCTGCCGGTTCTGATCGGTGGAGCCGATGAGCAGTCTCTATGTGCCGGCTTGAACGCTGAGCTGGAGAATCGCTGTCTCGATCTTTCAGGCAGGCTGTCTCTGACCGAGACGGCGGCATTCTTGAAAAAGTGCAAGGTAGTTATTTCCGGTGACACCGGTCCGGCGCATATAGCCGTTGCTGTAGGCACGAAAGTGATCGGCTTGTACGGACCAACATATCCAGAAAGAAGTGGACCTTACGGTTGTATGAGTACGACCTTGAATCAAAGTGCTTCCTGTCAATGTCGCGACCAGAAGTCGTGTAAATACACTGGACCCGGCAGCCCGGGTGAGTGCATGAACCGTATTCAGTTGCACGAAATCATCGCTTATCTGAAAGCTGAGCTTGAAGCCCAGGAGCTGATGCACTAGTTCTGTTTCTTGCGGGAAATACGTAGTCGCATATTAATTACGTGCGGAAGTCATTTGAAATACTTGAAAACCGTGCTACAAACATTCAGTACGCCCCACGGAAATTTACTAATGACCGCGCCCTTCCAGCCTGAAAGGTCAGAATCGTCACTGTCGTCCGCGCCCACGGGCAGTGGACTGAATACAGAATTTGCGAATTTGATTCAGAGCACTCAGCGGTCGTCTGCTGACAAACCTCCGGTCTTGAGCGCTGATGGTTCGCAAATGGTTATTCCGCCCCTGAGTCAGACCGATGGCAGTCAGGCGGCGCGCCAGCAGCAGTCTAGCGAGCAGCAGGTTGCAGGTTCGCAGCAGTCTGCTAGTGAGCAGCAGCCGCAGAGCGTTGCCTACAATCCCAGTCTCTGTGTGCCGTCCTGGCAGCGATTTTCTCCAACCCCCGTAGCTACTGACGGCACCATGATGCCTGCTGATGGACCCGGCAGTCCGGGAGATCCAGGACCGGGACCAGCGATTCCAATGTGGATGCGCTTTGCTCCTCCCGGACTTTTGAAGAATCAACAGCAACAAGCCGATCAAAATAACGCCCCATCGAACGAGCTGGCATCTCAAAATGCACTCACTACCGGCGGTGATGGAACTTTGACTCAAGGCAACGGCGCTTAGCTGAGACTAGTTCCAAACAAAAGATTTCGTATACTTCTCAGCTTGAGCCACAGTCGCATCAATCCACGCCTTCGTAAACGCGATTGGATGTTCGTGGAAAACGTTCATACCTTTGTTGGTTAAAATTGCCGACAGAGGAATTGAATCGCTGCCCGGCGGAATCAGCTTCTGCAATTCTCGAGCCAGTCTCAAACGTTTTTTAGAATCTTCGATATCATCTTGATTCAACAATCTCCCGAGCAGCACCCATCGTCCTGGTTGCCACAGCTTCTCAGGATACTTGCCAACTTGAAATGCCATCGCTCCCAGTTCGGCTGCCAGCAGACCCGGGCACAGCAGCCGTGAAGGATGCGGACCGAAGCCGGAGTCAACGAAATTTTCTTGAGCTGGTAGTGAGAACACTGGGCTCAAAGTTGGAGCCGGCTTTTTGAATTCCAGTCTTATTGTTTCTAGCGCTTGCCATTCGGACGAATCGGGCGCGACAACTCGCACCAGTTTCTCACCATTCAAGGTTGTTTCCAGGAAACGTCTGTTGTTATATGGAAATTTCGAAAAGTCTAGCCAAAGCTTGATTTCGTCCATTGATTGAGCGGGCATGGGCTTCGCACCAGGTCGAATGTCTTCACCCTCAAGCAGCTTATAGAAAAAAGCCGGGGATAAAATAATTGTCGAAGTTTCATAGTGTTTGAGACCTATTCTGCTGATTTCGACCAGTGCTCCGCCCACTTTCTGCTCCACAAGTGTGCGAAAAAGTTTCTCACCAGTCATAGGCACTCTCTTGTTAAAACTTAGCCCGAGGCGGTCCGGGCGAGTATGGATCAGTGCCAACCTATCTCTAGTGGATATGTTTATGTTGTCGCTGTGATGGAATTCTGCGTACCAGGTCGACTGGAGTAATTTTTCGACTTGTCCGGGACTGGGTGTGGTTAGCCATCTCTCAAGGTCTGTCTCGCTTGCAATATCTCTCATTAAGTCAAAGTTCGATGCGTCGATCTCGAATTCGGTCTGGTCTTTTGAATAGACCAGCAATCCATCTAAGTCTTTGCTTGTCGTCTGAGCCGCTAACTCGCATCCCGTCACTTTGTGCGTGATCTTATCTGATGGTGGCTCGTCATAGACTGGCAAAAGAATGCCACCGCTACCAGTGCGCGCAGATTTCTGACGTTTTCTCTTCGGGGATGGAGGCTGATCAATTTCCATCATTTTGCGAAACTCGCCAGCTTCGGCCTTGATTGGATTTAGCGAACCGTCCGGTTTTGTGGCAATCCACCACTCATCTTGTTTCACTATAGTCGTGAGAAAATCAGGTACGGCTGTGTCGTTGGCGCTGGATGCAAACAGGTCCATGATCGCTTGATTGAACAATGGTGAAGACTTTTCTTGTCTTGCCGGCGCCGTTTCTGACGATGTAGAGAACATCACCTCGTTGTAAATTACTTGATCGAATATGTCTAGCCAATCAGTCATGTGCCTGCCCTTTGCTGCGCTGACAGAAGATTGTATCGCATGTGATTTCACATGAAAATTAGCGGGCACGAATTCGTCTGACGACTTATGGACGCTCTCTTTCTACAAAGCCGCCTCACTCAAATCGAGCAGTTCCAGCGTATCTGTTGTGATCGCGGTGTAGCGATTATAGTAAAAGCGCCAATTGCGTTGAAAATCTTCTATTGCCATTTCGCGAGACACTGCCGCCGGTAAGCCGACCTCGAGGCAAGTCCTGGCGCCGTCTATTTTGTATGTCCAGCGAACAGTTTTTCCGTTTTTCGATTCATACGCTGCCACTGTCGTCCAGCGACCCTCGAGTGTGTCTCTCTGCAGCTTGATACTGTAACTGGTGTCATCGTTGTCAGTCAGAATCATGCGGCACCGCTCCCAGAGTTTCTCGATTGACATCTGTCGGTCAATTTTGCAGTGAGGCGATGCTTTTGCTGGAGCCGGTTTACGTGTCAGGTCGACGTCCAGCTCTTTGCCGGACAACTGCGCAATTTCTGTCAGTTTTTTCAGTAGTTTGAATTCTTCTATTTCTTCCTGGTTTGGCAACAGCAGTATGTCACCGCGATTTATTTGAACGCGAGGTCTGCCGACGACATCGACTGCGGTGCTCAGATTGTTTATCTGGCATATCAAAACCCACATGTTTACGTCTTTCAAAAGCTCGTCGTTCACGGCTATCGACTGCAGGGTCTCACCGAGCCTGACCTTGTGGTGACGTCTGTTGCTGGGTTGTGCTGATTCCTGTTCATCTTCAGGGACTTCGTCGAGATTGACTGAGTTTCGGTTGCCTGCAAATCGTAACCGGTAAAGAACTAATGCCATCGGACTGCTCACCGGTCCTTCTGGAGTCATTACCTGTGGTGCTGTTAGCGGTTTCAATCGAGTCGCGAAATCGCGAACCGTTGTAGGAGCTTCGTACTCTTCGACTCGAATCGGCGTAGGATCTTCCGGTGCAATCGGTTCACCGCGCAAGGCAGCGCCGTTTGCATTGAAATAGTGTTTGCGGTGGATGGCGACTTCATTGGGTGTTGGAATCCAGAGATATTGACCTTCATAGACTGTTGATACTGATTTGCCATTTACGACGGTGAAGATAATTTCTGCTCTATTGATTGTGACGAGCAGCTGGACGAATCTGACGTCGCCGAGAATTTTTTGCGCAATGCTCTCAAGTGTATCTTCGCGCTGGACCAGGTATCTGACTCGATGCTGTGTTTGCGCAATAGAGCGTGCGGCCCACTGCTGCTTATGGATTCTCTTCTGCTGAACTTCATCGGCTCTTTCCAGAACTTTCAGGAAGTCTGAAAGCCGCATTGCTTCTACGAACGAGGTTGTGAAATGTTGTTTGACGTCTTGATGCGAATCGGCATCTCTTGTTTTGAGCGCGTCCAGAAGTCTGATTGCTTCTTTGAAGCTGGGCAGCTCCAGGACCTCTGAGGGCGATAGATTTTGATTCTGTCTAAGTTCATTGAGAACCTGCCTGATGGCAGCAGCTTCTTTGTGCGTTGCCACAACGTCCGCTGGAAAACCGAATGGCGTTGGCTTTGCTCCTTCGGGGGGAATGCCCACTCTGTCTGCGATTTTGCTACTATCTATTCCGTCAGCAATTTTAGAACCATTCTGTTTTGGCGCGGATGAGTCATTCTGGATGGGTGACTGTGACAGTGCACTGTCTATCTTGATGTTGTTTGCGCCGTCTGGCTTAACTATTGGACTTTCATTTTTGACAACAATACCGTCGAATTTGCTCGCCGCATTGTCGGTGCGCACTGAGCTGCTGTCGTTTTTGATTCCGGTGATGTCGGTGCGCACTGAGCTGCTGTCGTTTTTGATTCCGGTAATGTCGGTGCGCACTGTGCTGCTGTCAGTCTTGATTCCAGGATTGTCGGTGCGCACTGCGTTGCTGTCGGTTTTGATTCCGGTAATGTCGGGGCGCACTGTGCTGCTGTCGTTTTTGATTCCGGCGTTGTCGGTGCGCGCTGCGCTGCTGTCGTTTTTGATTCCGACGTTGTCGGTGCGCACTGAACTACTGTCGTTTTTGATTCCGGGATTGTCGGTGCGTGCAGCGCTGATTTCATTTTTGATTGCAGGATTGTCGGTGCGCACTACGCTGTTGTCTGTTTTGATTCCGGGATTATCTGTGCGCGCCGATCCGGTATCAGTCCTGGTGGATGGGATGTCGTTGCGGGCTGCCATTCCATCATTCTTGATTCCTGGGTTGTCGGTGCGTCCTGACCCGCTGTCGACTTTAATGGCGGCATTGTCTGAGCGCGAATTCGTACTGTCGACTTTTGTTGAATCAGTTCTTCCGCTAACTATGTCTGTCCTGATTTGAGTGTTATCTGGTTGTTTGTTGGCAGTCGCATCTAGCCGCGCTTCGTTATTTCTGATGCCGGTAGTCTCGACTATTTTGCTTGCTTCGTTTGTTCGCGTCCCTGAAGTTTCACCGCGCGTTTCGTTATTTCGATTTGCTGAAATTTCGTTTCGCTGTTCAATGCCGCGTGTTGCTGTGTTTTCTGAACGAACTTCGCCTGGTTTTGCTGGTGAAACGTCTGAGCGGAGTTCACCTGCTTTTTGTTGCGAGAGTTCAGAGCCGGCGCGAATTCCTGTTTCAGTTCGTCCTGCTTCGAATTTCCCGACTTGACTGTCTGGTCGAATGTCTCCTCTCGCTTGATCTCCTCTTTGATCAGACTGTCTGGTGATTCCATCATTAGTGGTTCTATTTGCTTCGGCTCGATTGACACCATCAGTGGTATTGGTGCGTTGGCTGTCCGCTGGTCGGAATTCTTGACCAGTTCTGGAAGCATCGGGAGTACGAGCGTCGATTCCAGTTCTGGAGGCATCGGGAGTGCGAGCGTCGATTCCAGGTCTGGAAGCATCGGGAGTACGAGCGTCGATTCCAGTTCTGGAGGCATCGGAAGTGCGAGCGTCGATTCCAGGTCTGGAAGCATCGGGAGTACGAGCGTCGATTCCAGTTCTGGAAGCATCGGGAGTACGAGCGTCGATTCCAGTTCTGGAGGCATCGGGAGTACGAGCGTCGATTCCCGGTCTGGAAGCATCGGGAGTGCGACCGTCGATTCCAGTTCTGGAAGCATCGGGAGTACGAGCGTCGATTCCAGTTCTGGAAGCATCGGGAGTACGAGCGTCGATTCCCGGTCTGGAAGCATCGGGAGTACGACCGTCGACTCCAGTTCTGGAAGCATCCGGAGTGCGACCATCAATGCCGATTTTCGCGCTGTCTTGTAGTCGAGGATCGGCTCCGATTCTGGCGTTGTCTGCCGTGCGTGCGTCCTGCCCGGCTCTAGGGAGATCGGTTGGTTTTGCTTCGGCCGTTCCTCGTGGATTCTCTAGCGATGACGGTCGTAACGGATCAGCCGCAGGCGTTCTCGTTACATCTTGCCCTCGTCCATCAGTTACGCCTGGTCTCAGTGCCCCGTCTATCAACTTTCCGTCTGTGTTGGTCACAGGAGTATTTCGTTGAGCTGTATCTCCCGGTATTGGGGTTCTGCTGTCTATGGCATTTCGAGTGGAATCTATTCCAGTCCTATCAGTTGGTGCCGTTCGGTTTGTGGCAGAGTCTATTGGACCTGGTAAGCCGGGTTTTGATGGTTCCAGAGGATTTGTCGGACCTGGTTTTGCTACTGTTTGGGTGTCTACTGTGGTTGGTTGTCCCGGTTTTGCAAATTGTGTATTGTCTGGACTGTTTGTTCCTGGTCGGACCACAGTACCTGTATCGCCGGGCATTGGTTGCGTATTTCTGGTCACGGATGTTGAGTCGGTGGTGGAATTCTGCCTGGAATTCGTTGTATCCAGGTTCAGCGAGGGTTGTTTATCAGTTCCCCCAGGTAATGCGGCAGTCGTTCTTGCAGATAAAGAATCAGAACTTATGGTGGTGGGCAAGGGGCTGCCAGGCACCGGATTTGGTGCCGTAGCTGGTTGTCTGTCTGTCGTTTGATTTGACCTGGGTGGTGTCACTACATCATTGTAGTTAAACCTATTTAGTTGATCATTCCATGTCGCTGCTACCTGTCGCACTGGGATAGCCCCAGCTTCAGTACTTGCCTGGGCCATGACCGCTGACCTCGGCGGATTTTGTATGGTTGCAGGTACTTCTCTGGCAGGAATGCTGTCGCGAACTGTCGGATTGCCAATTTCAGATCGTCCAACCGTCTGTGGTGCAGTTAGTGGATTTGTCGGCGCCGATTCGGACCTTGGTATTACGCCAGACTCAGTTCTTTGCGTGAGCGGAGCGGGTACCACATCGACTTTGTTCGAGCTAAGTGGAAGTGTCTCCGGGCGATTTGCCTGAGGTTGCAATATTGTCGGTTGAATTGCAGGTGGTTGAATTCCCGTCGCTATGTCTGTGCGAGAAGCGATATAACCGTCGTTTCGTATTGGTGAAGTGATAGTTGTATTTATTTGTGTGCCCGAGGATATTGCCGCTATGGGCACCGTCTGAGGTGACACATCCGGCTTGATCGCCGGAGTTGAAATCTGGTTCTGCGAATCACGCGTCAAATTTTGCGGTGCAGGTTTACTGTCAACTGTTGGTTGATTTGCGGGCTCGACTCTTGCTGGAATTATCGCTGCCGGCTCATAAACGGGGGGCGTTTTTGGCGCAGTTGCAGCAGTATCATACCTGGGGGCTGGGGCTGAGGTGCCCGCAGACCCATCTGCGGTCTGGGCTACAGGTACCTGGGCGCTTTCCTTTAGCACTCTGAGGATGGGAACTTCCGGCTGTCCATTGTTGCTCAGACGCGGCGCCGCTGTGTCGCACTGCATTAAGTTTCGACAGGTGGGATCTGCGGGCGCAACTTGAGCTTTGAGCAAGCCCGGTTCAGGACTAAGTAAGTTAGTTGTCAGGGCGCTCCGAATCAGCGGTGCTTGCGTTCCGATTGTCAGTGATTCTGCCGCTCGGACTACTGAAGCCGTAGTATCCGAGACGGGTTTCAGTAGATATGGCTTGCTGTCAGTGCTTTGTGAATACGCTGAGGCGGTTGGCTGATCTACCTGTGCGCTCGCATATCCAAAAGAGAAGAGCAGATGCGCAATGGTACTTTCGCGCTCGCTACTAACTTGCGTTTTATTCTTTTGAGAGTCGGTTTGTTCCAGACCCGCGCTTTGAAAAATTGAACCCATGCCGCCATCCGCGTGTGGTATGCCACTTGCAGAAGCAAGTTGCTTCGTTGAAATGCGGAATTGAAAGAGTTTAAAATCCCGCCTATTTTTATGTACACGCCCCGACATTTGACTGGACACGAATTACATTAAATGTCCCTCGATGTGGGGCAATTTAGGCGCTGTTGCTTGTTGACAACGCCCCACTGCTGGGGCTATTATTCTTAACGCTATCTTATATATGGATGGCTCGACTGATTGGTCGGCTTCTCCGACTTTTACTAATCACAATTTCACACGAATTCTCTGGCAACCCTCTTGGGTATGTTGAGTGAGAGACTAGTTCCTGTCTTATTTCCGGAGATCACCATGACTGAAATTTCGTCGTCGGACAGCCTCATAAAGGCAGACGATAAGAAGAGTCCTCCCCCAGAGAAACATCCCGCTCCGGCCGCCTCGGGTACTCGCGTAGGGGATGGCGCCCATAACGACACGTCAGGTGGCGGGACGCATGAATCTTCAGAAGATGCCTTCCGGGCCGCGATCGGGCTTGAGAGTGGAAACAGAGGGAATACGCGATACACAGCTGAGCAGTTCAATCGTGATGTCGGTCAGGGTGAGGGAATTTCGCGAGGGCAAGTCGTTAAGTATACGGACGCCAATGGCAACACCATTCAGGGCGGTCAGTACCATAATCGGGACGGCACATTCTTCAAAACTCCTGAAGGGGATACTTACAAAGTTCAGTCAGAAAATGGACGATATACCCTGCAACCTCAAAGAGAAGGGCAACCGCCTATTGAAGCTACGCAGCGTGATGTCGTTTCGAACAACTTTGGACGTTGGGGAAATAGAAGAAATAACGATAACGACGCTTCTGCAAGCCAGGGCGATAAACCGGCGGTGGACAAGCCGGTAGCGGAAAAACCTGCAGCCGTAGCTCCAGTGGCGCCAGTAGTGGCGCCCGCCGTGGCTCCGGAGCGAGTAGTACCACCGGCTGGTACTGATAAGACGGTACCAGTGGTTAACACCACTGGTGGTGTCGAGCACGCTGTTGTGGCTGCTCCGGCAGCTGCTCCTTCAGCAGCGCCAAAACTCGATCCTGCGGCATTCTATAATTCGTTCAAGGGTGCCAATGATCAACAACAGCGTGATTTGTTAACCAGCAGTCTGAGCCAGCTTCCAAGAGAGCAACAGCGAGACTTTATTAGACAAGTTGCTGAAGTGGGGATCAAAACCGATCGTGCTAATGCCGGCGATGTAATAAACGACTTGAGACAAACTGCCCATCAGGTTCGGTCAGGGATGGACAATCCAGGTACTTCCCAGCCGGCACCGGCTGGAACTGACAAGCAGCCAGTTGCACCGGCAGGCACCGATAAGCAGCCAGCTGCGCCGGCTGGCACCGACAAGCAGCCTGCTGCTATCCCTTCGACACCAGCGAAAAGTGAGCAGCCGGTGGTGCAACCAGGTCAGCAGCCGATACCGGCGAGACTGGATGGCGGTGCACTTAAACCGGATAACTTGAATCCGGGTGGTCAGTGGACCAAAGGTAATGGCGACAACCAGCCAGTCGTGCGTCCGAATCCAGGAGGTATTGATGGTCAACCGGTTCGGCAGGTAGATCCAGCGAAGGTTGTGACAGCAGTTGAGGGTGTCATCCTCAAAGATGGAAACAAAGGCAACTTCACGCCTGGTGGCGACAATGCCGCGCTTCGCGGACTTCCAGGTCAACCGGGGCAAGGACCGATCGATCCTGCCGTTCTGGCGCAGAAGTTACAAAACCCTGGCATGCAGCCGGTCGATAGAATTGGGGGTGACGGTAAGCCATTTCAACCGGTTCAGTTGCCACCAGATTTGACTCGTGGGCATGGCGGTGATGGCAAAGATAACCCTGGTGTGCAGATAGCCGCTCGTGGTGCCGGTGGCGACCAGCCGCAGCCAGCGTTGCCGCAACAGAGAAATGGTATTCCTGGTCTGGATATGCATGATCCGCAGACCCGGCAGTTCCTTGCAGATGCTTTGAAACAAATTCAGTCCAATAAGATGGGTGACTTCGATCCGCGCAGTCAGAATCAGAATCTGCAGGATATATTGAAAGGATTCGATCCGCAAAAAGTTGATAAATTGCAAGCATTTTTGAATCCTGATGGAAAGGGACAGATCACCGATGCTGCAGTCGGTAGGCTGGCTTCGCTGCTTACTCAGCCAGGTGATCGAGTGGCGGGAGCCCCAGTCGATATTACTCAAGGTCAAAAGATGGCTATCGACAGGTTGACCGATCTGGTTCGAGGCAACCAGAATTTGATCGATTTGCAGTCCCTGCAGGTCCGTGATGCTCGGTTGATGCAAGAGATAAACAGACTTGTAGGAGACGTTAATAAGCAATTCGGATTCGAAGGCAAGAACGTGCTTACTCTCGGTGACATCATCGGTCGCTCCCTTGATGGTACCAGAGGTGGTGAGCGTGGTTTAGAAGGTAAGAGCGCTCTGGCACCGACCAATCTTGATCCGCTTACATTTACGGCAAGGCTTACTCCGCAACAAGAGCAAGCTATACGCGCGCTCCTCGATATGAAAGATGCTCGTCTTGCGAACCAAGATACACATGCAACTCAACGACAGACAGACCTGCTTGGTAAAAATGAACCGGGCATCAAAATCGAGACGACCGTCAAAGCTGAGCTTGCCAATAAAGCTGAGCAAAAGCCAGATGGGAAGCATGAGCCAACCGCCAAAGAGTTAGCTGCAGGAAAAGAGTTGCCTGTTAAAGATGCTCAGGGAAGAGAAGCAGCGGGCAAAGAGCTTGCTGGAAAGGAGATTGCCGCAAAAGAGCTTGCTGGAAAAGATCCGACAGGCAAAGAATTACCCGGAAAATCCGACAAGGATATGACTGGCAAAGACCTCGGCATAAAAGCAGAACTTGGAGTAAAGGGAGAACTTGGCGCAAGAGGGGAGATGCCAGGGCGGCCAGATCTGGTTATTCGACCTGAAAGCAAAGACGGTAAAGATGAGCGCGGCGATAAGCTCGATCCTCATTCTCCTTTTGGAAAACAAGACGGGTTGGGCAACAATCTCGACGGCAAAAAGGGCAAAGACGATAAGGAACTGGCCGAGAAGCAGAAAGACGAGAAAGAACGTCTGGAAGAAGAGCAGCAACGCCGAGAAGCCGCTTTGCTTGCACTCATGGCAGACCGCAAGGTTCGGGAAGACAAAGAGAAGCAGCAAAAAGAGCAAGAGAAACTCAAGGACAAGAAACAGGACGAAGACGCTCGTCGCCGTCGTTATGTCGTTAGAGAGCGAGATACTCTCGAGTCAATCGCATCAAAACAGCATCGCGATGCGAAGTTGGCTCCATTGATTCATGAAATCAATAAGAAAGAAATTGCCATGAAGTTGGAAAACGGTCGTGAGGTTCCAGATCTGCGCGCTCGTCAGGTGATCTGGTTGCCGTCCGAAGTTGATATTCGAGAATTCCGAAAACGTTTACATTCTGGCTCTACTGCACAGTCTGCGGGTGACGAAAAACTGTCGGCAGAGGAGGAATTGGCTGCACGGTTCGGTGCAAATTGGGATGGTACTACATCTGGTGATGCTACTGAATCTGGTGCTGCCGGCGGGGATTTAAGTGCACCATCGATGACACCAGAGCAGCTGGCGGCTGCGCAAGCACGCAGGGCCAACATTGAAAAATTGCTTGGACCCATTGCCAAGCAAAAGCCGGCCGATGGTCGCATTCGCTATGTGGTCAGGCTTGGCGACACACTAAAGACGGTGGCAATGAAACATCCATCATTGCAAGATATTTCCCTCTGGCCGTTGTTAGCGGAGATAAATGACATTTCCGTTGAGACGGATCAAAAAGGCACACCTTTAGCACGATTGTCGCGCGGATCCACGATTTTGATCCCGACCGCTCATGAGGTTGAGTACTTCCGTGAACATAACGGTGTCAAGGCACCAGCGGGCGGCAGGTCGACAAAGGCCTGCCCTCAGTGTGGCCGACTGAGCGCGGTAGGCGCGGCAATCTGCGGCGCTTGTGCTCATAGCTTCAATCTCGACTCGAGACCTCCATCTGTGTCTGATGCCGGCATGGTCGTCATCCAGGCCGCTGGATTCGTGCAAAAACCTGGAGTTCCTCTGACCAAACGCCCGGCCCCTCCAGAAACCGTCGAACTCGAACCGGCGCCAGTCATCCCGCCGCCGCTCTATGATGCGCAAGCTCAAGTGGCGGTCGTCCAACTCGATGAACAGACTCGCCTGACCCGATGCATGGTTCATGGCGATAACCCGTCGACTGTTGTTGTCGTAGAAGTCAGTCGGGATAACGCCTGGAAATCCGTGGTGGCTTACGAAATTTTTGCACAGAGTTCAATGCGTCATGAATACTCTCCTCGCGGCGATCGAAAGAGCGTTCGCATCGACTTGCCAACCGAAGCGATTTTGGAACTTTCGAACAACGATTTGAAGACAAACTGGAAGAATTATCGAGACCGTTATTTTGCTCAATTAATTAGCCTGAACCGCTGATCTGGTCTGACCGGACAGAATTAATCTAGATCCGATAGTTTTCTTGTCTAATGGACAAGAAATGTTGGATAGATGACATTATTGGCACACGGATAGGAGTATATTGACATCGGTGCGGGCGACGGCATTTGCCGGTAGCCCTGGGATCCCCGGAGACTGGCTGAGTTAGTCGACTAAGGCAGACGGTTTCATCTCTTACTACCGAGTGCGATTGCGCTGCCACTGAGGCTTTAGCCTTAGACGACTAATTCTCTGAAAGTGTCTGGAAGCGCAGGAAAAACTGAGCAAAGTGACCGTGAAGACGGTTCTGGTTTCTAATGGTTGAAACACCTCCTCCAACTGATGACTCGAAGAAGCCGCCAAAAGCGACTGATAAAACCACGGTAGGCGAAAAAAAGCCAGCCGAAACGACGCTCAACCTGACGAACATCGTTGGTGATGGTGACAGAAGAACGACTCTCACTGCCGTTCGTCCTGCAGGCAAGAGCATTGATGACGGTTTCGGCATTGACGACTACACGAATATAACTGCCAAGGTGAACACTGCCGGTCTGGTTTCGGCTCCCGGCGGGGAATTTGCGCCGAAGCAACCCCCCGAAGTTAAGCAACAGTCAGGACCTTTTGTTGTTTCTCAAGTGAGTGATGGAAAGGTTGTCCAGGCCAATCCTGAGGCTCAAGCTCTGGCAGGACCTCAACAGACTACGCTCAAACCCGGCGACGCTAACTTCATTCCTGCTGGATGGATTCAATACCCGACTGGACCAGCTCCTGAGGTAGCGAACGCACCCGCGACCGATACCGCCATAATTTCAGGACCGCCAAGACAGATCGACCAGGGTGTTGATGCGACTGGTCAGCATCTGGTTCAGACTTTGAATGCTGATGGCAGTTATGTGACCAAAGATACGAACCGCCAGCCGCCGCGTGTCGTAGCCGAAAAGGATTCGGCCGGTCGTGAATCTAAGTTTGTCTATCAAAACGGTAATCTTGTCGAAGTCGATAATGCCACCGGCAACTGGAAGTTGAGCGCGGATGGTAATACCTGGCAGAACGAGAAAGGTCAGACTTTCAAGGGTTCAATCACAGTCAACGACAGCACCGGGTCTTTCCAGTATCAAGATCGCAGTACCGGAATTTCAACCACCTGGAACCCCGACGGCTCTCACCAGGTTCAGTTCAAAGATGGCACCAAATTCGATGGCAAGGATTTCGATGCTAATGGTAAGGCTACAATTGTCAAAGATGGCGTCAGCACCTCATATTCGCTTGACGGCAATAAAACGGTAACTAATCCGGACAAGTCGACAATCCAGTCGAATCCGGATGGTCAAGTTACGAAGATAACCACACCAGACAATAAAACTTACGAATTTCAGTACGATGCCAATGGTCGAAAGACAGGCGTCAAGAATGAGTATGGATGGTGGCACTCTCCTGATGGCGGCAACACCTGGGTGAATGACACCGACAAGACGAAGGTCAAAGGCACTTTCGATGTCACCCGTGATGGTACGTACACCTTCACTTCAGCGCCAAAAGCTGGTGATAAATATCCTGAAAAGGAAACGCGAACTGCAGACGGCACGGTCATCATTCAGAAGGGCGATGGCACGAGTGTTTCCACTCAAGCGGATGGTTCCACCGTCAACCGGGACAGCCAGGGACGCCCGACTCTGGTTACCAGCGCTGATGGTAAATCAAAGTACACCTTCGGCTATGACGGAAATACGACTACGTTTACGAACAGCAAAGGTGACTGGACTTCGACAGATGGTCAGAACTGGACACTTAAATCAGATGCAACGCAAACATACAAAGGCACTATCGGTGTAGACGAAAAGGGTAATATTGTTCAGACCGATGCAGGCACCGGCATCAAACACCTTACACAAACTGATGGATCCACGCTTGAGGTGCGTCCTGACGGCTCCAGTCTGCAACGCGATAAAGAAAATCGCATCATCAAAGAATCAGATGCCGGCGGTCATGTATCAGAGTTCACTTACAACGCCGACGGGACCATAAAGAGCACGAAAAACGAGTCGGGCACGTGGACATCGGCAGACGGCAAAAACTGGACGAACGGCACTGACACCTGGACTGGCTCGATGGCAATCGACCAGTTGACTGGCACAACTGTATATCAAGACGGCAAGGGTGTTAAACAAATTGCCAATCTTGACGGAACAAAAGTCGCAGAGAACCCGGATGGTTCGCAGCTTCAGTATGACAAGGCTGGCCGTCTGTCGACTGTCGTTGATGCACGCGGGCAGTCTTCGACATACACCTACAATGGTGACAAGCTTTCTGATATCAAAACTCCAACCGGCACTTACCACTCCGTTGATGGCGGCAACAGCTTCGTATCAACAGATGGCTCGGGTAAGGTTATTTCCGGCGTGCAGCTCGATGCCAGCGGTCAGCTCAAGTACAAAGATTCTGCGTCAAACAGCACTGTTCAGAATCTCGACGGTAGTGTAATCACCACTAACCGAGCTGGTAGCGTAACCAATGTAATCGACGGCAACGGTAAGACATATTCCTACAACTACGATGCCAACAATAAGTTGGTTTCATTCACTTCACCGGCTGGTTCTTTCAGCAGCACAGACGGTGGCAAGACCTTCAGCAACGGCACGACAACCTTAAACGAAGTAGCCGTCGATAAGAATGGAACGCTCAATTATCATGACTCTACCGGCGCCAGCACACGTTTGTACGCTGATGGAAGCAGCTATGTCTTCAAGAAAGATACGTCCAGCATCGAAACAAATAAGTTTGGTCAAGTGACCGAAATCTTCGATGCCAAAGGTAATCGATACAGCTTTGGTTATGATGCAAAAGGCAATTTGACTGATGTGCAAAACGCAGACGGTCACTGGAAAGCTACCGATTCTACCGGCAAAAATTGGGTCAATGATAACGGTGATAAATGGTCGGGCAGCATCACTGTTAAGACTGACGGGACTTACTCATTTACTAACAATTTTGGCGAAAAGAGTACGGTCGATATCAAGACGGGAGATATCACCACGCGCATGCCTGACGGCTCTAGCCGTGTGCAGGGCGTCAACCCAGACACTGGTGATAAATACCTGAAATCAGCAACAGATGCAGCAGGTCATACTGTCAAATATGACTATGATCCTGCAACTGGAAAATTGAAATCAATAACCGATGGTACCAACGTACTGACCTCGACTGATGGCGTTAACTTTCAGGGCAAAGATGGCACTACTTACACTAATCTGAAGATTAGCGACAACGGGCTGCCATCGTTGACTGATGCTGCAGGAATGGTGCACTCGCATCAAGCAGATGGTTCAGTGATTACGACGACCAAAGATGGTCATGTCAAGCAAGTAATCGACAGTGTCGGTAAAGTCAACAATTTTGATTATGATGCGCAGGGTCTGAAAACCATCAATAGTGGTGGCACCATTTTCGAGCGCAACGCTGATGGTACGTTCACCGACAAATCAACACCGCCAAAGACATTCAATGTCACTGTCGGCGCCGATGGAAGCCAACAATGGGTCAGTACCGACGGCAACACGCAGTTAACCATTCGTGCCAATGGATCGCAGCTTGAAGTCAACTCGTTTTACGGCTTGCCTTCCTCGACCGTTGAACGCGATGCTACCGGCAAAGTATTGGGCATCGAAGATGCCCAAGAACGATACACGACAGTTAAGTATACAAACGGTCAACCATCGCAGATCAGTGATGGAACTAGAACCTGGACGCTTTCTGCAGACGGAAAGACGTGGACCAGTGACCTGCGCGGTGACGCACCTTTCAAGGGCACCGTCACAATCGATAGTCACGGCAATCAGGTCTGGACCGATGCGAACAGCAAAGTCGTAACTACTATCAACTCAGATGGCAGTACGATTAAGGCTAATCCGAACGGTTCTCGCGTTGAGACTAATGCCTACGGCGATAGCACTACATACGTGCATGCGCCTGTTAACGGTAAGCAGACCGAAGTGACGGTGGACGCAAACGGCAACATTCGAGTCAAGAATGGAGCTGATGGTTCAGTTCTCACACAGGAAAATGGCTCAGGCAAATTTACTCTTACGGATGCTCAAGGGAACGTATTGCAAACAGGTAATGGTCGCATTACGGTTGATTCAAAGACTGGCAACACGACTATCACCAATAGCGATACCGGCAGTGTTCAGGTGCTTCGAGCTGATGGTGTAGGACAAGTCGCCAATAAGGCAGCTGATGGAACCTATACCGATGGCAGTGGTAAGCCGGTCGTCGTGACGCCGCCTGCACCGATTCCGCCGGTTGTACCGCCGACTCCAACAGCTCCTGTATTTGGGCCGAAGCCTAACGTGCCGGAAGTTCCCAGCTCACCTTTAGGCAAGATTGCCGAGTCGGCGCCTGTAGTTAAAGCACCAGAAGTGGTGCCGGTCGTGCAAGCGCCTGCTGGTCAACCTGTCGTGACAGCACCTGTGAAGGCTGATGTTCCTCAACCTGTCGTCAACAACGGTCCGCCTGTTTATCAAGCGCCGCCACCGCAGTCTACATTCACTCCACCGGCAACGAAGATTGCTGACTCCAATACTGTCGGGCTGGTGGCTACGACGATGCGTGTCGATCCTCCAGCACCTAGAGTCGAGCCTTCTAACATCAGCTACGGCGGTGGTGGACCGGGTGCTCCTCCAGTTGTCGAAAGGATAAGCTCGTCAAGCAACGCGCCGGAGTTGTTTAAGCAAGTTGCATCAACAGACAATAACACCGGATCTCGCTACACTCCGATTGATAACCCTGTGATCAGGTCGGAGAACTTCAATTCGTCCAATAATTCGAACTCTATCTACAATGCAAACAGAGATACTTCCTCTGTACGACTTGATGTGCCTCCCGTCAGGCAAGAGCAGCAGCCAGTTAATCAACCAGTAAGCACGCCGGAGCGTGTTCAAGCAACACCTGAGCCTCCGAAACCCGTAGAGGTTGTGAAAGCACCAGAGGTTGTAAAAACTGCAGAGCCTGTCAAAGCACCTGATGTTGTGAAGGCGCCAGAAGTTCCAAAGGCACCAGATGCGGTTGTTAGTCAAACTAAACCCGATGTCATTACGCAGCCCACTCAGCAGAGAGATGTAACTCCGCCGCCGACGGTTACACCGACTGTTGAGAAAGATAGCTATGGACGGGTGACATCCATAACTGATTCTGTTGGTAATAAGACTTTGATCGAGTATGCGCCTGGCCCGAATGGACAGCCAGTGCGGGTCAGTGATGCGAGCGGCAATACGGTCTACACTCTCAAAGATGGCGTGTGGACCAGCCCTGGGGCACCAGCCTTTAAAGGTACGCTCACTGTCGATGCCAGCGGTAAACAGACGTGGACTGATTCTGCAACACAGGCATTTAAGACGATTTCGCCGGATGGCTCACAGATGATCGTCAAAGCTGATGGTTCGAGAGTGGCTATTAGCCCCGACCATCAGACAACCACTTACTATCTCGCTCCTGTGAACGGCAAGGTCACGGAAGTAACGGTTGGACCGAACGGAACCGAGATTAAGAACTCCGAAGGTTATCTGTTGCGTCAAGCTAACGGCAACGTTTTGACCGTCTTTGATCCAAAAGGAAACGTGATCAAGGAAACGACGGGTACGGTGACGATCGACAGCAAGACTGGCATGGTCACTATTACTCCGATGGAGAGGACGACAACACAACCGCCGGTCGGCACTCCAGTAGTTTTGCCTGGACCGATACTCGGTTACCCTGGTACCACCAAAGATAACGGTACGAACTTCTACGGTCAGCCAGTTGAAGTGAAGGCACCCTCTGTGCCGGTTACTGTCACTAATGGCAGTGGCAACAGCACCGGAAGCAGTGTTGCTGTAGGACCGGTTCAAGCGACGCCGGGACCTGTGAACCTGGGCTCAGGTGGTACGCTCAATCTTTCCACGAACACTGGAGTCGCGATCGGTAGCGCCAACGGTAGTGTGGTCGTCAATGCTACAAATAATGGACATGGAAATACCGGCAGTTCAACTGCTGTTCCGATTACGAATACGAATGGAACTGTCACCGGCACCGGCACTAATGTTGCCACTAATACTGGAACGGTAGTTGCAGGCACTACCGCTGCCGCTAACACTGGCACTGGCACTGTAGTCACTGGTGCGAACACCGCGAATACCGGTGCAAATACTGCAAACACATCTGCAAATACAGCAGGCAACGTAAGCACTGCTAACGTCAACACTGGAATCGTCAACACTGGCAATTCTACAACTGTAACCACAAATGCTGGAACCAATCTCGCTTCGAATTCTACGAGCGTCAATACGTCTGGTCAGACGCTCAACTCAACAGCTACTACAGGCACAGTATCATCGTTGCCTTCAGCATCAGCCACTACAGGTAGTGCCAATAATGCTACTACTAATACCGGTACTTTAGGCAATTCCGCAGGTACTAATATTGGCGCAAATGCAAACAGTGCAACGACCAATGCTGGAACCACCAACGTCGGTTCGACAGCTAATGCGGGAACCGTCAATACAGGTTCGAATGTCGGCACCGGTGGCACTCTCAACACGGCGTCCGGCAATGCTACTGGTACTGGTGGTACAAATACAAGCAACGCGGGAACAGCCACTGGCGCTACTAATGTTGCGGGTAACTCTACCGCTAACAATGCCGCGACCACCGCAGCTTCTGTAATCAATTCTAATAGCGGAAATTCAGCTAATAGCTCGTTGAGCCTGTCGACGGCAAGCGGTAACGTCAATGCATTGCCTGCAGTCAATATTACCGGCAAAGACCCTGGTACTGGAGGCACAACCGGTAATGTGAGCGGTTCTGTCGGAGGCAACCAGACCACCGCCGGCAATGTGTCAAGCCAGAATTCAGGAAATTCAACCGGCACTTTAGGCACTGCGGCCGGTTCGAACTTGGCTGGAACTGCCAATAGTGGTGTCACAACTGGTGCTAATGCCTCTTCTAACCAGAGCGCGGCTGTTGGAACTGGCACGGCCAATTCGACAGGCAACGTTGCGAATAGCGGTGGTACCTTGAGTTCTCAGGCCAGCGGAACTGCTTCCAATGTTCTTGGTGGAAATAGTGCAGCGAATGTAAGTTCCAACATTTCAGGTACAGGCACGTCGGCTGTTAACACCACTGGTACGAACGCTGGCACGAATGCCGCTTCAGGTGGAAACACTGCTAATGCTGGGAACACCGCTTCAGCTGGAAACACTGCTAATGCTGGGAACACCGCTTCAGCTGGAAGCACTGCTAATGCTGGGAACACCAGTGCGGCTGGAAGCACCGCTAATGCTGGAAACACCACTACCGGTGGGAACCTGGCTGGGAACAGTGCTGGTAACAATGTAGTAGTCTCCGGAGGCGCAATGGGTAACGCCACCGCTTCACAGACCGGAGCTACTGGGGCGAATGCTGGTACATCCGCTACTGGATCAGGTGCAAATGCCGGTTCTAATGTCGGGGCTAACAGCGGATTAACTGCTGGCGCAAATCAGGGCACTCAAGGCGCAGTGCAAGGCGGTGCCAATCAAGGAAGCGCCGGTACAATGCAAAGTAGTGCCAACCAAGGAAGCGCCGGTACACTGCAAAGTGGTGCCAACCAGGGAAGCGCCGCTACACTGCAAAGCGGTGCCAACCAAGGAAACGCCGGTACACTTCAAAGTGGTGCCAACCAAGGAACCAATCAAGGAAACGCCGGTACAGTGCAAGGTGGCGCCAATCAAGGAAACGCCGGTACAGTGC
>RXJR01000014.1 GCA_003963305.1 Candidatus Melainabacteria bacterium | reverse complement strand
GCGCTGAACTATCAAACGCCGCTGGAATTTAGAAACTCACACCTGGAGGCAGCTGTCTAAGTTTCTAATTGGATCGAATTTTGGGGAGCAGGTCAGCCACACTGCGATGGGAAGATATCGATTTTGACTCGAAGGTTCTCAGGATTCGAGCAGAAATCGCAAAGAATAGGCAGGAGCATCGATTGCCTCTTAGCGACTACCTGCATAAACTGCTGAAACGATGATACGAACAAAGAACGGAATCACCATTTGTATTTCCGGGCACAGGTAAAACTGGGCATATGATTGACTCAGGCGATGTTATTGATGGCGTGGGCAAAAACGCTGGTTTCCGATTCATGCTCCACGATCTCCGGCCGACTTTTCTAATGATTGCGGAGAGGCTTACACTGTCATATGTTGTGCTAAAGAAGCTCGCCAGTTACTCAGGACGCAATGACACTACATTTGGTTATGTCATCGTAGATGTTGAGAGATTATGCGAGCCGATGCAGATGATTACAAATGAAATTCTACGTTTGTGCGCGGTCACTGAATTTAAGCAACCTAAACCATAGTGCTAAGCTTCTGGCTTTAAAACTGCCGTTCTAAGCTACCCCTACTGCGTAAGCGAGGTTTTAGATTGCAGTTTTGCTTTTCGCTCCACCCGAGAAGAAGCTTTCTTGCCTGCCGCTATCACGTGCAGCGGCTCTCCTCCGAGGCGCTCTAAAATTGTTGTTGGCTGTTCCACGTTGTCTTTCTTTTTTCGTGTGCCGACCATCACAATACTCCAGGACCTTGCCGTGGCGAATGATCTTCACTTTACCATGCGCAGCCAGCTTTGATTGAACGACGTTGAGCCTAAAACTTTGAAGTTTTCAGCTGTCAATCGACTTTAGGAGAATTTGTCGACATAGTGCCGACAGTTTTGAGAAGTCCTGATCATCGATACATCATATTTCCAATACTACAAAGGCTTTGCACCGCTTTTGGTGCGGTGACCTATCAAAAAGATCACTTATCCGGGGTCGGGGAATTACTCGACGTTTGGATATGACGGGCTGGGACGGAATGTTTCGTTTTTCGAAACTACTGCTGGATCTGTAACCTCCACGAAACAGTTTGTTTGGGCTGGTGGTAACAGTCCGAAGGAAGAACGAGATGGCTCGGGAGCGTTGACCAAGAAATTCTTTGGCAGAGGTCAGGTGAACAGTACGTCCAAATACTTCTTTAATTTAGATCATCTAGGCTCCGTGCGAGAAATGACCGACAACACTGGTGCAAGCCAGGCTCAGTACGCGTTCGATTCTTTTGGACGTGTGACGAAAATTTCGGAGACTGTCGCATCAGATTTCGGTTATGCGAAGTACTACCTGCATTCACGAAGTAATCTAAACCTAACTAGAACAAGGGCTTACAGCGCCATTATTTGGAAGATTCATCACTCGTGACCCAATCGGAGAAGAAATTCAGGCAAACCTGTATGGATATGTTTCTAATGGGCCAATCAACTTAATCGACCCATCTGGACTAACGCAAAGTGATCCCACTGGCGGATGGGCTAGTCCAGGCGGACCTGGTGTGACCGACTTCGTTTGGTTGCCACCCTTGCTTACACCGCCTAACGGAATAATTTGTCCTCCACCTCCGCCACGTCCACCAGTGCCGCCGAAGAAACCTGTGCCGCCTATCTCACTGCCGCCCCTTCCGCCAATAATCGTTCCACCAATTCCTCCTGACTGGACTTTTATTCCGACCATTACGCCCCTTCCGCCTCCTGTTTTGGATCCAGATCAGCGCGAAGGAAGTTTTCGTTTCGTGGATCCCAATGTGGTATGGCGGATGAGATTACTCGAATTTTTGGACTATTGGAATAGAAACCTCCCAGGTGGAGATGGCACTAGGTTACCTGTGCCGGCATGGCCCGCACCGCGATGAACGCAGATGTCCTTTCTCAAATTAATGATCCAGCGTACAATTGGGATTGAGCGGAGGTTGAATGCGTGTGTCAAATCAGTCACCACTAACCGACCAACAAGCTGCAGTAAAACTCCTAACGAGCTTTCGGTCGCGACTTGCTCCAGACGAACACGTGCTTTTAGTCGGGAAGCAATTAAAACGAGCACAAATCAATGCCCCCGTAAAATTGGTTTTGGGCATTTTGATTTCATCAGCACTGCTGATTTTTTGCAGTACAGCAGTTATTCTTGCATGCCCTATCCCTAGCGTGATCAATTCAGTGATACCATTTTTTGGAGCTGGCACCGAGTTGCTTACGGCTCTTCCTTTAGCTGCATTGATAGCTGTGATTCTTTCAATTATGGCCAAGAGAAATGCTGAGAAATCACCGGTTCTTTTTTTCTTAACTAGCAAAAGTCTCTATAAGATCGAAGGGGGACAGTGTCAATTGTTAGAAATTCGAGAGCATATCAAGAAAATTGAAACACAGAATGACGCCACAACTTTGTTTATGGAAGCTGGTGGAGTGGTGAAGCTATCGATAATCCAAGGAATTAGTTTGGAATTGTTGTGACGTGCATTCTAAACAAAAATTGTGGATTATGGTATTCGTTCGACTGACCTGCTCCCAAATTTCGATCCAATCGGAAACTTAGATGTTTGTATAGACAACGGCTGGTTCTGTGACGAATACCAAACAGTTTGTTTGGGTAGCCTCGAAATGTATGGATGAGAGGGATGGGTCAGGCAGTCTGACAAAAAATTCTTCAATGTTGGACAGATGATCAGCACTTTCAAGTACATTTATAGTGAGGACCATCTTGCGACCGTTCGAGAGATGGATGATTATGATTAAGTTATCTAGCTCTGTTTTAGCTCTTTTTTTCGGATACTTCTTTTGTATCTCACCAATCGCCGTGGTCTATGCACAATCCCATCATGACACTGGATACGTCTCATGGGGAACTGACGAATTCGAACTGTTCGGTTTGACGAAAGCACAGCTTACAAAGAAATTTAAAGGCGAGCTTGAATTTGACCAAAACTTTGAAACTGCATGGCTGAGCCCAAAACATACAGGTCCTCAGTTCATTTTGTCTTTCTCAAATGGAAAGGTCATTGCCGTTCAAAGAATGTTCGTAGACGGTATGGGATGCCACATAATGGGACCCATATTGAAGTCCCAAAAGGAGGCCGCGAGATTTTCAATTGAGGGATTAACTGAGAATCCCAAACCCAATTTAAAAGATCAGGCGAAATTGGCTTTGGCCAAGAAAGAGCTTGCCGATGGCATGCCTAAAGATAAACAAAAAGACTGAACGCAATTATCATGTCGGCGGCAGAACGTCGATGTGACCGGCTGAAGCTGACTCTGCATCTTCAGCTTCACGACATCCCTTTTCAGCTGTACGTTTTCGATCTTTGCGATTGTTCCGCTTGCGTGTGCAGAATGATCTAAAGCCGTATGGTTACCGCATTTAGATCGATTGGTGATACTGCGATCACATGCTGGCGTCTACACAGCGTCTACATTGCTTTCATTTGGCACCTCATTCCACCAATGTCATGATCGACTGAAGATCGGCATGGATAGTACTGTTGATAAATTGTCTCGATAATTGCTCAAAAGGAATTAACTGCGTTCCGGATCCACCGGAAAAACCGCCGAAACCTCCAACACCGACAGATGGAGATGATCCAGGAACAGTAGGAGGGGGCACACCCCCACCGGATAATACGAAAACTCCTTTTTTGCGACACAGAAGACGTCCATACCTACCAGGGGTACTCATTGAAACCCATTTAACTAATGACATACTTGGAGCCAGTGACTCCAAGTCGCACCTGCTATGCTGATGATCGATAGAGGAAGAGTAGATGCAGAGTTCGGAACTGGATGACTTAGTGCGCATTGGCAAATCACTAGATCCTGTTTCCGTGCAGGGGCTCGAGCAGCAATTGTTAGTCAACCCAGATGATTTGGGTTTACGAATTCAGTTGCTTGTATATTATTCAACATGTTTGAATCAATTGAATTTGTACGTGACTCATGTTCAACATCTTATCAGCAGGCATGCTAATGATGAGACTTTTGCAGATTTTGCAATATATAGATCCGCGAGCCTAAAATGTTCAAACAACGAAGTTTATGAGCAGATAAAGGGAATTTGGCTGCGCCGTCTCAATTTGCCTGAGTGCAGCATTTGGGCCGCTATTAACGCTGCTACCTTTTTTCAAATCAACGATGAACCTGAACTAGCAATAAATACTCTGATAGCTCATCCAGATTTAGATCTTAGTGAAGCAGCGTTGTACAAAGTTGCTTCGTTACTCAAGATTTTAGCCAAAAAAAACAAATCCGAAAAGCGATTGCGAGAGGCTCTCACATACTTTCGTAAATCACTTAGTCTTGCCACTACTCACAAAAGCAAAATACTTTCAAACATCGAAATAGCTTCCTTGGCTGGTGAACTGGTTGACACTGGTACGGCTCGTGAGCATGCGATAACGGCATTAGAACTCGCTGCCACAGAAAAGGGCGATGATGTTTATGGTTATGTGGTCCATATCTGTAACATTCTATTAGGCAATTTGGCATTGGCTGAGAACGATGCGGCAACTGCGATGGAATGCCTCTCGAATGCGGCAAACCTTGAACCGTCAGCACTACTTTCTGCAAAGGGACCGGACCTTAGTTTGGCGAGACGGTTAGTGGAGCGAGAATACTTTGATGAAGTGGTTCAATTTCTAAATCTTATAAGCGGATATGATTTTAACGAGACAGATAAGAACAAGCTCTCACGTCTAAAAAGACTTGTTGGTTAGCGATGGTATAGATAATCTGCCTGACTTGATTTCAGGAGGGGTGACTTATGCGCTTGCTGAGTTCGGTTGATCAATTTCAAGGATTTTTATCATCTATGAATTTTCAGATAGAGCACGTGATCAGGTTCTATCAATTAAGTGAAACGCTTATGATAGGCTGATCAAGATCACTTATCCGGGGACGGGCAATTACTCGACGTTTGGATATGACTGTTTTAGCAGAAACACTTCTATCATTGAAACTACAGCAGGCACAGTGACGAGTATCAAGCAATTTGTGTGGTGCAATGATTCGATGCGTTCAGAACGAGCCTGCGAAGAACGTGATGGCTCTGGAGTTTTGACTAAAAAGTTCTTCGGGAGAGGTCAGATGAATAGTACAACGAAATACTTTTGCACCTTGGATCATCTTGCCTCGGTCAGAGAAATGGGCGATAACTCTGGAGTTATCCAGGCTCAATATAACTTCGATCCATTCGGACGATTATCTAAAAATAGCGAGGCTGTGCCATCAGATTTCGGTTATGGAGGATTTTACTCGCATTCCCGAGCTTGGCTCAATCTGGCCACCTTCAGATCATACAGCTCTACACTTGGAAGATGGATCAGTCGCGACCCCATGGAAGAAGTTGCTGGAATTAATGTCTTCGTTTATGCAAACAACTCTCCGTCAACGGTCGTTGATGCGTTTGGTTTAGACGGTCAAGGAACTGCGGGTGCAACGGGCCAAAGTGGAAGTTTCGCCGGAGGTTATGGTGGCGTCGGAGTTACTGGAGGAGCCGGTTACGACCCCGGACCTAGCGCCGCAACTCAAACGGGCGCAGCAGGTGGCGGTCAAGTGCAACACTTCACATACCCTAACCCTCAGCTCAATACCCGTTGCAATCTTAGAGACACCAACCTAACACCCACATCAAACCCTCCGAGAGGTCTGCAAGCGACACCCCTTTTAGGTGATTGGCCAAGCACGAGCACTGGTACAAGTGCAACAGCAACTAGCCGCGGGAACAGTGCTAATGCGAGCGGGAGCGGACGCGGGGTGGGCCTGGATGTTGGCGGAATTGTCTTGCCAAAGACCGGCAAATAGCATCAACGGCCGGTCAATTCAAGCTGGTTGTTCTGGTTGAAACTTCGATCACGTCGTTTCTCTTGAGTTTTACAGCACATACGCTTACGTAATATAGTCCCGATTGCCAGTCCCTATCAGGAGTTATCTGTACGGAAAAGCACTGAGCACCTTTAACCATTGCTGTTTTTACGTTTTTATCAGTTGGAAAATATGTGACGATAGCATTGTCTGAATAGGCTAACTCTCTAGGTCCGTTATTCAAGTCGGCCTTCGATATGGACTTTGGCATCGGTTCCCTGTAAATCGACAAAGAATAGAAGTTCACCCCAGGGCTGAAAGTGCCCGAAACTTGGAATACACGTCCCCGAACGATGCTCGATGGCAGCTTAGAGTATCTTCCATAAGCGTTAAGAAACTCTTGCGCAATGGCCAAATGTCCATCATTCTGAGCGTTGACGAAAAAGCTTAAACCAAAACCAACCTTATTGTGTTCGGGCGTCAGAATCTGAACACGATGCCCGTCGTTCGGAGGTGTTTCAGTCATGAAACTCTTCTCCAAATCGTTAAGCTCGTCTTTCGAAAACAGGTGAGTAGGCTTTGACTGTTTTGCAAGAGCCTCAGTCGAAAAGACTCTTGTAGATACGAGACACAAATTCTCGCTGACGTGGTCACTTCCTCCAGCCTCAGTATATCTTTGAATTGGTTTTTTACCAGAAGTATCCCAATGGCTGATGTAACCCTTTTGTGCCATTTCGTCCGAATGGATTTGACCTGCAGCGGAAGCAGTCGTATCCATCAACAACTTTGGCAGATGATTTGCCATTCGATCTCTATTGACCAAACTCAGCATATATTCACGTGCTTCAACTAACGACATCGGATGGTCATTCGGCGATCCAAGTGCGCTGGAGCCTTGCGACAGCAACGTCATAATCAGAGACCATGTCGTCAAATTTTTCACACACCACCTCGTTCTGCATTCTGAACATACTTTACTTTAGCTGACATAGCAGCGAAAGAAAATCAAACTTTCCTCCGCTATTTTGCTCACCATCTTCTTTGTGCTTACGGCGTAAGAACACAATGATAGATGTCGACAGGTTAAGGCCGATTGCTTGGCTGATTTGAATCCCTTCGACCCCAAATTTTGGTGTAAGCTAAGTAGTTGTATCGCAGCCAGCGGATTCAATGGCTTCATGGTTGTGCAAGCCACGGATGGAACTTGGTTTACACCATAAACTTGCCTGTGAGGATATCAAAGTGAAATCGCTTGATCCTAAATGTCTCGAAGTTTTCTTATGGATCCATGGTAGAGATTTAGTTCCAGATGAAACTACCAATTCGCTGAAGTTGGAGCCGACAAAAACTCACACCGAAAGCAAGATTAAACAGTGGATACTGAGCAGCTGCAATTTTCAGCCGAACGATCATCTGATAAATCACATGGACTCAATCTTAGATCAAATCGAAGTCAAACACGAAGAGCTTGAAGAAATTCGTCGACGTGGGAATCAAACAGTTTTGTACTGCAAACTTGCCGTCGATGATGATCAAGCGGTTTTTGCGTTTGACCCAATGCTTACAAGCCGTGTTGCTAAGCTGGGACTTTTATTCACTCTTGATGTGTCCTATCCAGTTGCCCCAAGGTAGGACGAATGCTAACTGCCAAAGCTGCGATTTTTAGAATATTCATCATCTAAAGCGTGACTTGAAGTTCTGTCGTCAGCGTTCCGCATGCACAATCTTGCTGTCTCCAGCCCACTCTGTACATTCCTTTTCCAGCTATGCGATGTCGATTTTAATTATCGATCTGTGCCCGCGGGTGTAGAATCCTTGAAAGCCGCATAGCAACCACGCTTACAGGAATTGGTGATATTACGATTCTATGCTGGCTGTCTACGCAGCAGAAATCATCTGGAAAAACTCAGGTCAAAGTGTCAACTAGCGCATTACAAAAAATGTCACTGTAATGGCTACGCAAAAGTGCTGGACGTCTTTCGAAATGAACTACAGCGGTATCGAAAGCAATTGCATCCGAACCGGCGAACAAACTGAGAGAAGCAAATTCAGTAGAGCGATATTTGTCAAAGAGTAAGCGTGCTTCATGACCTGACCATCACTGAAACAAAATTCCGATTTTGAATATACACTTGCTTATAGGCTTTACAAGCGTAATTTCCCTTCCCTGAACGGATGAAAACGCTCTATCGGGTGGCATCCGGGACGGTGGTTTGTTCGGTGGTGTCGGGGATGGTATTGGGTGCACGGTGCGACCAGCATGGACGTCACCTGACTCGATCGTTTCGGAACAGTGGCGACAGTTGCGGGCATCTTCGTGCCTTCTAGTCCCTGGCGGAGTTCAGCAGCGGAATTCAATTCTCGATCAAAGGGGCTAGTTCTGTGAGTTTGCTTTCTATCGATTTTTGGATGTCGGGCAGATGTTTTTGATCGTCGGGTTTTGAGGGATCGCCACCAGTGGTGATGACAGACTTGGCGACATTTTGGACAGACAGGTCGTCTGCGCCCGGTGCGATAGCTGACATCACATTTTTGTCGCCGTAGATTGGCTTGCCATCAATGAAGACCAGGTGGATGTGTTTGGGATAAGTCCTTAGAAGAGATTCGTAAGGGTCGGCAGTACCGTTGACTGGTTGTTCGAGTGAGGGTGCAAGGAAGAGGTCGGCAGCGTAGCCTACGTCAAGTGTTCCCTGAGGAGCACCAGCACCAGCGGTGATTGAACTTTTGTCTACGCCAGCCACTTTTGCTGCGTCGGATGTAGCCATTTTGAAAATGTCTTTTGCAGTGATTGTGTTTCCCCAGTTGGAGTAGGCGATGGCGTAGGCGAACTTCATTTCTTCGAGCAGATTGTCTGATCCGCTCAAGGTCCAATCCGGTGCCAGGCTTATCACAACACCAGCCTTCATGGCTTGTGGAATGTTGGTCACTGCTCTATAAAGATTCCAATTGCTGACTGGAGACCAGACGAGAAACATTTTTCTATTTGCCATATCGGCAAAATCATCTGAGCCAAGCGCGAGACCGTGAATACAGACAACGCCTTCCTGACCGAATCCTTTACTGACCAGGACTTTGTATTCGTTGGCAGATATAGGATCGCTGGACAAGCCCTCGCCAATGTGAAAAAAGAGGCGTTGTATACCATTTGGTGCTGACTTGTTTGAGAGTCCTGTCAGATATTCGTTTTTCTTGTCGTCCGGCAAACTTTCAATCTTCGGGAGAACATGATTGAGAGCCTTGTATCTAACATCCAGGTTGCGAACCAGAATATCAGGCTGCTTCTGAGCAAAGCTACCCTGAATCAGTGTTGTGCCACCAATCAGCGCCCGCAATTCACCATACTTGCGAGAATCATCGATGACTGGTTTTAGTGCTGTATGTGGTGCATCAACAGCGGCTTTGTACCTGGGGTCATCTAACCATTCATATCTGCTTTTAAACGGGCCGTCTGTCCATTGAGGAATTGAATTCCAGTCGACATGATTGTGTGTGTCGATCAGACCGGGAAAGATGTATCCATTCCAATCGACCTTTCTCGCAGCCGGAGGTACGGAAGATTCATCGGTTCCTACTGCGCTAATGACGCCATTGCTAAAAACAAGCCAGCCATCCTTAATTCCGTTTTCCGTGACAGCTTTTCCATGAATGGCCCAGGTCTGATTCGAGGAGGTGGCGCACTCTGATGGCGCAGGGGCAATGATGGCTGAGAGGAAAAACGACAGGATGACAAATTTTGCGGTTTTGAGTTTCACGGGGTGTCGCGCCTCAGTGCGTGGGATTGGGATAGAGTAGCGCTGAGTTCGTTGCTCATGCGGACCCTCAAGATAGCTTCGGGCCCTCTATCCGAGTGGCCATTCTTTTAGATTGGGATTCGTGAGCAAATCGGGCAGTTGGTTGATTCGCCACTCAATAAGATAAACCTGATGAGACCAGTCATTCAGCATTTGCCTGCAGATGTTAGCGTGCTCAGGCAGAGGTTGCAAGCGAATTGTTGCAGAATTGAGTGCGCGCTCGACAGATTCGATATGAAGAGCAGTACGGATAAAGTCGACATTCTCAGAGCGCCAGCATTCGTGACTGAAGTTACATCCGGACTCACTTAATAGCGTCATATTGTCGATAATAATGTAAGACGAACCGTAATTGAATTTTGTATTCGGCAAGACTAATGAATGAAAAAGAATTTGAACAAAGATTGAAAGAAACGGTGGCCTGGTGCAGCCGCAAATGTGATTTGTCCAAAGCGCAATATCTTCGTACTGCCGCGCTGAGACCACAAAACCCTGATGATACTTCACTCTTTCTGGCAAGTAGCAAGCAGGGCAGTGCTGCGATTGAAGAAGTCAGTCAAAAGCGAAAGAAGCTTTTGACCAAGGAGGGTATCCAAGCTGTCGGCACTACAAGCATGGCAGGTGGACGCCTTCTTGCTTACTTTTTGGGAGCATCGGGTCATGATGGACTGACTGAGTCAATGTCTGACGGCTACTTTGATCACGAGGATACTCCGCCCTGGGATACCTGGGTGTGTTGCATTGCTGGTAAGGAGTTAATAGGACCCGATCAAGAACCTTTTGATCTTAGGGTCGTTATTGGTCAAAGGGCATTTTCTGCAGATTATGTCCTGTCCTGGGTACCGCCAGCATGGATTGAGAATGTTGGGGAAGTTATGAGATGTGAAACTATGGGTGCAATCATGTGGGCTGACCTTCTAGTATCTCGCCCGGCAAAATACGCGGTCTTCGACTTTCACCGTTGCTACGTTCCCGCCTGGTTGGAACGATATACCACTCAATTGGGTCGGTGAAATGGGCGGCGTTGAGCGACGTATTGTTGTGCGAGGGGTTGGAAAATCCGACCCTGGTGGAGGCCGGATCTGGATGAGGATGGGCTTGTTAGTGATGCAAGGCTACGAGAGATTTATAAGCAGCGCTGTGGTGAGTTGCCAGAGATTCCAGTGCGTGTTTGTATTTTTCCTGAGAGAAGTATTGTGGAAAAGTGTAGACAACAATTGCCCAATCGCAGTCTTCTTCGTACCAGCCGTCCAATCCTTGAGAATTGAATGTGGATCTTTTCAGGCGTGGAGCAACTTTGGCGTTGGCGGCGCGATTCAGAAAATAGCCGCCGTGCGACGCCGTTGTATACGCGGTGATACCAGGGGCGATGTCTTCTGCTGATTGAGCTTTGCCCCAGGGGGTATCGCTGCTGACCAGGTGGATGTCCGCTGGCGTCTTTGCTGCGGTTGTCTTTGATGCGGTGGTCTTTGCTGCGGTCGTCTTTGATGCGGTCGTCTTCGATGTAGTTGACTTTTTCATGTGTTTTTACCTCGTTGTCTGCGGCTCCGTTGCCGCGCATGAATGAGGGAGCAAAGCAGTGTCCCAAAGTCAATGCGGTGTTTTTGAGGGCAATACGGATTGACTTTGGTGGCGCTCGCTTTGCTACGATCTGGTCGGCGGCATCTGGGACGGCGGCTTGTCTGGTGGTATCGGGGGTGGGATTGAGTGTGCGTGCGAGGTCGTCGCCGTCACCTTACTCGATCAGATGTGAACAACGGCGGCAGTCCCGGGTTCTTTTCTTCGGGTTATTGTGAGGTGCTCAGACGTTTGATTTCGTCCTGGGCACTTTCCATGGCTTTGCGGACGGGGTCGTTGGAGAGGCGCGAATAGATCTGAGTAGAGGCGATCGACTTATGTCCGAGAGCCCGGGCGATGATTGGCAGGCTCTGATTATCCATTGCCATATAGCTGGCCAGTGTACGACGGAGGTCGTGCAGGCGAAGGTCCTCAATGCCTGCTTCATTGAGTAGCTTGTGCCAGGGTCTTTTCGGTTCGACCAGATGATGGCTGCCGCCCTTACCTGGCAGAACCCAGGGGCCGGTCTTCTGGGCAAATCGGCGCTTAAGAAGTTCGATAGCAGACGAGGTGAGTGGCACAAAATGCGATTCTTTGTTCTTAGTCAGTGGTATCCGCCACAGAGCCAGTTCAAAGTCAATTTCATCCCAGCGCATCGCCAGTACATTCGACCGGCGTGCTCCGGTGTAGAGGCTGAGTAATACATAGTCACGAATCAGTTCGTCCTGTGTCTGCAGGGTTTGGAAGAAGCGTGACATCTCGTCGGGTCTGAGAAACCGTTCGCGTGCCTGGACCTTATTTTGTTTAATACCAGCCCATGGGTTTTCAGTGATGGTGCCATTTTTCAAGTTCCAGTTCATAGCGGCCCGCATCAGGATGAGCAGATGATTGGCGGCGGCGGGACCATTTTTCTGTCGCACTTTATTGAGCCTTTGCTGTACTTCGACTCTGGTGATAGTTGAATGCGGCTTTTTTCTCCAATCTGGAATGTATCGGTCAAAGTCTTTACGCATGTCGTTGTAGCGAACGCAGCGATCTTTTGCATAACTTTCCATGTACAGGTCAAATAGTTCAAAAACAGTCAATTCCTTATTCTTGGACGTACGCACAGACGGCGAAATAGCGATGTTATTGGCGATGCCATGAAGGACATCACCGGCCTTCTTGCGAGCCTGTTCGATGCTAATCTCAGGATAGCGGCCCAGTAAGACACGTTTGCTCACCCCACCGATTTTGCGTCGAACATAGAAATTGAGCGCGCCGTTTGACGAGACGCGCACAAGCAGGTTGTTGACATGTTCATCATAGTAGACGTCGCGGGTGGAACCGGTCGGGCGCGGCAGTTCCTCTAATTTCTTCTTGGTGAAATTGATTCTGGTTGCCATTAGCACCTCCCAAAAATTGTCCGAGGGGGCCCAGGGGGGCCCAACTCAGTGACCCAGGGTTTTCACCACCGTGGGTTTCGGGGAAAATTCTGGGCCCCCTTTGGGCCCCCTGAGAGAGAAATTTTCGTGCATGTCGAGCAATTTCAGTAAAACAAATCGATCACGCGAAACCTTGATGATTAGTTGATTATAGCAAAATATTGACAGCCTGTGGTGATACCACCAAAAGAGCAAAAAAGCTCTGACCCATTTTTCGTAAACCGTAGGTCAGGGGTTCGAATCCCCTCATCGGCTAAGCTTTTCGGGATTTGCCTAAATCTTCCAGGACACCGCCAGGCCCCCTTTGAACTAATTTTGGGGTAGTCCGGTGGAGATTAATTCTGTTTCGGGTCATCAGAGAGCCAATTGGAACGCTTCCGCAAAGATACGGTTCGATTTCTCTTGCCTCTGCAGCGAGAATAAAACAAAAACCATCATTCCGAACCCCGCCTTCGAGTGCGCAAGATCAAAGTGCATCAAAATGAATACGCACTTTCTGGCGACTAAATGTTGCACTGTGCATTCGATTACCCCTAATAAGATTAGATACTACCAATAGTGGCTTTTATGTTTGTGCCTGCCTGAGTTTCGGCTGTTGATAGTGGCAATAAATGGAAACGTTGAAAAATGATAGTAGCGAAAAATCAGCAGTGCAGCCGCTTTCAGAGCCTCATCGTATTTTCCTTTATCCTGCACTACAACTTGCACTGCGTGATATCCAGTTTTTTCAGAATCACATCGAACTACACACTTGCCGAAAATAAGTTCTAACCGAATCAGATTTTTCGGGAAACATTTTCGACCCGGGGGCGTCGTGAGTTTTAGTTGAAAGAAGACATTCTCCGAATTATCAAACGATGTGATCTTGCAGAGCGAGACACCGGAGTGATAAAGATGCAAAAGGAGAAGACGAAATGCAAAACCGTCGTAATTTCAACCCAACTCAAAACAATGAAATCAACATCCAGCAAAACATGCTACTACCATTTGCAGAGCCTGGATACGGAGTGATGTGACCCCGATGTTAGGTCCAAAAAGAAGTTGACAGCTGACAACCGACAAATCTAGACTAAGCGCTAGAAGGACGTCAGCATGAAGAAAAGCCGATTCACAGAAGAGCAGATCATAGCCATTCTCAAGGAATCCGAGGCCGGGATTGGGAATTCCGAGCTCTGCAGGAAGCACGGGATCTCGGAGCAAACGTTTTACAAGTGGCGCTCGAAATATGGTGGCATGCAGGTCAGTGAAGTCAAAAAGATGAAATCACTGGAAGAAGAAAATGCCACCTTGAAGCGTTTGCTTGG